>NZ_JADPKG010000030.1:0-432803 GCF_023073875.1 Bradyrhizobium sp. 154
TGCAGATAGTTGCGCTCAATCGTCCGGTCATAGCTGTTGTCGCGCATCGGATCGTCCTCCGCTGGAGCGATCCAATCAGCGAATTAGTGAACATGCACAGCAATGACGGAGCTGCGGTAACAGTCCCGCCTAAATCTTCAGCTCTTTCCCCGTCACGCGCCGATACGCTTCCAGATATCGCTTGCTGGTCGCCTCCACCACGCTCGCCGGCAGCGGGGGCGGTGGGGCGTCGCCGTTCCAGCGGCCGGCGCGGCGCTCGACGTCGAGATAGTCGCGCAAGGGTTGCTTGTCGAAGCTCGCCTGCGGCTGGCCGGGCTTGTAGGTATCGAGCGCCCAGAAGCGCGAGGAATCCGGCGTCATGACTTCGTCGATCAGGATGATGCGGCCGTCCTTGTCGCGGCCGAACTCGAACTTGGTGTCGGCGATGATGATGCCCTGCTCGCGGGCCAGCTCCTCGCCGAGCGTGTAGATCGCGCGCGTCATGCTCTCCAGCGTGTAGGCAACCTCGTCGCCGACCACCGCGCGCATCCTCGCGATGGTGATGTTCTCGTCATGGCCGCTCTCGGCCTTGGTTGCCGGGCTGAAGATGGCAGGCTCCAGCTTCTCGCTCTCGACGAGCCCCGTCTTCAGCTTCTCGCCGGCCAGCGTGCCGCTCGTGGCATATTCCTTCCAGGCCGAGCCCGAGAGATAACCGCGGATCACGCATTCGATCGGGAACACGGTGGTGCGCTTGCACAGCATGGCGCGACCGAGAATCTCGGCGCGGTGGGGCATCAAGGCCGGCACGGCCGAGATGATCGCGTCGGTGTCGGCGCTGATCATGTGATGCGGCACCACGCCCTCCAATTCGTTGAACCAGAACGCGCTGATTTGAGTCAGCACCGCGCCCTTCATCGGGATGGTCTCGCCCATCACGACGTCGAAGGCGCTGATGCGGTCGGTGGTGACGAGCAGCAGACGGTCGTCGTCGACGGCGTAGATGTCGCGCACCTTGCCGCGTCCGATCTTGGGGAGCGGCAGGTCGCTTGAGAGCATGGTGGTCATCGGCAAAGCCTTCGCACAAGGAATCCGGCCGCGGCTGACAGCGCGGCCGGAAACCGGGATAGCCTATTCCGGCAGCGGAATGAACTCATGTTCCTGCGGAACTGCGGCGAAGCGGCCGGTTTTCCAGTCCTGCTTGGCCTGCTCGATCCGCTCCTTGCTGGAGGAGACGAAATTCCACCAGATATGGCGCGGGCCCTCCAGTGCATCGCCGCCCAGAAACATCATCCGCGTGGCCTTCAGGGCCTTCACCGTAATGCGGTCGCCGGGGCGGAAGATTAAGAGCCGCGGTCCCTCGTAGCGCTCGTTCGCGATCTCGACCTCGCCGTCGACCACGTAGATCGCGCGTTCCTCGTGATCGGGATCGAGCGGCACGCTCGCGCCCGCTGCCGCCGTGACCTCGGTGTAGAACCAGGGCGACACCATCGTAACAGGCGAGGCGATGCCGAATGAGGAGCCCGCGATCACCCGCGCGGTGAAGTCGCGCTCGGAGACCATCGGCAGGTCGCCGGCGGCATAGTGCTGGAATGACGGCGCGATCTCTTCAGATCCGGCCGGCAGTGCGATCCAGCTTTGCAAGCCGAGCATCTTCTGACCCGAGGCGCGCTGCGCGTCGGGCGTGCGCTCGGAATGGGCGATGCCGCGCCCTGCGGTCATGAGGTTCATCGCGCCAGGCGCGATCTCCTGGACATTGCCTTCGCTGTCGCGATGCATGATCGCGCCGTCGAACAGATAGGTGACGGTGGCAAGCCCGATGTGCGGATGCGGCCGCACGTCCATGCCCTTGCCGGAGACGAACTGCACCGGCCCAAAATGATCGAAGAAGATGAAGGGCCCGACCATCTGCCGCTTGCCATGCGGCAATGCGCGCCGCACCGCGAATCCGTCGCCGAGATCGCGCGTGCGCGGCACGATGACGAGATCGAGCGCATCGCAGGACATGGGATCGCCGAGCACGGGATCATTGGAGGGTTGCCAGCTCATGGGTGGGCTCCTTTTGACTTTCTTCGGCGCGATCGTAGCACGATTTCGCATCGCCGTCGCGTCAGAGCCTGCTGTCATGCCCCGCGAAGGCGGGGCATCCAGTGCGCTGCAGCCTTTCGGTTGAATCGCAACCGTCTCGGAGTACAGGATCGCCCGGTCCCGTCTCCGCAACGCTGCGCCGGGCCCACAGCAATGCTCGGCCGGCGAAGCTGGAGCGAAGACGGCAAGCCGGCCGATGACAATTGTGGTGCGAATGGTCCTTGAAAAAATATGCCTGACGAAAGATGTTCGCCTGATTTCAACCGCGACCGTCGCATCGCCGATGACATTTACCGCAACAGAACTAGCCTTTTGCGCCGCGTCCGTGGCGCTGCTGCTTGTGCTTGGGGCCTCGCTCGTCGCGGATTTCCGCAACGTCCTCGCGGCCCGGCTTGGCGCGGCCTTCGCGCTTGGATCGGCCGCGCATGCGGCGAGCTATTCGGTCGGCGTGTCGTCGCTGGCGCCGGCCTCGCATGCGCCGCTGATTGCATTGTCGACGGGCAACATCGTGGTGTTCTGGCTGTTCACGCGCGCGCTGTTCGACGACGAGTTTCGCCTGCGCTGGTGGCACGGATTGATCTGGGGACTGGTGACCGCGTTCAGCTTCGCTAACTGTCTCTGGATCGTAGCGGGCGGAAGCGTTCGGCTCGCCGTCACCATTGTCAATCTGATCGTGCTCGGTTTCATTGCGCTCGCGGTGGTGCAGACGATCAATTCGTGGTCGACCGATCTGGTCGAGCGCCGTCGCCGCGTTCGCGTCTTTATCGTCTGCGCGGCCGCGCTCTATGGCGGGGTGAACGCGCTGCTCCAGATTGGCGTGGCCGGCACGGAGGTTGGCGATATCGCCGACACGGTCAATGCGGGCGTGCTCGCCTGCATCGTTGCGGCCATCGCCTATGCGATGATGCGCGTCGATGGCGCCGGCCTGTTTCCTCTTGCCGCTGAAACAGCGCGGCCGATTATTTTGAGCCAATCCCCAGCGGCAGAGCAAGCCTCCGACCAGAAGCTCATCGATGCCCTGATGCGGCTGATGGCGGACGAGCGGATCTATCGCCAGGAGAACGTCACAATCGGCGCGCTGGCGAACCGGCTGAAAATTCCCGAATACCGGCTGCGCCGGCTGATCAACCAGCGGCTCGGCTATCGCAACTTCAATGTATTCCTGAATAATCATCGGATCGAGGAAGCCAAGGCCGCGCTCGCCGATCCCGCCCAGGCCGAGGTCCCCGTCATCACCATCGCCATGGATGCCGGCTTCCAGTCACTCGGTCCCTTCAACCGCGCCTTCAAGGCGGTGACCGGCGTGACCCCGACGGAATATCGGCGGCTCAAGGCCAGCCCGGCGTGATGGGCTCTTCGCCTCTCCCCGCAAGCAGGGCGAGGGGACTGAGCGCCGTTGCCGCAGCATTCCCTATAATTCTGAAATAGCTCACTTATTTCAAAATCGGCCAGCCCATGCGCAATTCCGGCGAGGTCGTTTTCCAAATCCGGCGAGCAGTCCTCCCACGCCTCCTGCTTCGTCTCCGGCACACGCCCCCAAGCCGGAGACAGCCCGTGACCTGCCGCCACAACATCGTCCTCCTCACCACCATCGCCTGTGCCGGCCTCGCGCTCGGTGCTGCGCGCGCCCGCGACGTGCCGAAGGTCGCCACCGGCTTTGTCGCCGGCATCCTGTGCTCTGAGACCTTCGTCTCCGACCTCGATCCGCGGCGCACCTTCACCGAAACCAACGATGCGATGCCCGGGACCGGCCTGATCAGCTGGGCGATGGACTACCGGATCGATCGCGTGCGCAAGGACGTTACGGTGACACTGTTTGGCCTCGGCCGCAGCCATGCCGTCTATCGCGAGGGGCTCGGCTGCACGCTCGCGCATGGCGAGCCGCTCGCCGAAGTCATGCCGCCGCTGGACGACAGGCAGCCCGCGCTGCTTCCAGAGATCGCCGGCCCCGCGATCGTGCCGCCGCAAAGTCCCGAGGTTGCTGCCGCGCTCGACCGCGCCTTTGCCGAGCCGGCGCAGCCGCCCTATCGCCGCACCCGGGCGGTCGTCGTGGTGAAAGCGGGCCGCGTCATCGCCGAGCGTTACGCCGACGGTATCGGACCGGAGACGCCGCTGCTCGGCTTCTCCATGACCAAATCGGTGATATCGGCGCTCACGGGCGTACTGGTGCGCCAGGGCAAGCTGAAGCTCGACGGACCTGCGCCGGTCGTCGCCTGGAACGATCCGGATGATCCGCGCCATGCCATCAGCGTGGATCAATTGCTGCGCCACACCGCAGGGCTCGCGCTCGGCAGTTCGTTGCAGGCCTCGCTCGGCTCCGCCTTCGAGCCGGTCAACCGCATGAAGTTCGTCGAAGGCGACATGGCGGCCTATGCCGCGAGGATGCCGCTGGCAACCACGCCGGGCGCGGCGTGGAATTATCACGACGGCAACACCATGCTGCTCTCGCATCTGATCCGCAACGCGGCCGGTGGAACTCCCGCAGATGCACTGCGCTTCGCGCGCCGCGAATTGTTCGTCCCGCTCGGCATGCGCCATGTCACGCTCCAGCTCGACGGTGCCGGTACAATCGAGGGCTCGAGCGAGATGCTGGCATCGGCGCGGGACTGGGCGCGCTTCGGCCAGTTCTATCTCAATGACGGCATCGCCGGCGGCCAGCGCATCCTGCCCGAGGGCTGGGTGAGCTATTCGTCCTCGCCCACGCCGAAGGCCTGGGTCGGCATCGGCGCCGGCTTCTGGACCAACCTGGGCGACAGTTTCGGCGCGAAGTTTCGCATCGAGCGCGGCTGGCCGCGCGATGCCTTTTTTCGCCAAGGGCACGATTGGGCAGTACACCATCGTGATCCCCTCGGAGCGGCTGGTCATCGTGCGGCTCGGACGTTCGCCGAACTGGCCGCCAGAAGCGGATCGCGTGTTCGACCTCGTGCGCGACGTGGTGGACGCAACGCGCGAGAAGGGAAGGTAGCCGGGATGAATTGATGAAAGCAGAGCGAAGTGCCGCCTTTTCTTCCTTCTCCCCTTGTGGGGGAAGGTGGCGCGAAGCGCCGGATGAGGGGTCTGCATCCGCGAGTTCAACTGCTGAAGAGTTTGCGGAGGCAGACCCCTCACCCGTCTCGCCGCCGTCGCGGCGAGCCACCCTCTCCCACAAGGGGAGAGGGTGCAGCGTTCGTGTGGCGAGAGCTTACGACCTCCCCAGCTCGGTCGCCTTCGCCACCCGGTCGAACCGCTCCAGCGTCATGATCGCATCCGCAAACTTCTCCGCCCGTGCGTTCAGCACGGGCCGCGCCAGCGTCAAAAACTTCTGCTGCATCGCCTGCGTGTCGGGAAACGAATTCGGTTCGCCCGACGGGTCGGCATACAGTCGCTCATGCACGCCATCGTCCGTCGTGATGCTGACGCGGGCGCCGAACGGATGGGTGCGGCCGATTTCGAGCCGGTCGTCCTGCACGACGTCGAACCTGTCGGCGAGCGCGTCGATGGCGGCATCGCCCAGGCGGCTGTAGTCGTCCCAACCAAATGAGCCCTGGTCCAGCGCGAGCGCGCCGGTGAAGAACATCGAGAACTGACCGCCGACGATCGAGGTCGGATGCCGCTTGGTGGCGGCATCGCCGGTCAGCGTGATGCCGTTGCGATGCAGGCCGATCTCGACGCGCTTGACCTGGTCCGGCGTCAGATTGTGCTCGCGCCGCATCGCGATCAGCGCGTCGATCGCGGCATGGGTGTAGCGGCAGCTCGGATAGGGTTTGACGCCGATCTTCATGGTCTCGTAGCTCTTGCCGAGCTCGGCGACCGCCTTGCCCGGATGCGCGTCGTCAGTGTAGCCGGCGAGCAGGCCGTGCCTGCCCTCGACCGATTCCGTCGCGCCGACGAAATCGTTGCGCGCCAGTGTCGCGGCGATGACGCCGTTCATTGCGGCGGCGCCGACCTGGTAGCGCTTGTTCCAGGCGCCGTTGACCAGGAATTGCAGCGATCCGGCGGCCTGGCTGCCCGAGACGCCGAAGGCGGCGATGATCTGTTGCTCGGAGAGGCCGAACAGTTTTGCGGCGGCCGCGGCCGCACCATAGGTGCCGGCGGTCGCAGTCGGATGGAAGCCGCGCGCATAATGCGAGGTCGAATCGAGCGCATTGCCGAGCCGGCAGCAGACCTCATAGCCCGCGACGATCGCCGTCAGCACGTCGCGGCCCGACGCGCCGACCATCTCGCCGACCGCGAAGGCGGCCGGCACCACCGGAGCGCTCGGATGCAGCGAGGAATCGGCGTGGGTGTCGTCGAAATCGAGCGAATGTCCCAACGCGCCGTTGAGCAGGGCCGCCACCGCTGGCGTCCAGGTCTTGCTGTCGCCGAATACGGTGGCCTCGCCCTTGGTGTCGAGCGCGAGGGCTTCTAGCGTCTTCAGCATCGACGGGGTCGATTCCGCCTCGTTGCGGGCGCGGATGGCGCTGCCGAGGAAATCCAGCGTCAGCACTTTGGCGCGATCCAGCACCTCCGCCGGAATATCCTGGTATTTCAGATTGAAGACATAAGCGGCGAGCGTTGCGGTTTCGTGGGCCATCGTGTTTCCTCGTTTTGGCCGGCAAGTTAGGCGGGCTGATTTCGCCTTTCAAGCGGCCATGCCGGGGCGGGCATCAGCCATGCTTTTGCCTGGCTCAAGAGGATCTGACCGGGACGTTGACGATGACACGCGTAAGAGAGCTGTTCGACCAGATCCGGGCGCGACGGACGCAACTGGGGCTGGCGATCCGGGTCACCGTGGCGGCCGTCGCGGCCTATGCCATCGCCACCGCGCTGCATCTGCTCTTGCCGCTCTGGGCAGTGCTGACCTCGCTGATCGTGACCCAGATGAGCGTCGGCCGCTCGCTGAAGGCGACGCGCGACTACATGCTCGGTACCATCGGCGGCGCCATCTATGGCGGCGCCATCGCGATCCTGATCCCGTACTCCAGCGAAGCGGGCCTGTTGGGGCTTCTGGTGCTCTCGGTCGCCCCGCTCGCCTTCATCGCCGCGATCAATCCGAGCCTCAGCGCCGCGACGGTCACGGCCGTGATCGTGCTTCTGGTTCCGACCATGCATCACTCCGATCCCATGACCTCGGCGATCGATCGCGTCAGCGAGGTCGCGGTCGGCGCCATCACGGGGCTGCTCGTTTCGTTTCTGCTGCTGCCGTCGCGCGCGGTGCGGCAGATCCGCGCCAGCGCAGCAAAACTGCTCGAGCTGATCGCCGATGCCTTTACCGAGCTGCTCGCGGGCCTCACGCGCGGGCGCGACAACGATGCGCTGCACCGGATCCAGGACGGCATCGGCGCTGCCATGGTCAGCCTCAACGCGATTGGCGCCGAAGCCGAGCGAGAGCGCGCCGCGCGCCTGTCGAGCGGGCCGGACACCGGTCCCTTGCTGCGAACCATCCTGCGGTTACGGCATGACGTCGTGATGATCGGCCGCGCCACCGTGGTGCCGCTGCCAGCCGAAGTGCAGACGCGGCTCGCAGCCCCGCTGACGGAGGTCTCGACGGTGATCGCGCGTTTCCTGCGCTCGGCCGCCGCAGCCTTGCGGGAGGGCGCCGGTGCGCCGCCGATCCATCCCGTTCACGTCGCGCTCCAGCACTACGCCGAGGCCGTCGCCGCCGTTCGTCACGACGGTCTGATCCGCGGCCAGCCCAGCGACACCGCCGAGCGCTTCTTCGCGCTCGGGTTCTCGCTGGAGCAGATGCACCAGAACCTCTGCGACCTCGATCGCGTCGTCGGCGAATGGTCGGAAGCGGCGGCCGACAAGCCGGCGCGGTTGGCGGAGTGAAGCTAGCGCGTCACGATCCGTCCCATCATGCTGCGGACCACGAGCTTGTGAAAGGGCATGATGAGGCCGAGATAGGTCCTGCCCAGGAGATTATGCGTCCGCACCAGCGTTGTGGATGTTACCCACCGGCCGTCGGCATCGCAGGCAACATCGACCACGATACGGAAGTCGAGATGATGATCGTTGAAGCCAGCGATCAGCCGCTCCGGTGTTTCGCTCAGCACCGGAAAAAGGCCGATCATCCCGTGCGGTGCCGGTGCGCCTTCGCCGGATGTTTTCAGCCCGAACGGCGTCACCAGGATGTTGCGCAGGCGAATCAGCACATCGATCCAGCGCGGCCCGTGCAGCACCATCCGCATGCAGGCCTCACGGGCATTCACGGTCGCAGCGCCGATCTCGACGCGAAACGCGTCGACGAACTGCGCGCCTGCTAGCAGCGTGCCGGCATCGACATTGGGGGTGACTTCGCGGACGGTCCCGATCATTCCGCCAATCTGCGCGTCAGCGTGCGGAAGCGCAAGATCAGGAGACCGGCGTAGACGAAGGTCCCGACCGAGAAACCGATCCAGACGCCGACTGCGCCAAGGGCGGCGTTGAAAGCCAGCAGCCAGGCGATCGGGAAGGCGACGCACCAATAGCCGATCACCGCGAACAGCAGCGTCATCTTGGTGTCGTTGATGCCGCGCAGCGCGCCGCCCATGATGGTCTGGAGGCCGTCGGCGATGAAGAAGGTCGCGCCGACCACCAGCAGTGTCGCCGTCAGTTCGACGGTTGCCGCGCTTGCCTCGCTGCTGCCGAAGAACAGCCGTCCGAGCTGGTAGCGGCCGAGGATGATGGCGACCGTCAGCGCGGAGATCAGGACGATTCCGAGCACGGCCGCGACCAGCCCTGCGCGTTTCACTGCGGCCGGCTCGTTGCGACCGAACGCGTGGCCGACCCGTACGGTGGCGGCCATGCCGATGCCGAGCGGCACCATGAACAGCACGGCGGTGACCTGGAGCGCGATCTGATGCGCGGCGAGCGCGGTGGTCGAGATCAGCCCCATCAGCAGCGCCGCCGAGGAGAACAGGCCGTATTCCATCAGCAGCGCGAACGAGATCGGCGCGCCGATCGCGATGAGCTGGCGCATCAAGGGCCAGTCGATCCGCCACAGTCGGGCGAGCGGTTGATAGTTCGCGAACGGTTTTCGCCATGCGGCAATGGCGAGCGCGGCGAGGAAGGTGCCGAGATTGACCAGCGTGGTCGCAAGCCCCGCGCCGAACAGGCCGAGCTTCGGCAGGCCGAACAGACCGTGGATCAGGACATAGACCAGTGCGGCATTGGCGGGGATCGCGGCGAGCGTGATCCACAGCGGCGCCTGCGGCCGGTTCACCGCGCTCATCATGCTGCGCAGCGCGATGAAGCCGAGCGCCGGCGCAATGCCCCAGGCCAATCCGTTGAGGTAGCGCTGCGCCAGCGCGGCCGAGTCCGGCGCTTGCCCGAGCGCGAGCAGGATGTGCTCGCCATAAAGCGGCGAGGCCATCATCGGCAGCGAGATCAGCAGCGCGGCCCACAGCCCGACGCGCAAGGAGCGGCGTATCAGCCTGACGTCGCCGGCGCCAAACGCCTGCGCGGCGAGCGGCGACACCGCCGACATCAATCCGAGCCCGAAGGTGAAGCTGACGAAATAAACCGTATGCGCGAGCGCCGCCGCGGCCACGGCGTCCTCGCCAAGCCGGCCGATCATCGCGAGATCGGTCGTGATCATCGCGATCTGCCCGAGCTGGGTCAGCATCAGCGGAACAGCCAACCGCAGCGTCTCGGCGAATTCCACGGCGAGATGATTTGACGGCACGCCGGCTTGCGGCTGCGAATGATGGACGGTGTCGAGCATGGCCGGTCCTTAGCACAGCCACACGTCGAAAACATGGCCTGCGTTTTTCCCCTCTCCCCTTGTGGGAGAGGGTGGCTCGCCGCGATAGCGGCGAGACGGTGAGGGGTTCTCTCCGCGAATTCAAATCAGAGCTTAGTTCGCGGATAGAACCCCTCATCCGGCGCTTCGCGCCACCTTCTCCCACAAGGGGAGAAGGGAAGAAAAAACTCACCCCTTCCGTTCCGGCACGCGCTTGATCTTCGCGCCCAGCGCGTTCAGGCGTTCCTCGATGCGCTCGTAGCCGCGCTCGATCTGGTCGGCGTTGTTGATGGTGGAGGTGCCCTCAGCGCAGACGGCCGCGAGCAGCATGGCCATGCCGGCGCGGATGTCGGGCGAGATCATCGATGCGCCGCGCAGGCGGCTAGGACCGGCGATGATGGCGCGGTGCGGATCGCACAGCACGATGCGCGCGCCCATCGCGATCAGCTTGTCGACGAAGAACATCCGCGATTCGAACATCTTCTCGAACATCAGGATCACGCCCTCGCATTGCGTGGCGGTGACGATCGCGATCGACATTAGATCGGCCGGGAAGGCCGGCCAGGGCTGGTCCTCCAGCTTGGGCACGTGGCCGCCGAAATCGTCCTGGATCTTCAGCGTCTGGTTCGAGGGCACGATGAGGTCGTCGCCCTCGACGCGGCAGAGGATGCCGAGCCGCTCAAACCCCATCCGGATCGAGCGCAGATGCTCGACGCCGGCGCGGGTGATGCGTAAGGGCGAGCGCGTCACCGCCGCAAGCCCGATGAGCGAGCCGACCTCGATATGGTCGGGCTGGATCCTGTAGGTCGCACCGCCCAGCGTGGCCTGACCGTGCACGACCATGGTATTGGTGCCAATGCCCTCGATCTTTGCGCCGAGCGCGACCAGGAAGTTGGCGAGGTCCTGCACATGCGGCTCGGACGCGGCATTACGCAAATAGGTGACGCCGCCGGCGGCGACCGCCGCGACCAACGCGTTCTCGGTCGCGGTGACGCTCGGCTCGTCCAAAAATACGTCCGCACCGGCGAGCTTTGGCGCGCGGAATTCGAGCCGGTCGGTTGCGGTCACCTTGGCACCGAGCTGTTCCAGCGCCAGCACATGGGTGTCGAGCCGGCGCCGGCCGATGACATCACCGCCGGGCGGCGGCAGCATCACTTCGCCGCAGCGGGCGAGCAGCGGACCTGCGAGCAGGATCGAGGCGCGGATGCGCACGCACAGCTCCGGGTCGAGATCGGCGGCACGGATGCTCTTGGCGTGGATGTGCAGCGTATTGCGCTCGGTCCACTCCGCCGCGGCGCCGACCGAGCGGACCAGCTCGACCAGTGTCTCGGTGTCGCGGATCCGCGGCACGTTCTGAAGCGTCACCGGTTGTTCGGTGAGCAGCGCGGCCGCAATGATCGGCAGCGCCGAGTTCTTGTTCCCGGACGGCTCGATCGAGCCCGAGAGCCGGTGACCGCCCTCGACGATGTATTGGATGGGCGCCAAATGGGGTCTCGCTGTCTTGTTGGTGGGGGTGGTTTTCGAGCCGGAAACTACAGAGAATTGAGTGCGGGAGCAATTGCGCTTGCTGCCGCTGACGTCCGTCCGTCAGCCCCGAAAGGCTCAAAGCAGGCCGATGATATTGCCGACCACATGGAGAATTGCGATCAGGATCAGCGCGCCGATCACGACGAAGGAGATCTCGATCGCAATGGCGCCGGTGCCGAGAATGGCCGAACCGGCCAACGGGGTTCATGCCACTTCGTCGCGATGGCGGTTGGGCAGGTTCACCTTTCCCGCCGGGGAGAGGTGAGCCCGCAGAGCGCCAAAGCGCAGCACGCCTCAGATATCGATCGTCGCGCTGAGCGAATGTTCCTGGATAAAGTCGCGGCGCGGCTCGACCACGTCGCCCATCAGCTTGGTGAAGATATCGTCGGCCTCGTCGACTTCCTTGACCTTCACCTGGAGCAGCGAGCGCCCGTCGGTGTTCAGCGTCGTTTCCCAGAGCTGTTCCGGGTTCATCTCGCCAAGGCCTTTGTAGCGCTGGAGCGTGATGCCCTTGCGGCCGGCGTCGGTGACGGCCTCGAACAGATCGACCGGACCGTAGACCATGTGCTCGACATCTCTGCGCCGCAGCTTGCCTGGGCGGGCATAAACGTCTTGAAGCTTTACCGTGTACTCGTCGAGCTTGCGGGCCTCGGCGGACCCCAGGAAGGCGTCGTCGATCACAGCGGCCTCCTTGACGCCGCGCACCGTGCGCTCGAACTGAAAGCCCTGGCCCTCGACATATTGCCCGACCCAGCCGCGCTCGACCTCCTCGGCTTGGTTGTCCAGCCGGCCTGCGATGTACTGCGCCGCAGCCGCGGCCTTCTCGGGATCGCCGTAGATCGCCTTGTTCAGCACGCCAGTGATGGCGGCCTGCTCGATGACCTTGCGGTTGTAGCGGCTGTGCAGGTTGCGCAAAATACTGCGGACCACGCGGGCGTCGTCGACCAGCGAGCGCAGGTCGCGGCCCGTACGGTCGCCGCCGGTTCCGGGAACGAAGACGCAATCATCGAGACCGGTGTCGATCAGATAATCCTCCAGCGCGCGTTCGTCCTTCAGATATTGCTCGGACTTGCCTCTGGAGACCTTATAGAGCGGCGGCTGGGCGATGTAGAGATAGCCGCCGTCAATGATGTCGCGCATCTGCCGATAGAAGAAGGTGAGCAGCAGCGTGCGGATGTGGGCGCCGTCGACGTCGGCGTCCGTCATCACGATGATCTTGTGATAGCGCAGCTTCTCGATCGAGAACTCGTCGCTGATGCCGGTGCCCAGCGCGGTGATCAGCGTGCCGATCTGCTCCGACGACAGCATCTTGTCGGGACGCACGCGTTCGACGTTGAGGATCTTGCCGCGCAGCGGCAGCACCGCCTGGAACTCGCGGTTGCGGCCCTGCTTGGCGCTGCCGCCTGCCGAGTCACCCTCGACGATGAAGAGTTCGGATTTGGCCGGGTCCTTTTCCTGGCAGTCGGCGAGCTTGCCGGGCAGCGAGGAGACCGACAGCGGGCTCTTGCGTGTCAGCTCGCGCGCCTTTCGCGCAGCCTCGCGGGCCGCGGCCGCCTGGATCACCTTGCCGACGATCACCTTGGCTTCGCTCGGGTGCTCCTCGAACCAGGCCTGGAGCGCCTCGTTGAGGATGTTCTCGACCACGGGACGCACCTCCGAGGACACCAGCTTGTCCTTGGTCTGCGACGAGAATTTCGGGTCGGGCACCTTCACCGACAGCACGGCGGTGAGGCCTTCGCGGCAATCGTCGCCGGTCAGCGCGATCTTTTCCTTCTTGGCGTTGGCCTCGGCATAGCCGTTGACCTGGCGCGTCAGCGCGCCGCGGAAACCGGCCAGATGGGTGCCGCCGTCACGCTGCGGGATGTTGTTGGTGAAGCACAGCACATTCTCGTGGTAGCTGTCGTTCCACCACAGCGCGGCCTCGACGCCGATGCCGTTGGCTTCCGCGCGCACCATGATCGGCGCCGGCACGATCGCCTTCTTGTTGCGGTCGAGATATTTGACGAACTCCTCGACGCCGCCGGAATAGTGCATCTCCTCGCGCTTCTCGACCGCGTGGCGCATGTCGGAGAGGGCGATGTTGACGCCGGAATTGAGGAAGGCGAGCTCGCGCAGCCGGTGCTCGAGCGTGGCGAAATCATATTCGATGTTCTTGAACGTCTCGGTCGAGGCGAGGAACGTCACCTCGGTGCCGCGCTTGCCCGGGGCATCGCCGACGACCTTGAGCGGTGCGACGGCATCGCCATGGGCGAACTCGATATAGTGCTCCTTGTTGTCGCGCCAGATCCGCAAGCCGAGCTTGCTGGACAGCGCGTTGACGACGGAGACGCCGACGCCGTGCAGGCCGCCGGAGACTTTGTAGGAATTCTGGTCGAACTTTCCGCCGGCATGGAGCTGGGTCATGATGACCTCGGCCGCCGAGATGCCTTCGCCCTTGTGGATGTCGACCGGAATGCCGCGGCCGTCGTCGCGCACCGTGACGGAATTATCGGCATTGAGGATGACGTCGACGCGCGTCGCGTGGCCCGCGAGTGCCTCGTCGATCGCGTTGTCGACGACCTCGTAGACCATGTGGTGCAGGCCCGAGCCGTCGTCGGTGTCGCCGATATACATGCCCGGGCGCTTGCGGACGGCGTCGAGACCCTTGAGCACGCGGATCGATTCCGCGCCGTAATCGCTCGCGTTGGAGAGCTCGTTTTCGGCAGCGGGCTGCCGAGCAGGTTCTGTCATGAGAGGCCTTCGAGATGTCGCCCGAATCAGCGGCGCAAAAGGCGCTGATTTGCAGGCTATTTGTGCCATGAAAGAGAGTTTGCGCCTAGCGCAAAGTATCTCCTTGCAACCCTTTGGGAAGATAGGGTTTTTGGACCGATTTTCAAGGCTTCCGAAAGCCGATTCACGGCGGTGCAAAAAGCGCGATTCGAAGGCGCGTTTTGGGTCTCGAAGCCCTGGTTTTCGCGGCTTGGAGGAGTGGTTCCGGGGCGTCTTGGAGTTGCTTCGAAATGGCTCGGTGACGCTTTACTCTCTCAATTCCGGCGCACCGGCGACACTGCTGCGCGCGCGGCATCAGCGCCGGGGCAGGGTGAGACTGTTCGTGGTGGCTGAATGACCCGGCACGCTCAGTCTATAGGCGTATTGGCCTGGCAGGTCCGGCGCTAGCGGCCTCAAGCAGCTAATTGCTGATGGAAACGGCCGGGGTTCAATGTGGCGGTCTACCTTCGGGCAGAAACTCGTCCGCTTTCGACGTCAAAGACTTCGCCGCTGGCGCCGATCTCGGCGAAGGCAGCGGGGTCCGCGCCGGTCAGCCAGACCTGCGCGCCGAGCTTCTTCAGCTCCTCGAACAGCGCCGCGCGGCGGTTCGGATCGAGATGCGCGACGACTTCGTCGAGCAGCAGCAGCGGCGCGATGCCAGTCATCTCGGCGACCAGACTCGCATGCGCCAGCACGAGGCCGATCAGCAGCGCCTTCTGCTCACCGGTCGAGGCATCGCGCGCCGGCATGCTCTTTGGCGCATAGACCACCTGGAGGTCGGTGAGATGCGGGCCGTCGGTGGTGCGGCCGGCGATGGCATCGCGCGGACGGTTATCGCGCAGGATCTGGCGGTAGCGGTCCTCGACCGACGTCGCGGTCTCGTTAAGCAGCGCGTTCTCCATCCAGCCGTCGAGCGCGATGTGCGCCGACGGGAAGGCGGAGGCCTGCGCGCGCGTATTGAGCATGCCGGTCAGCCGTGCCGCGGTCTGGCCGCGCGTTGCGGCGACCGCGACCGCAAGCTCGGCGGTCTCGCGCTCGATCGCGTCACACCAATGGTCGTCGTAATTGCGCGTCTCCAGCAGGCGGTTGCGCGAACGCAAGGAACGCTCCAGCGCCGCGATACGGCTGGAATGGTCGCTGTCGATGGCGAGCACCAGGCGGTCGAAGAAGCGACGTCGCTCGGAGGCCGCGCCCATGAACAGGCCATCCATCGCCGGCGTCAGCCACACCATGCGGATGTGGTCGCCGAACGAAGCGGCGGAATTGACCGGCTCGCGGTCGATACGGCAGCGCCGGCTCACGGGGCTGTCAGGCCGCGGCGCATCGATGCCGGTGCCGAGCGTGGCGAGCCCGAGCGCGCCCTCGACCTGCGCCGACACCGCCCAGGAGCCGTCGCCCTGGTTGTCGGCGACCTCTTCCAGCCTCGCCCGCCGCAGGCCGCGCCCCGGCGACAGGAACGAGATCGCCTCGATGCAATTGGTCTTGCCCGCCCCGTTCGGCCCGACCAGCGCCACCATATCAGCCGCCGTCTCGAGCCCCGCCGCCCGGTAATTGCGAAAATGCGTCAGGGTCAGGCGATGAATGCGGGAGGGGGTCATCAGTTCTTCGTCGTGAACGGGATTCTTCCCCTCTCCCCTTGTGGGAGAGGGTGGCGCCTCACGTAGTGAGGCGACGGGTGAGGGGTATGTTACCGCCCGGCAAGCTTTGCAAGGATGTCCTCCAATACAGAGGCGGACTGCTGAAGCACGTCATTATTCCAATAGCGCGCTATACCGGAGAGCGCGGCTTCACGAGCTGCATCGCGTTGCGATTCAACGTGCTGGCTTCCGTCGATCTCGATCACAAGACGCTTCTCGAAGCAGACGAGTCGAGAATGTAATTCTTGAACGGGACTTGCCGGCGAAACTTGAAGTCCGACAGGCGTCGCTCCCTGAGCAGCC
This sequence comes from Bradyrhizobium sp. 154, assembly GCF_023073875.1. Classification (NCBI taxonomy): domain Bacteria; kingdom Pseudomonadati; phylum Pseudomonadota; class Alphaproteobacteria; order Hyphomicrobiales; family Nitrobacteraceae; genus Bradyrhizobium; species Bradyrhizobium sp. 154. Next base: position 15,961 of record NZ_JADPKG010000030.1, read on the forward strand.
GCCACATCGCGCCTTCCGCATCGGTCGGCTCGCGCCGCATATTCTTCGCAAACGCGCGGAGATGTTTGGGGACCGGCCGATGGGACGGCTCTTGCGGCACTAACCCCTCACCCGATCGAATATATATCCGCCAGCGGAGCTGCCCTCTCCCACAAGGGGAGAGGGCGCAATAATGCGCATCGCGCCTGGCTCACGAAGGATTGCTCGGGGCCGAGAGCCACCTCCCTCACACCCGCATCGGCATCAGCACGTACAGCGCGCTCTTGTCGTCGCGGTCTTGCACCAGGGTGGGCGAGCCGGGGTCGGCGAGCCGGAGCGTTGCGACGTCGCCTTCGATCTGGGCGGCGATGTCGAGCAGGTAGCGGGAGTTGAAGCCGATATCGAGGGCATCGGAGGCGTATTCGACCTCCAGCTCCTCGGTCGCGCTGCCGGAATCCGGATTGGTCACCGACAGCACCAGCTTGCCCGCCGACAGCGACAGTTTTACCGCTCGCCCGCGCTCGCTCGAAATCGTCGAAACACGGTCGACCGCGTTCTCAAAATCCTTCTTGTCGACGATGAGCTCCTTGTCGTTGCCTTGCGGGATGACGCGTCCGTAGTCGGGGAAGGTGCCGTCGATCAGCTTCGAGGTCAGCACCACGTTGCCGATCGTGAAGCGGATCTTGGCCTGTGACAGCTCGATCGTCATCTCGGCCTCGGTGTCCTCGATCAGGCGCTGCACCTCGCCGACGGTCTTGCGCGGCACGATCACGCCGGGCATGCCCTCGGCCCCCTTGGGCTGGACCAAATCGAGCTGGGCGAGGCGGTGGCCGTCGGTGGCGACGCCGCGCAGGGTCGCGGCCTTAGGCGTGCCGGCCGCATGCAGATAGATGCCGTTGAGATAGTAGCGCGTCTCTTCCGTCGAGATCGCGAACTGGGTGCGGTCGATCAGCCGCTTGACGTCCTTGGCGGCGAGCGAGAACGAGTGCGACATGTCGCCGGCGGCGAGATCCGGAAAGTCGTTCTCCGGCAGGGTCTGCAGCGTGAAGCGCGAGCGGCCGGCGCGGATCGCCAGCACCGCACGGTCGCCGTCGGCCTCCAGCACGATCTGCGAACCGTCCGGCAGCTTGCGCACGATGTCGTAGAACATGTGCGCCGGCACGGTGGTGGAGCCCGCGGTTGCGGTCTCCGCCGGCAGCGTCTCGGTCACCTCGAGGTCGAGGTCGGTCGCCTTCAGCGACAATTTCGCGCTCTCGGCGCGAACCAGCACGTTGCCGAGGATCGGGATCGTGTTGCGGCGCTCGACCACGCGATGGACATGGCCCAGCGACTTCAGGAGTTGCGCGCGTTCAACCGTAACCTTCATTGCACTACTCGCCCGATCCCCAAGATGAGAAGGCCGGGCGGCGGGACGCGCGCCACGGCACCGAAGACCCCAAAAAGCCGGATCATCCTGCCGATATGACCAAAGCTGCCAGGGTCGCGCAAGGTGGCGCGGATGGCCTCCGGATTCAAGGGATCGGAGGCAGTTCCCCCACGATTTACCGCCCAGAACGAAAGCCGCCGCCCAGGCCTGGCCGGGGCGGCGGGAGCATGGCGGGAGCTCTAGGCGTTTATTCCTGAAGCTGGCGCTTCAGCGATTCCACTTCCTCGGACAGCGCGGTGTCCTTGGAAACCAGCGCCTCGATCTTGCGCACCGCATGCAGCACCGTGGTGTGATCGCGTCCGCCGAAGCGGCGGCCGATCTCGGGCAGCGAGCGCAGGGTGAGCGTCTTGGCGAGATACATCGCCACCTGGCGCGGGCGGACCACGTTGGCGGTGCGACGCGAGGACAAGAGATCGGAGCGGCTCACGTTATACTGCCGCGCCACCACGCGCTGGATGTCCTCGATCTTGATCCGCTTGGGCTCCTGCGGCCGGACCAGGTCGCGCACCTCGTGCTCGGCCATTTCCAGCGTCACCGGGCGGTTGTTGAGTTTCGAGTGCGCCAGCAGACGGTTGATCGCGCCTTCGAGGTCGCGGCCGTTATGGGTGATGGTGCGCGCCAGATAGTGCAGCACCTCCTCGGGCACCTCGAAAGTTGCATGGTGGGCGCGGGCCGCCGCGACACGTGACTTGAGAATGCCGTGCCGCAGCTCCTCGCCGAGCGAGCCCATCTCGACCACGAGGCCGCCGGCGAGCCGCGAGCGGACGCGATCGTCCAGGCTCTCGAGGTCGGACGGCGGACGGTCGGCCGCGATCACGACCTGGCGGCCGGCGTCGATCAGCGCGTTCAGCGTGTGGCAGAACTCGGCCTGGGTCGACTTGCCTTGCAGGAACTGGAGATCGTCGATGACGAGCACGTCGATGCCGCGCAGCGCTTCCTTGAAGGCCAGCGCCGTCTGCGTCTTCAGCGCGGCGACGAAGCCGTACATGAATTTCTCCGCAGTGAGATACAGCACTTTGCGCTCGTTGCCGGAATTGCCGGCCCAGGTCACCGCCTGCAGGAGATGCGTCTTGCCGAGGCCAACGCCGGCATGGATGTAGAGCGGGTTGAACATCACGGGGTCGCCGCGGCGTCCTTCGGCGACCTGGCGAGCGGCTGCATGCGCCAGCGTGTTGGAGCGGCCGACGACGAAGCTCGCAAAGGTCAGGCGCGGATCGAGCGGCGAGCCGCCGAGCGCATCGTGATTGGCCGAGACTGGCGCGGTCGCGGTCGAGCGCAGCTCCGGCGCCGGCGTGCGGCGCGCCTCGACCGGGGCGGGCGCTTCCTTCGGCTGGGCGAGCGGGCGCACCGCCGAGCGGACCGTGAGATCGATGCGATGCACTTCCGGCATCTCGGCCTGCCAGCACGACAGCACGCGCTCGGCGTAATGGGCCTGAATCCAGCTCTTCAGGAAGCGGGTCGGGACCGAGAGCCGCACGCTCTCGTCCTGCACGCCTTCCAGATCCATGCGCGCAAACCAGCTCGTGTAAACGTCTTCGCCAACGCTTGAGCGCAGCCGACCCTTCACGCGTGACCAGCGATCCTGTTCCATTGTCATCGTCTGAAAAACTTCTCTTGAGAGATAAGGTTGCGTTGTGAGCGCCATGCAGGGTTCCTGCCGGGATCCCTGGAATGGCACGACCTCAAGCGAGTCCATCGTCAGGCATGGCTCGACCGTCCGGCGAGAACGCCGCGTCCGATCAGCGATGTCAGAGATGAAGGGGTCGCGAGGTCAGCGCGTACTCTGCGCGCTCTCACACGTGGGAGGCTGGCCGTATGACGGATCGGAGACGGCATCGCCGAAAGAAGGACACTGTGTCAATACCGCGTTGAATCCGTAGGACATGATACCTCCCCGTCCCGCCGTGATTGCTCACGACAAGGTCCTGCGTGTGAAAGACAGCCGCACCTGAAAGCCCCAGTCGCGGATGCCCTGCCCGTCTATACTCGTCCGCTCGACTTCGCCGCCTTGCGAGCCGGGGTAGCCTTGCGATGTCTCTCGTGAGCGCTTGGCGCGAGGCGGGAAGATCCCACTTGGAGACATTCAGACAAAAAACTACCATTCCCATATTGCTATGGGTTTTGAACCGACATCGCTTGTTGAAGCGTCGCCTACGTGCACATCGCCGCCGATTTGCACGCTCGCCCCGTTTCCTAAACCGCGCTGGTCTGAAGATCGTGGGCGCCGCTGACGACTTAAGGAATACACTAAGCGGAAAGACTCGCAATCGAATTGATTCACACTTGAGGCATCAAAAAACTTGATCTGCGTTAATGGCGCGCCCGAGTTGTTCACAGGCTGCGAAGCAAGTTTTTGGATTCGTGCACAGAATCGAGAACGCCGCGCCTCATGTGACAAATTCTCCGCCACCGCCAATATTTTTTTACAAATTCGTCACGCCCCTGACGTGCCGGCGATTTTTCCAAACGCTTGCGATCACTATGTCGATAAGTGATTAGCGAGACATCGTTTTTTGAGTCTCGTTTTGCAGGGTAACTCCACGCCGACGTGCGTTCCTGTGAATCTACGGTGTGTAGAACTTTCGTCACTCGCGGATTCAATTCAAGCCGGCAGCGCAGGGGTTTTTGCAACGCGGTGAAAGTTTCCGCTGTTGCAGAACATCTGCAGGTAGAATTACGGTACGAAGAATAGTGCAGACGATCCAGATCTTCCAATGCGAAGATCGAGCAATGGCGTCACTGCTTGCGTGAATCAACAAAAAAGCCCGGCGCGATGCCGGGCTTTGTTTGACGTGCTGATCGGGTCGGGCCGATCAGATCACGCCGATTACTTCGCGAGCTTGGCGATCTGCGCGGTGAGGCGCGAGACTTTGCGGCTGGCGTTGTTCTTGTGAATGATGTTGCGCTGCGCGGCACGCATCAACGCCGGCTCGGCATTCGCCAGCGCCTTCACGGCAGCGGCGCGATCGCCGGTCTTGATGGCTTCCTCGACGGTGCGCACGGCACCGCGCATCTGAGTGCGGCGCGACTTGTTGACGGCGGTGCGGCGGGCGATCTTGCGCGTCGCTTTCTTGGCGGAAGTGGTATTGGCCATGGTCTCAATGTCCTTTGCGGTACCGGTCGCGTCTTGGTCGGGTAGCGCCGGCTGCTTGACCGCTTAATCGACGCTCGGATTTAGGGTGTTCGGTTGCTGGGCCGTTCCCGGAACATGAGCGACGGCCTTGCGGTCGTCTCTGAGGCTCCAAAGAGTCTTAAGCTCAAGGTGCCTGCAATTGCTCAAAGAACAGCGGCGGCAGGATTGCGCCCACCGCCAGTTGGCGTCCTTATAGAGAGGGTCTTCGGCACCGTCAACGCTTTCGGGAGTTGGAAAAGCGGCCGCGAACGGGCTGGAGGCGGGCCCTAACGCTCTGAAGAGGTTGAATTTCTGCCGTCGCCCGGCTATTGGCTGGCGACGTTCCGCAAGGCCGTCCGGTCGGACGACCATCGTAGGTGAGGCATGATCCGCGGCTTTTTCCGACTTATTGGGCTGTTGCTGCTCGCCGGCGGGTTCATCTTCATGGTCTATGACGGCGCCCGCTGGGTGGCCGACCAGACCCTCAAGTTCACCCGGTTCGACCAGTTCTGGAACGATATCAATCAGGCCAGCCAGACCGCGTTCCGGACCTGGGTCGAGGCCAAGGCGCCTTGGCTCTGGACCTCGGTGATCCGCCTGGTGCTGGATCAGCCGGTGTTCGCCGTTCTCGGCGTTCTCGGCATCCTGCTGATGATCCTGTTCCGCCCCCGGAAACCGCTGATCGGCTATTCTCGGGATTGAGCGCGCGCGGGCCACGTAACAGAGCTACCTCTCGCTGCGTAGATGCTTATATTCCCCACTGATCGCGAGCTCGCCGCCTGAGCGCTTGTCTCATGGACCGGACGGCTCGTTGCGGAGACCCAATCATGCTGTTCATGCGCAAGACCACCGCATTGCCGAGCGCAACTGAGGCGCTGCCGGGCCGTGCGCAAGCCATCCCGACTGCGACCACCCATTTCGTCAACGGTGCGAAGCTGCAGCCGCCTTATCCCCCCGGTCTCGAGCAGGCGGTATTCGGCCTCGGCTGCTTCTGGGGCGCCGAGCGCAAGTTCTGGGAGCTCGGCGATGGCGTCCATGTGACTGCCGTCGGCTATGCCGGCGGCCACACGCCGAACCCAACTTATGAAGAGGTCTGTTCGGGCCGCACCGCCCATACCGAAGTGGTGCTGGTCGTGTTCGATCCCAACAAGATCTCCTACGACAGGCTCTTGAAGACATTCTGGGAGAGCCACAACCCGACGCAGGGCATGCGCCAAGGCAACGATGTCGGCACGCAGTACCGCAGCGCGATCTACACCTTCAGCGACGCGCAGAAGAAGGCCGCCGCGGAATCGAGAGCGCTCTATCAGAAGGCGCTTACCGCAAAGGGTCTCGGCGACATCACCACCGAGATCGCGCCCGCCGGCGCATTCTATTTCGCCGAGGACTACCATCAGCAATATCTGGCGAAGAATCCCGCCGGCTATTGCGGCTTAGGGGGCACCGGCGTGTCCTGCCCGATTGGAGTCGGTGTGAGCGCGTAATTGAAAGTGGTCGAAGCGTGCTGCGCTTACCCGCCCTCTGGAGGGTAGAGCATCGCATATGACTTCTCGCAACGCCGGAGCGCAGGCCTCGTCCTTCGAGACGACCGCTTCGCGGTCTCCTCAGGATGAGGCTAAGCAGCACGGCCCGTTGACACTGCTGCCACGCATTCCGTCCTTATCCTGAGGCGCCCGCCTAAAGCGGGCGTCTCGAAGGATGGCCACAGGAACCCGCTCTCAACCTCCAGGCGAGGGTACGAAACGCTTTATTAACCATAACCGGTGCAAGACTGGAGCTGTCTCGTTTCGAGGGATGGGTCCGGTGCCGGTTGCACGCGCGTTTCGATGGTCGAGTTTGGCAGCGTCCCTGGCAGCGTCCGCGGCGCTTGCCCTTGGCGGCTGCATGCAGACCGCCGGCCCGGTCGCGGTGATGCAGCCGCGCCCCGATCTCGACTCCATGGCCTACGGCCAGCCCTATGGCGCGCCGCAGCCCGTTGTCGTCGCCGACGGTGGCGGCGCCATCGGCGCGCTGCGCAATTCCTTCGCCTCGTCGCCCGCGCCCATGCCGGTCGGCTATGCCGTGCCCATGGCGGCGCCGGTGCGCTATGACTCTTCCTACCATCTCGATGCTGGCGACAAGCTGCGCGTCGTGGTCTACGGCCAGGAAGGTCTCACCAACAGCTATGCGATCGATGCCGGCGGCTCCATCACCATGCCGCTGATCGGCGCGGTGCCGGCGCGCGGACGCACCACGGCGGGCCTTGCCGGCGAAATCGCCGCACGCCTGCGCAACGGCTATATCCGCGAGCCCTCGGTCGCCGTGGAGATCGAGGCCTATCGCCCGTTCTTCATTCTCGGCGAGGTCCTCGCGCCCGGCCAATATCCTTACGTGCCGAATATGACGGTCGAAAGCGCGGTCGCCATCGCCGGCGGCTTCTCGCCCCGCGCCAAGCGCGATGTGGTCACGGTCACGCACACCGAAGCTGGCGGCGCTATGCGCGCCGTCGTCCCGCTCGGCACGCCCTTGGCGCCGGGTGACACCGTGTTCGTCGGCGAGCGCTGGTTTTAGGTTTCAGCCGACTATCTCCGTCATCATTCCGGGGCGCACGTGAGCGCGAGTCCGGAATCCATTCCTCCACCAACTCTGTGGCAAGATGGATCTTTCCGGGTCTGCGCCTGTCGGCGCGTCCCAGAATTGACGAAGGTGAGAGTGGGGGCGCTACGTCCGCATTTCACCTTCGGAAATCCAGCCGCCCGTTCGGAAAACACCCGTCGATCCGCGTATCGTCGACCACGCGCCCGACCCATGGCCGTGTGATCGCCGGCGTGGTCAGGTTGATGTACTTGCCGACCAGGCGATCCGCGCCCTCCCGCGCCGCATCGATCAGCCCGTGCCGGCGGCCGTTGTCCCAGTCGAAGCGCAGGTAGATGCGGCCTCCCGTGATGCGGATTTCCGCGCGCCCTTCTTTCCATCTGTCCGATGTATCGCCGGCAATGGTCGGATCGGCGCCGCCATTCCAGCGGCTCTGCCAGCAGCCCTCGAGCGGATCGGAGGGCGAAGCGGCTATTGCCCACGCCGCCGCGTTGGCGTCCGCGGCATCGCCGGACAGCGTGGCCGTCGCGGCATAGTTCCTCACTTCGGAATCATCGGGCTCTGGCACGTCCATGGTTCCGAACGGATTGCGACGGATGAGGTGCGTGATGGCTTGCTGCATGGCGAAGCTCCGGAGCGAGTTGGCTTGATCGGCCAGCTCTATCGCCGCGCGGCCTGATGCAGCCACCCGATTTCCGCTCTCTCCGTCATGTCCGCGGCGCAACGACGTCGCGAGCGCAAAATCCATTCTTCCACTAACCCTGACGCACAATGGATACCGGGCTCGCGCTCCGCGCGCCCCGGGATGACGGAGAGAGAAATGCTGTGCTCTACTTCAAATGCTTTGCGAAAAAATCCATGCTGCGCGGCCAGGCGATGTCGGCGCTGGCCTTGTCGTAGCTTGCCCGCTCGTCGCAATGGAAGCCATGCTGCGCGCCCGGATAGACGAAGACTTCGACATCGGGCCGCTTCGCCTTGATGGCGTCGACGTCGGTCAAGGAAATGCCGGCATCCTTCTCGCCGAAATGCAGCTGCGTCGGCACCTTCGGCGTCTCGTCCGCGAAGCGCACCACCGCGCCGCCGTAATAGCCGATCGCGGCCTTGAGGCCCGACAGCCGCGTCGCCGCGAGGAAGGCGATGCTGCCGCCAAGGCAAAAGCCGATGATGCCGACCGGGCCAGCACCCCGCGCCGCATCGATCGCCGCCTGGGTGTCGCGCAGCATCGCGGCCCAGTCCGGATTGGCGACGAATTTGCGCGCCTCCGCGATCTCGTCGGGCGAGTAGCCCGATTGGAAATTCGGCGCGGTCCGATCGAAGATCGACGGCGCGATCGCGACATAACCCTCCTTGGCGAGCCGATCGCAGACCGAGCGGATGTGGTGATTGACCCCAAAGATCTCCTGGATCACCACCACCGCGCCCTTCGCGGTGCCTGCGGGATCGGCGCGATAGGCGCCCAGCTGGAAATTGTCCGAAGCCGTCAGCTTGATATCTTGTCCCACGCAGGTTGTCCTTCTTGGTTGGTCTTCGATCCGAAAGCTATTTCCCCTCATCTGAGGAGCGCGTCAGCGCGTCTCGAAGGATGCCAGGCCGAGATGTCGCCGCGGGGCCTTTAGTTCGAGACACGGCTTCGCCGCTCCTCACCACGGGGAGGTCCACCTCACTCCCACATCCAGTTCTCGCCGTAATCCTCCTTCCATCCTGCCAGCCGGCCGTGACGGAATTGCAGGAACAGGCGGTGGCGGTTGGGGATCAAGCGGCTGCCGCCGATGTTGCGCAAAGCAAGATAGATTTCGTCGCCAGGACGCCCGCGCACATATTGCAGCGGCTGGCCGAGGGCACGGGCGGTCTGTTCGGCATCCATGCCGAAGGCGAGCGGCGTGTTGTTCGACAAGGTTGCGAGGAACGGTCGGCGCGGCGGCACGGTGCCGAACGGCTCGGCCTGCGCCGCCGACGCCAGCAGCGACACGACTGCGCCCACCGCGAAGATCCCTCGCATCATGGTCTTGCGTCCTCGATTGACCGGCCTATCCCGGCAAGTTCTTCAGGAAAGGCGCGACCGCGTCAACAAAAGCCTCGGGCTGATCGATGTTGACGGCGTGTCCGGCGGCGGGGATCACGACCTTTTGTGCGCCGGGGATCTTTGCCGCCATGTAGTCGGACGCCGCCAGGAACGGCGTGTCGTCGGCGCCGACCACGATCAGCAACGGCACCGTGATGTCGGGCAATAGCTCGATCACGCGCGCGTCGCGCTGGGTCAGCATGCCGCGTGCGGCGAGCGCCAGCCCGTTGGCGTTGCGATGGCTGGCGGTGGCGCGCTCGCGCGTCGCCGATTTGAGGACGTCAAGGCCTTCGCGGTCGAGCCTGTCGGCGGTGGCAAGCGCGCGCGCGTTCCAGGCCTCGCGCGCATCGTCTTTCTTGAAGCCCGGGCCAGTGTCGATGATCAGCAGCGCGCGGGCGCGCTGTGGGTAGGCGCGATAGAACGCAAGCGACATGTAGCCGCCGAGCGAGAGACCCCCGATGATGGCGCGCTCAGTGCCGACAGCATCGAGGATCGCCGCCATGTCGCCGACCGTGAGTGCTTCACTGTAGGCGTCGGGATCATCGGGGTAATCGGACTGGCCGTGGCCGCGCATGTCCCACAGCACGAGCTTGTGGTTTTTCGCGAGCGCATCGATTTGCCCATGCCACATCGCCGATGTCGATGAATAGCCGTGAGTGAGCAGCAACGGCGGCCCCTCACCATGAACCTCGTAGTAGATTCCGACGCCGTCTCGATCGATCCTTGGCATTGCTCCCGCCCTGTTGTTTCTGGTTTCGTCGCCGCGATAACGGTGCACCCTCTCCCCTTGTGGGAGAGGGTGGCTTCGCGCAGCGAAGCCGGGTGAGGGGTTCTCCCCTCACAAACAGTCTCGCGAGCCGAGAGATACCCCTCATCCGGCGCTTCGCGCTGAGCAACCGGCGACATGGGTAACAGTTCAAACCGACGACATGGGTAACACAATTCTCGTTTCGTTCAGGCCTGCTGTTGTTGGGGCTGTGGACCCTGGGGGCAACGCGCAGCGTTGTCCCCAAGGTCCACAGCGCTTTGGCGTTCTTAATTGATCCGCCCGATAAGCAATGGTGCCGAGCGTGACCGGGCCGTAGGTGACCGTTTGGCCATCCTCGGACGCCACCAAGCCTACGGGCTCGCATGTCGGATGCGCTTGCTGTTGTGTCCAGTGGCTGCACCGCGTCCTTGGCGCGGCGCACAACGAGCAAGTGCAGAGCTGGTTTTTTCGACCCATTCCAAATTGCATTTGCCTCCGCGCGTTAACGCGATCATGCTCGCCGTCAAGGTCGACGCCAGCCCGGTGGGCGTCCGCCGCACAAGTTGCCGCCGTAAGCGGCTTCATGCACCGGCAGGGGAAGACGCCTATGCCAACACTCACCATCAACGGGCGGAGTCTGTCCGTGGATGCGGCGAACGACACGCCGCTCCTCTGGGCGATCCGCGAGCAATTGCAGATGACCGGCACCAAGTTCGGCTGCGGCGCCGGGCTGTGCGGTGCCTGCACCGTGCACGTCAACGGCGAAGCCGTGCGTTCGTGCCAGACCATGGTCGGAGACGTCGCCGGCAAGAAGATCACCACCATCGAAGGCCTCTCCGCCAAGGGCGATCATCCCTTGCAGAAGGCGTGGATCGCCGAGCAGGTGCCGCAATGCGGCTATTGCCAGTCCGGGCAGATCATGCAGGCAGCCTCGCTGCTGTCGAAGAATCCCAATCCGACCAAGGAAGAGGTCGTCGCTCACATGGATGGCAATCTCTGCCGCTGCATGACCTATTCGCGGATCCAGAAGGCGATCATGCGGGCCGCGTCCGAGATGCGCACCGCATCCACGGCCACCGAACGGAGGCCCACATGAATAAGCACGTGAACAACGTCGTCCCAGAGGCGACCGATCTCAGCCGCCGCTCCTTCCTCGTCGGCACCGCCGCGACGGGTCTCGTGCTCGGTTATTCCGGCGTGCCCGGCATCAGCGACGCGCTTGCGGCGCCTTCGAACTTCGAGCCGAGCGTCTGGTATGCGATCTCGCCGGACGGTCTCGTCACCGTGACCTGCGGCAAGGCCGATATGGGCCAGCATATCGCCTCCACCATGGCGCAGATCGTCTGCGAGGAACTGGGCGCGAAGTGGAGCGACATGCGCGTGTCGCTTGCCTCCAACGACCCGAAGTTCAATGATCCCGTACTGGGCGCGCAGATCACCGGCGGCAGCTGGTCGACGATGATGAACTTCGACGCCATGAGCCGCGCGGGCGCCGCGGGCCGCATGGCACTAACGGAAGCCGCGGCTGCCGCCATGGGTGTGCCGGCCTCGGAGCTCGTGGTGCGCGATTCCATGATCGTGCATCCGAAGTCGAAGAAGCAAATGTCGTTCGCCGATGTGGTGAAGAGCGGCAAAGCGACCAAAACCTTCACGCCGGATGAGCTGAAGGCGATCAAGCTGAAGACGCCGGATCAATACACCATGATCGGCGTGTCGGTGCCGCAGCTCGACATCCCCTCAAAGACCAATGGCACGGCAAAGTACGGGATCGATGTGATGTTGCCGGGCATGGTCTATGGCGCGGTGGTCACGCCTCCGGTGCGCTTCGGCGCCACGGTGACATCGGTCGACGACAGCGGCGCCAAGAAGGTGCCGGGCTTCATCAAGGCCGTCACGCTCGACGACAAGACCGGAACGACGTCGGGCTGGGTCGTCGCGGTGGCCGGCACCTACGCCAACGCCAAGAAGGCGGCGCAAGCGCTGAAGATCGCCTATGACAATGGTCCGAACGCCAAGCTGTCGAGCCAGTCGCTGCTCGATGAAGCCAAGCGGCTTCAGATGTTAGAGGATTCCGGCCAGTTCTTCGTCAAGGACGGCGATCCCAATGCAGCCCTCGGTTCGGCGGCCAAGGTGGTGGAGGCCGAATACACCACCAGCATCAACATCCACGCGCCGCTGGAGCCGATGAACGCCACAGCGGAGTTCAAGGGCGACATCCTGCACATCTATTCCGGCAACCAGTTCGCGACGCGCTCCGGCGCGATCGCTGCAGGTGCAGCCGGGATCGATCCGAAATTCGTGGTCATGCACCAGATGTGGCTGGGCGGCGGCTTCGGCCGGCGTCTCGATGCCGACATGATGATTCCGGCGGTGCAGGCGGCAAAGGCGGTCGGCAAGCCGGTGAAGGTGATCTATTCGCGCGAGAACGACATGACGATGGATTTCTCGCGCCCGCTTACCTATCAAAAGGTCAAGGCCGGCGTGGACGGCGATGGCAAGCTCATTGCGATCAGCCACGACGTGGTCTCGGCCTGGCCGACCGCGCGCTGGGGAATCCCCGACTTCCTGACGCCGTCGGTCGACAAGAAGGGCCCGCTCGATTCCTTCACGGTGAATGGGGCCGACTTCTTCTACACCGTGCCCAACCATTATGTGCGCGCGATCAAGAACGAGCTCGCGCACAACGCCACGCCGTCCGGCCAGCTCCGTTCGGTGGCGCCGGGCTGGACCTTCTGGGCGGTCGAAAGCATGATCGACGAGATCGCGGCGGCCACGGGCAAAGACCCCGCGCAGTTCCGCATCTCGCTGCTCGATGGCGCCGGCAAGAACGACGGCGGCGCGCAGCGGCTGCGCAACACGCTGCTCGCCGCGATGGGACTGTCCGGCTATGGCACCAAGCAGCTGCCGAAAGACGAGGGCATGGGTGTGGCCTGTGTATCGTCGCAGGAGCGTGCGACTGCGAGCTGGACGGCCTGCGTCGCCCATGTCGCGGTGGCGCCATCGGGTGAGGTGACGGTGAAGAAGCTCACGGTCGCAACCGACGTCGGCACCCAGGTGCATCCCGACAACATCCGCGCCCAGGTCGAGGGTGCGGCGCTGTGGGGCCTGTCGCTGGCGATGTACGAGAAGGCGACACTCAAGGACGGTGGCATCGAGCAGACCAATTTCGACAGCTATACGCCCTTGCGCATGAGCCAGACGCCCGAGGTCGCCGTCGCCGTGATCGCCAACGGCGAGAAGGCAACTGGCGTCGGCGAGCCCGCGGTGACGGTGGTGGCGCCCGCCATCGGCAATGCCATCTTCAACGCCTCCGGCGCCCGCGTCCGGGCGCTGCCGATCACGGCCGAAGCCGTGAAGGCGAGCATGAAGGCGTAAGGCTGGCCAAGACAGCTTGAGACGATCCGCCGGAGGGCAACCTCCGGCGGATTTGTTTTGGCGCCGCCTCCACACTGTCGCTGTCAAGCCGGGCGATGACAGCGGAGGGTGTGGCTATGGCGCCCAAAATTCCCCTTATTCCTCAATGGCCCGCTACTGTGCATGGGGTTGTTTTTCGACTTTTTTGTTTGGAGCCGCCCCACAGCGGAAATTCCTCAAATTGCCTCCAATTGCGCAGGGTTCCATTGAGGACGCCTCTTAAGGGCCAGAGAACCTGATCCGGCTTAGGCTTAAGGCCAATACGCACGTGCTCTCGGTACCCTTTTGGGGAAGTCATGAACGCCTCAGCCAAACCTGCCGCCAAACGCCGGCTTCTGCTCGCTTCCGACCGGAGCGACGAGAGCAGCGAGCTCGTCAGCATCCTGAAAGCGGTCGGCGAGGTCTCGACGGTGACGACCCAGGACATCCCCGACAGGCCGTCGCGGGATCTCTCCGGCCTCGTCGTCGACATCAATCTGCGCTCGCCCGAGAGCGTGCAGCGGGTGCGCAACAAGCTGCGCGGCGACGCCTATCGGTCGATGCCGCGCCTGTTCGTACTCGCCGATGCCCTCCACCACGGCACCATGCAGGCCTGGGCGCTGGGCGCCACCGACACCATCTCGCGCCCGCTGCAGGCGGACGCCATCCTTCAGCGCATCCGCTCAGCGTTCCCGGACACCGCCCTCTATGACGCGACCGACCGCGGCAAGACGCTCAACCGCGGCGTCGAGGCGGCGCATGCCGTCCTGGCAAAGATGTTCGAGAAGCTTCCGCTCGGCGTGCCCCTGACCTTCGACGACGTCATTGCCGCCGAGAGCAAGATTCTGAAAGCGATCAAGCACTCCTCGTTGCGCGAATGGCTCACCACGGTCGGCTGTCACCATGTCGGCAGCTATCGGCATTGCCTGTTCGTCACCGGCTTTGCCGTCGCCTTCGCGCAGCATCTCGGCATGCGCGAGGACGACCAGCGCCGCCTGACTCGCGCCGCGCTGCTGCACGACGTCGGTAAGGCCTTCGTTCCCTCCGCACTGCTCGACAAGCCCGGCAAGCTCACCGACGAGGAGATGACCGAGGTGCGCCAGCATCCCCGCCGTGGCTATGACGCGCTCGCCGCGCAAGGCGGCTTCCCGCCGGAGATGCTCGACGTGGTGCTGCATCATCATGAATTCCTCGATGGCTCCGGCTATCCCAACGGCCTGTCGTCGAACCAGATCAGCGACATCGTGCGGCTGACGACAATCGTCGACATCTACGCCGCTCTCGTGGAGAAGCGCGCCTACCGCATGCCATTCACCCACTCGCGTGCGTTCACGATGATGGAAGGCATGGGCGGCAAGCTCGACCAGCAGCTGTTGCAGGCGTTCCGCCCGGTGGCGCTGGGATCGTTCTAAGCGAGACGCTGCAATTCCAGAGGCGCGCGGCCTGCTTACCCTCCCCTCCAGGGGAGGGTGAAGTCACTCCACCATCTTGCGCAGCTCCGCCTTCGCCACCTTCTCCAGCGTCGAGCGCGGCATGTCGTCCACGAACCTGATCTCGCGTGGCACCTTGAAGTCGGCGAGGCCGGCGCGGCAGGCCGCCATCACGCGATCATGCAGATCGCGTACCGCACCGGCGACGCCGCCCTGCGGAATGATGAAGACGACCGGCACCTCGTCCAGCATCGGATGCGTCTTCGCCACCACCGCCGCCTCGCGCACGCCGGGAACGAGCGCGATCACCTGCTCGATCTCGGAGGCCGCGACGTTCTCGCCGCCGACCTTCAGCATGTCCTTGGCGCGGTCGCCGAACTTGATGTAGCCGTTCGCCAGCCGTTCGACACGGTCGCCGGTAAGGAAGAAGCCGTGCTCGTCAAAACTCTCGCGCGTCGCCTTCTCGTTGTGCAGATATTCGGCGAACAGCGATAGACCGGGGATGCCCTTGATCGAGAGATTGCCGGTGCCGCCGACTTCCGTCGGCCGGCCGTCGTCATCGGTGATGCGGATCTGGTACTCCGGCGCGGCGCGGCCGATCGACATGGGTATGTTGGGCTGGTCGACCTCGCCGACGATGCCGTGGGTGATGGTCTCGGTCATACCCCACCAGCCGATGATCTTGACGCCGAACGCGGCGAACGCCGGCGGCTCGTTGATCGCGCTGCCCCACAGGCGGAATTTGTGATCGTGCGGGATCTCCTGCTCGAGCAGCGCTTTCATGCAGAACGGAATCGTCGAGGTCCAGGTCGCGCCGTGCTCGCGCGCGACGTGCCAGAACCGGCTGGCGGAGAAGCGCGGTTGGATCACGCAAGTGGCGCCGACCCACAGCGTCGCCAGCATGGAATAGGCCAGCGCGTTGGTGTGGAACAGCGGCAGGTAGGTCTGGTGCACGTCGCCGGCATGAAGGTCTTCATGCGCGGCGTTGATCTTGGCGCCCCACAGTGTGTTGGCGTGGGTCCACAGCACCGCCTTGGGGCGCGACGTCGTGCCCGATGTGTACTGCACGCTGCACGGCGCGAGCGGATCGGGGGCGCGCCTGGGACGGTCGGCACTGTCGGCGAACAGGGATTCAAAACTGTCGCCGCGTGCGACCGCTTGCGCAGGCGCTGTGCCCGCATCGTGTGAGGTCACCGCCATCCAGCGGATGTTGCGGCAATTCTGCGCGACGACTTCCGCATAGGACGGCTGAGTGATCGCGGCGGCCGCGCCGCAATGATCGGCGAAGTACGCGATCTCGGCTGGCGCCGAGCGGGTGTTGGTGGTCACCGCGATTGCGCCCAATTCGACGCAGGCGAACCAGGCCAGCATCGCCTCGATGCAATTGTCGAGATGGATGAGCACATATTCGCCGGGCTTGACGCCGCGCTTGGCGAGGCCCGCCGCGAGCGCGCCGACCCGCTCGTGAAACTCGCCATAGCTCCAGCGCCGCGCCGGCGCATCGAACGGCGCCCAGATCAGGAACGGATGTGAGTGGCGCACCTCGGCGCGCAGCTTCAGCAGCCAGGGCACGTCGAGCCCGTCGAAAGGGCCTATGATCCCGGCGGCGGTCTGTGGATTGGTCATGTGTCCTCCCGTGCAGCCCTGCATCTTGATGGCGGCTGTCTTTGGATGATTGCGTCTTCCTGCCATTGGACAGCGCGGGGAGCAACTCGGCGGGGCGGCATGGAACAGCCAGCGCTCGCTCTCTCGACGAGCGCGCCCTATTCCGCGTAAGACGAGATCTCGATCAAGCTGCCGTCGGGATCCCGGCAATAGACCGAGCGCAGCGTGCCGCGGGCACCTTGCCTCGGGCCCGGCCCTTCCTCGATCGCAACGCCGTGCGCCTGCAAATGCGCCATCACCTCTTCGGGCGTGGAGGAGGTGAGGAAGCACAGATCCTCGCTGCCGGCGGTCGGGTGGTCCGCGGTGAACCACTCCACCTTATCGCCATCGCGCGGCCGCACGTTGATCTTCTGGTCACCAAATACGAGCGAAGTCCGCGGCGCTTTGCCGCCGCCGGGGTCGAACACCTTGACTTCCATGCCGAGATTCCTGCGGTACCACTCCGCAGTCACTGCGACATCGGCGACATTGATCACGAGATGATCCAGGGCATGAACCTTGACCGGCATGTCTTATCCTTTCGTCGTGATGCGCCCCGTGCACTTTCCGCCTGCGGCAAGCTTTGTTACAACCGCGCCGACGCCACTTTCAAGATATCCGTCTTTCAAGAACAACACTGGGAGAACCCTTGAGATGATCACTCGCCGTACCGCGCTGGGCCTGCTCGCCGCCAGTCCGCTTGCAGCCGCCCCGCTGTCCAAGGCCCTTGCCGCCGATTATCCGGCCCGTCCGGTGAAATGGGTGGTCGGCTATCCGCCGGGCGGGGCCACCGACATCCTGGCGCGGCTGATCGGCCAGCGGCTGTCGGAAAGGCTAGGCCAGCAATTCGTGATCGAGAACAAGCCGGGCGCCGGCAACAATATCGCCACCGAATCGGTCGTCAACGCCGAGCCCGACGGCTACACGCTGCAGCTGGTCAACCCGGCCAACTACATCAACGCCTCGCTCTATACCAACCTGAAGTTCAACTTCGTGCGCGACATTGCCCCGGTCGCCTCGTTCCAGCGTGTGCCGAATGTGATGACGGTCAACAAGGACGTGCCGGCCAAGACCGTCGCCGAGTTCATCGAATATGTGAAGGCCAATCCCGGCAAGGTGAACATGGCCTCGTCCGGCAACGGCACCTCGGTGCATCTGTCCGGCGAGATGTTCATGGCCATGACCGGCTGCAAGATGCAGCACGTGCCGTATCGCGGCGCGGCGCCCGCGATCACCGACATGCTCGGCGGCCAGGTGCAGGTGATCTTCGACAACATGCCCTCGATCATCCAGCACATCCGTTCCGGCAGCTTGCGTGCAATCGGCGTCACCACCACGGAACGCTCTGCGCAATTGCCCGACGTGCCCGCGATCGCCGAGACCGTCAAGGGTTATGAGGCCAGCGCGTTGTTCGGTATGGGCGCACCCAAGAACACGCCCAAGGAGATCATCGCCAAGCTCAACAATGAGGTCAACGCGCTGATGAAGGAGCCCGACATGACCAAGCGTCTGGTCGAGCTCGGCGGCGAGCCGCGGGTGCAGACGCCCGAGGCGTTCGGTGAGGAGATCAAGGCCGAAACCGAGAAATGGAAGAAGGTCGTCGAGTTCGCCGGCCTGAAGGTCGAGTAGATATCTTGTGATCAACGCGCTTGAAGCCCTGCCGTCCGGCAGGGCTTTTTTCTTACGCGCGCTACACTCGATCTGGAATAAATTGGCGCGACCAAACCTGATGAGGATGGTGGCGTATCTCACGCCAGCAGGAGAGGAGTTGGATCATGCGCAATATCCGATTGGCGCTGCTGACGCTCGGCGTGACGGTCCTTGCCGGTTTCGCCGCCATTCCTCCAGCCGCCGCGCGCGACTATCCCTGGTGTGCCCAGGGCGGCGAGTATGACTATCCCGGTGAATGCGCCTACAGCACCTATGAACAATGTCAGGCCAGCGTCTCCGGCCGGCTGCTGTTCTGCGATCGCAATCCCCGTTTCGGCTACGGCCAGCTGCAGCCGCTGCAACCGCAGCCGCGGGTGCACCGCAGGCGGGCCGTCGCGCCGTACGAGCCGCGCCCCACGTCCCACTGACCGCTGCCTGATCACGCGCTCGTGCAGAACCGCGTGCGGGCTTTCTCGCTTGACGCGTCACCGTTCGCGGCTATACTAAACCTAATGGTTAAGTATCAGGACGAGACGCTGGACCGGACCTTTGCGGCGCTATCCGACCCGACGCGGCGTGCCCTGCTGGCGCGGCTCGGCGAGCAGGACGCCCTGTCGGTGAGCGAGCTGGCCGCACCGTTCCCGATCTCGCTGCCGGCGATCATGAAGCATCTCGACGTGCTCACGGATGCGGGTCTGATCGTGCGGGAGAAGACCGGGCGAACGGTCGCCTGCCGGCTCACCGCGCAGCCGATGGAGCAGGCGATGAACTGGCTCAATCGCTACGCCCAATTCTGGTCCGACAATCTCGATCGCCTCGCCGCCTTTGTGGAGGAAGAGACATGGCCAACGCAGCCGCCGCCGAATGCTCAACCGAACGCCCAAAGGAAAGTCCAAGCCTCACGCTCACGCGCCGGCTCCGCGCGCGGCCGGAAAAGGTCTACGCGGCCTGGACGCAAGCCGAGCAGCTAGCGCAATGGTTCGGGCCGCCGAACATGAAGCCGGCGACGCTTCGGGCCGAGCTCGACGTTCGCACCGGCGGCAGCTTTCGCATCGGCTTCACCCGTGACGACGGCGAATATTTCGAGGCCGGCGGTACCTATCGCGACGTCGTGCCGAACGAGCGGCTGGTCTTCACCTGGGCCTGGCATTCGACGCCGGAACGCGAATCGCTGGTGACGATCACGCTGAAGCCGGACAGCGCCGGCACCTTGATGGTCTTCCATCATGCCCAGTTCTTCGACGAAACCGCCCGCGACAATCATTTGCGCGGCTGGAGCTCGTTCTTCGACAAGCTCGACGCCTTCGTCGGCTCACCCCGATCAGAGGAGGATACCATGCAGCAACATCAGATCGTCTCGCGCGAGCAATGGATCGCCGCCCGCAAGGTTCATCTGGCCCATGAAAAGGAGCTCACTGCCGCCCGCGAGCGTCTGGCCGAGGAGCGCCGTGCATTGCCCTGGGTCAAGGTCGACAAGAACTACGTGTTCGACGGACCGAACGGCAAGCTGACGCTCGGCGATCTCTTCAAGGGCCGGCCGCAGCTCGTGGTGCAGCACGTGATGTTCGCACCCGATTGGGACGCCGCCTGCAAGAGCTGCTCGTTCTGGGCCGACGGTTTCGAGCGCATGGTGCCGCACCTGGCGGCGCGCGACACCAGCATGGTTGCGATCTCGCTCGCGCCTGTTGCCAAGCTCGACGCGTTCAAAAAGCGGATGGGCTGGACCTTCGACTGGGTCTCCTCGGGAAGCAACGACTTCAACTACGATTATGAAGTCTCGTTCACGCGCGAACAGATCGACAAGGGCGTGCCGAAGTACAATTTCGGCACCACGCCGTTCTATGGACCCGAGCTGCCCGGCATCAGCGTGTTCTTTCGCAACGAGGCGGGCGAGATCTTCCACACCTACTCATGCTTCGCCCGCGGCCTCGATATGATGAATGCCGCCTATCAGTACCTCGACCTTACGCCGCTCGGCCGTCACGAGGACGGTTTGCCCTATCCGATGGACTGGGTTCGCCTGCGCGACGAGTACGAACCGCAGGCGGCGAAGGAGGCGTGCTGTCACGGCTGAGAGGCCGCCTCGTTCAGCCATGTCGTCCTGGCTTTCGTCGGGACGATGGCGGCGTGTGGGACGCCGCCAGCCGCCGTTCTACCGCTTCGCGTCGGCCTGCTCGGTCGCATTGCACGAGATCAGCATCGTGTAGGCGCGGGCATTGCCGGCGATGTCGGTGGTCTTGAGCTCGCCCTTCGGCTCGGCGGTCTGGTAGGGCACCACGGAATTGTCGAGGAAATCGCGTAGCGCGCCGGTTTTGATGGCGAAGTTGATGTTCTCGGGAATATCGCCGGTCGCAGCGGCGATGCGCAATCCGGGGATCTTGCCGGTGACCACGCCCACAATCTGGCCGGTGGTGTCGAACAGCGGGCCGCCACTATTGCCGGGTTGCACGGGTGCACTGATTTGCAGAAAACGCGTGTCATTGCGCATGCCGCTGAGCGAGCTCACGATACCGGTCGTCACGGTGAAGTCCGAGCTGAGCAGTCCGTGGTAGGGAAAGCCGATCGCGACGACGGAATCGCCGGAGTGAAACGAGCGGTCGCGGATCCGGGCAAAGTCCTTGAATGCCGTCGGCGACGGCGCCTGAAGGAGAGCAAGATCATTGTTGGCGTCGGTCGAAACGACGCGCAGCACCATTGCGGCCTCGCCGGTGAGATTGCCCCTGATGTCGCCGACGCAGCCATTGATCACGTGATTGTTGGTGACAACATGCCCGCTGGCGCTGACCACAAAGCCGGTGCCGCTCCTGGCCCTGGCAACTTTGCTTCCAGCCGGCGGAGACGCCTGCTTCTCCGCCGTGGCCGCCGGCTTGGCCGCACCCTTGGTGAAGTCGCCGGCCTTGTCGAGCCCGTCGGCCTTCACCTTGCTCACGCAATTGGCCAATGCCGCGATGACCGGCCCGGTCGATGTCAAATCGAAATTCAGTACGGCGCGGCCGGCTGTTGCCACCATAAGGCTCGCCTTTTGAAACGTACGCACGACATTGAGCGGCATAATGGCCGTGAGCATGTTGGACTGATACGCCGTAGCGTACAGCCTAGCTTGCTCCTGCCCGTCAAAGGTCACGTCGATCGCGGCGTTCTCGCCCTTGTTGAAGCGGTAACCGGGACTCGCAAAGGCGAGCGACCAGGTGCCGGCGGCGTTTTGGCTGACGACGAGGATGACGCCGTTCGCATAGGGCGTCGTCGCAGCGCAATGGGAGAAGCCGCCCGTTTGGTCATTGCTGAAGGCGCCGCCGATCCAGTTGCCGACATTGACGGAGCCGAACGGTCCCGCCGCACGCGCGGCGTTGATGACACCCACTTGCAACAAAGACGCAACGACAAACGATTTAAGCCACATACCAGCCCCCGGGAATGCTTTGGCTGCATCTTAGCCGTGGCGGGAGCGGCAACGCAACCGGCAGTTGCCCGCGCGGACAAGATCTCCTTGCCGCGACATTCGGGCTTGCCTTTACTTTGCAGTGCCATATACTTTGCAATACAAAGCGGCGGGAATGATCCCGGGAAGCATGAGCGGAACGAGATTTTGGCATTGCCAATGCGCGATCTCGACAAGGCACTGGCCGATATCGTGGCGATCCGCAGCCAGATCGCGGCGGGCACCGCGTTCCGCGGCTACGGCCCGGCGACTATGGCGGCGACAGGTGCCGTCGCGCTCATCACTGCGATCCTGCAATTCTGGCTGATCGGCGATCCCACCAGCCAGCCGCTCGCCTTCTTCACCGGCTGGTTCATTGCCGCCGCGCTCTCCGGCCTCCTGATCGGGATCGAGATGCGCGCACGCTCGCGCCGCCATCATTCCGGTCTTGCCGATGCCATGATCTACCAGGCGGTCGAGCAGTTCCTGCCGGCAGGCGCTGCCGGCGTGCTGCTTGCGGTGGTGATGTGGAAGTTCGCGGCCGAAACGCTGTGGCTGTTGCCCGGCTTGTGGCAGATCCTGGTGTCGCTCGGCATCTTCGCCTCCGTCCGCACGCTGCCGCGCACCGTCGCGCTCGTTGGCGCCTGGTATTTCGTGTCCGGCTTTGCGGTGGTGACGCTGGCGAGCCAGACCAAGATGCTGTCGCCATGGACCATGGGTCTGCCCTTCGTGATCGGACAGTCGGTGATGGCTGCCATTCTGTATTTCGCATCCGGAGACCATGATGTCGAAGTCTGACAGCGCGCCCTTCTCCTATGAGGGGCTTGATCGCGTCATCCACGAGAAGGCGAGGCTCGGCCTGCTGACCTCGTTGATGGCGCACCCCAAGGGGCTGGCATTCGCCGACCTCAAGCAGCTCTGCGGCCTCACCGACGGCAATCTCAGCCGGCACATCGCCGTGCTCCAGGAGGCCGGCCTCGTCGAGGTGACCAAGGGTTATGAGGGCAATCGCCCGCACACGACCTGTCGTCTTACCAAGTCCGGCCGCCGCCGTTTCCTCGATTATCTCGCCGTGCTCGAACGCCTCGTGCGCGACGCCGCCAAGGCCGCCGGCCGCGAGGCCCCGCCGCTCGGCCGTCTCGGCTTCGCTTCGGCTTGATCCCCTTTTTTGACCGGAGACTTTGTAATGCAAAGTAAGCCTGTGTTCGACGACAAGCTTCACGTTGGCATCATCATGGACGGCAACGGTCGATGGGCGACGCGGCGCGGCCTGTCGCGCCTGCGCGGCCACGAGACCGGCGTCGAGACCATCCGCCGCATCGTCGAGGCCGCGCCAAAGCAGGGCATCGGCACGCTGACGCTCTACGCCTTCTCCACCGACAATTGGCGAAGGCCCAAGGCCGAGGTCGCCGCGCTGATGACGTTGCTGCGCTTCTATCTTTCCAATGAAGTGCAGAGCCTGGTCAAGAACGGCGTGCGCCTAACCGTGATCGGCCGTCGCGACCGTCTGCCCGACGGCATCGCCAGCGCGATCGCGCGTGCCGAAGAGGCGACCGCCCATGGCAGCACGCTGCATTTGCGCATCGCCGTCGACTATTCCGCGCGCGATGCCATCCTCAATGCCGCGGCCAAGGCAGCGGCGCTGACCAGCCTCACCCGCGAGGCGTTCTCGCAACTGGTCACCGGCGAGGCCAGCCTGCGCGACGTCGATCTCATCATCCGCACCTCGGGCGAGAAGCGGCTGTCGGACTTCCTGCTCTGGGAAGGCGCCTATGCCGAGCTGCACTTCACAGAGCGGATGTGGCCCGAATTCGACGCGGGCGATCTCGCCGAAGCGCTCGCTGCTTTCCACGGCCGCGAACGCCGTTTCGGCGGCCTCCAGGCGATCATGCCCGAGGAGTGCCCGCGCTCTCGCGAGCATGATGGGACGCGCGTGATCGATCTTGGCCTGAGACGATCGCCGGCGGTGCCATGATCATCGGTGCGAGAGCACGCTGCGGCACGCATGGCGACCGGGTCGCGCAGGACTGGACCAGATCATCGAATTCTGATCTCGTGACGCACCCTCAACCGCTCTTGTCCGCATGACCTCCTTCAAGACCATTCGTGCCCGCGCCGAGAAACGCAAGGGTGGGCCCAAGGCGCTGGAGAAGTTGATGCCGGCAAGACCAGACCTCAAGCGGCTGGCGAAGCTCGGCGACGACCGCATCCTCGCCGAGATGACGAGACGGGTGTTCTGCGCCGGCTTTGCATGGAGCGTGATCGAGTCGAAATGGACCGGTTTCGAAGCCGCCTTCCTGCATTTCCAGCCGGCCAAGCTCAGCTTCCAGCCCGAGGATTATTGGGAAGGCCTGCTGCGCGATACACGCATCGTACGCAATGGCGCCAAGATCATGTCGGTGCGCGACAATGCCGCTTTCGTGCAGGAGATCGCGAAGGAGCACGGCAGCTTCGGCAAGTTTCTGGCGAAATGGCCATCGTCCGACGAGATCGGCCTGCTCGATCTCCTCACCAAGCGCGGCAGCCGGTTAGGGGGCAACACCGGCCAGATGCTGCTGCGCTTCGTTGGCTGGGACGGTTTTGTGACCTCCAAGGACGTTGTCGCCTGCCTGCGCGGTGCAGGTCTCGACATTGCCGAAGAGGTGAGATCGAAGGGTGATCTCGCCAAGGTGCAGGCGCAATTCAACGCCTGGGCCGAGGAGACCGGCCTACCCTACACCTATCTATCACGCATCTGCGCGCTGTCGGCCGGCGGAGACCGGAGCGAGTAGCGGGTTAGTGGAAGGCCGTCGGGTCGCTGGATCGTGTGGTTCCTGTGGCGATCTCGTGCCGCGAGCGCGGCAGATGCGGCGCGCGATCACGAAATACATTTCTCAGGAACAATTGTGCGCAGCACTTGTTCGGACGTTTGAGCCAGGCGCATCGAGGCAGGGAACGTCCGCTCTGGCTCAGCTCAACGAAACCCGACGTGACAGAACGGAGCAGCTCATGAAGCTCACATCCGAACAGGTGAAGCAGACCGTCAACCAACTCGGCGCTCAGGTGCTGCCCGACGAGCATCCGGCCATGCCGCAGCTCAACAGCATGTTCGGCGAGCACACCTTCTTCGTCGACGAGATGGGCCTCAAGGTCCTCGAACCCACACCGTCGCTCGGCGCCGACCGCCAGAGTGGCGAGGTCGTCAGCCTCGCCGATTGGGGCGATTCCGACCTGACCCGCCTCATGGCGCACGAGCCCGAGCCGACCGGCGTGATCGTGGTGTTCGAGCACGTGAGGCATTGATCGGCCCGAGCGGATCGACTTTCATGGGTGGCGGGATTTGAAAAAATTCCGTCACCATCAGTCGCGCGCGAGCGCTCTATGCCCAGGCGGCTCCAAGGTGGTCGCAGGAAACTGGAATCTCGATGGCGATCTGAGTTCCCGGACCCGCCTTGCTCTCGAGGCGCAAGCGCCCGTTGAGCGATGAGACAACCAAATTGAACGCGATGTGGAGCCCCAGGCCGGCGTTGCCACGCTGCCGGCTGGTCGTAACGAACGGATCGAAGATGTGAGCCTGCAATGGCTCGGGGATTCCGATGCCTTCATCGGCGCAGACCAGGCGGACTGACGTCGGGTCCGGTTGGCTAACGGTGATGACAAACCTGCCGCCTCTCTTGTCAGGGTACGCGTGCGCGGCACTGTTGAGAGCGAGATTGCTGATCACCTGAGCGAGCGCTCCGGGATAGCTGTTGAGCGTGATTCCGGCCGGGCATTGCACGTCGACCGTCAGGGCGTGGTGCGACAATAGCGGCCCGAGTTTGGACATCAACTCTGACAGCCAATCCTTGAGCTCGAAGGTGCGCCGGTCCTCATCGGCTTGATGCACCGCGACCTGCCTGAAACTATGCACCATTTCGGATGCGCGGTGCAGGTTATCGAAGGTCAGACCGAGCCCCTGCTTGAGCCTGTCAATTCCCTTGGTCAAATCGGATCGCCGGACCGACACTCCACCTAATGCCTCAGCCATTGCTTGGAGATCAGTCTGCATGGCCGTCGAGGTCGTCAAGGCCAGGCCGAGCGGGGTGCTGACTTCGTGAGCGACGCCTGCCACCAATTGTCCGAGCGAGGCGAGCTTTTCTGCCTGCACAAGGTGCTCCTGGGCCGCACGTAGATCGCGCAGCGATTTCTCCGAGCGTTCTTTTTCCCGTTGCAGCGCCTCGGACGTTCGGAATTGCTTTCGCGCCCGGTACTCGCGCGCCGCTACGGCATAGAGCGACAATGCGTAAGCGTTTCCGACGAGAGAATGATTGATGAATCGCAGGCCCGTCGGCATCGCCAGCGCGAACGTCTCGGCCACCAGCAGCGCCACCCAGGAGAGCAAACAGAAAATAGCCAGCGAACCGATCCGCAACGGCAGCATGGTCGAGACGAACAGGATGATCATCATCATGCCCGGAGCGGCAAACGTGAAGCCCGACGGCAGGACGAGATAAATGCTCGGCAGGATACAGCCGGGAATGACACAATAGACCAGGAAGATCGTCTCGGCCCACGGCTTCATCCATCGCCGTGACAGCAGCGCGGTCAGTGGTAGCAGCACGAACAGAGCCGTGCCGCCGCGGATGGCCAGCGTGGTCGGAACGACTTCGGGGTAGAGCACCCAATCCCAGATGGTGTAGCCGGCATAGGTGGCGGCACCGAGCAGCATCGCGATCTGCGTCCACCCGAGATTGCCCCGGACGTATTGGTCGACAAACCGCCGCTCCTCGATGCGGTCTTCGAAGCGCAGTCCAAGGCGTATCAATAGGGCAAGCATTCCAACATCAATCGCGAAAAGTCGTGTTTTGCTGTCTCTACGACAGGTTTGGAGGCGCGTCGCGGACAAAGATGTCGCGTTTGCCGGGATCCCCGCCGGTCTCGTTCAAATGCCCAATGTCAGCTGCGGCTGCGCATCGTCCCCGGCCTGGAGCGAAGACAGCGAGACCCCCAGCAGCCTGACGCGCTTGGGCAGCGGCATCTCGATTTTGAGCAGGCCGCAGGCCAGCCGCTCCAGTTCGTCTCGTCCCGCAACCGCCCCCGGGACGGACCTGCTGCGCGTGATGATCTCGAAGTCGGCAAACTTGATCTTCAGAGTGACGGTGCGGCCGCGGTTGCCGGTGGCCTCGCAATGGTGCCAGACCTTGTTAACGAGAGGTCTGAGCTCGGCGACCAGCGCATCGAATTCGGTGAGATCGCTTGAGAACGTGTTCTCAGCGCCGATGGACTTGCGGATCCGGTCGGCCCGGACTGGACGTTCGTCCACCCCGCGTGAGATCCAATAATAGTACGCGCCCGACTTGCCGAAATTCGCATTCATGAACTCCAGCGTCTGGTTGCGGATGTCGAGACCGGTGAACATGCCGAGCGCGTTCATCTTCGCGCGCGTCGCCGGGCCTATCCCGTGGAACTTGCCGACGGGCAGCGTCTCGACGAACGCGGGTCCCATCTCTGGCGAGATCACGAACTGGCCGTTGGGCTTGCGATGATCGGAGGCGAGCTTCGCCAAAAACTTGTTGTAGGAGATGCCCGCCGACGCGTTGAGGCCCGTCTCGGCCTTGATCTTCTCGCGGATGCGCAGGGCGATGTCGCGCGCGAGCGGAATGCCTTGCAGGTTTTTCGGTGACGTCCAGATACGCTTCGTCGAGCGACAACGGCTCGATGATGGGCGTGTGTTCGGCAAAGATGTCGCGGACTTGCCTGCTGATTGCCTTGTAGACCTCGAAGCGCGGCTTGACGAAGATCAGATCGGGGCACTGCCGCTTCGCAGTCACGGATGGCATGGCAGAGCGAACACCGAACTTGCGTGCTTCATAGCTGGCGGCCGCGACGACGCCGCGTTCCGCAGAGCCTCCGACTGCGACCGGCTTTCCGTGCAGGTCCGGATTATCGCGCTGCTCCACGGACGCATAGAAAGCATCCATGTCGATATGGATGATCTTGCGGATGGGCGAGGCTTCGCCGGTCATCGTGTCGGATCCGGTCATGGAAGGATAATACATTTGAGAGACGTCAAGCGCGAGATGATGGACGTTTCAGTTGTCGCTCTTCGTCGCCACCGGGGCCGGCATCGTCTGGCTGAACTCAGCCGCATGGCCCGACGCTGCGCGACGCTCTGGAATGTATCGGATCATCAACCGGCAATCTCACGCTTGTGAGTGGCGAGCGCGGGCCTGCAATCTAATATAAGCCCGCGGAGGACAGCCAATGCAATACAGCTCCGAACTCATTCAGACGATGCGGCAGGCGCTGGAGGCCGTGATGGCGAGCGTACCGGCCGATCAGTCGGTGTTCGGCCTGAAAGCGGCCGTAGCGGAATACATCTTGAAGGCTGCGGCACATGGTCAGACGTCATATGACGGGCTGGTCTCGTCCGCCTCCGACCAGATCCAGACGATCGTCTCGATGCTGACCTAAGCGCCGGCATGAAAACGGCGACAAGGCTGGCGCACCCGACACGATTCGAACGTGTGACCTTTGCCTTCGGAGGGCAACGCTCTATCCAGCTGAGCTACGGGTGCAGTGAGGCTTCATGTAGCCGATTGGCGAGGGGCGGGCAACGGCTTCTCACCGGCTCGCGATTAAGCCGATTTGCGCCGGACCGGGGCCGGAACCGGCTCGTCCTCCCGGGCAAGGTCGGCGAATTCGGCGAGCAGCCGTTCGGCGCAGATGACGCGGTTGCGGCCGAGCCGCTTCGCCGCATAGAGCGCCTGATCGGCCGCGCCGAGCAGCCGGTCCGGCCCGCCATCGGCTTCGCCGGGAATGTGGCTCGCGACGCCGACGCTGAGGGTGACGTGGTCGCCGGCGCCAGTGGCGCCATGGGCGATCCGCAAGCTCATGACAGCGCAGCGGATCTCGTCGGCGACGACGCAGGCGGCGTCGCAAGTCGTGTCGGGCAGGATCAGCGCGAACTCCTCGCCGCCATAGCGGCTGGCAAGATCGAGCGGCCGCACGGCGTGCCGGCTGACGGCAGCGGCGACCGCGCGCAGGCATTCATCGCCGGCCTGATGGCCGTGGCGGTCGTTGAACAGCTTGAAATGGTCGACGTCGACGAACAGCACTGCCAGCGGCTTCTGCGTGCGCTGGGCGCGGGCCCATTCGCTCATCAGCATCTGGTCGAAGGAGCGGCGGTTCGACAGGCCGGTCAGCCCATCCTTGGTGGCGAGCTCCTTCAGCGCCATCTCGGCGCGCTTCTGGTCGGTGAGGTCGCGCAGCGTTTCCACCACGGCGATCAGTTGGCCGGCCTCATCGTGGATCGGGCCGGCGTCGATGGCGAGATAGAGCTGGCTGCCTAGCTTCGGCATCACGCACCAGTTCTCCGCGGAAAAGCCGAGGCCGTTATGACCGCGCGCCGCATATTCCGAATAGAACTCGGGCAGCTGCTCCGGACGGTCGAGAGCGACCAGGTCGGCGAGACAGGGACGCTTGGTCTCGTAGAAGGCCTGCCAGTGCTTATTGGTGCCGATCACCTCCGAGGCGGCGACGCCGGTCAGCCGCTCGCAGGCACGATTCCAGATCACGACGCGGCGCTTCGGGTCGATCACGAAAGTCGGCACCACAAGATGCTGCATCAGCCGCACCGCGTAGGAGTCCGCGACATCGACGGTCTTGGAAGGACTCTTTGACTTCGTCATCACGCCACCGCCGCCACCGGTGCGGCATCGCCTGTGCGAAACAGTTTTCGCACCTCGCTGGCCGGCTTCGGCGCGCTGAAAAGATAGCCCTGCATTTCCGTGCAGCCGAGCTTGCGCAGCATCTCGCGCTGGGCTTCGGTCTCGACGCCTTCGGCGACCGTGGTCATGCTGCTGGCGGCCGCGATGTTCACCACGGCCTGCACGATGACCGGCGCACCGTTCGTCTCCGCGATGTCGGCGACGAAGCAGCGATCGATCTTGATCTTGTCAAACGGGAAGCGCTTCAGATAGCTCAGCGAGGAATAGCCGGTGCCGAAATCGTCGAGCGCGATGCGCACGCCGATGGCGCGGAGCTGGTGCAGGATCGAGAGCGCCGCCTCGTCGTCGCGGATCAGCACGGCCTCGGTGATCTCGAGCTCGAGCCGGCGCGGGTCGAGCCCGGAGGCGGCGAGCGCGCCGGCGATCCGCAACGCCAGCGTGTCGCATTTGAGCTGCACCGGCGAGACGTTGACCGCAACCCGCACATGCGCCGGCCAGGTCGCGGCCTCGTTGCAGGCCATGCGCAGCACCCAGTCGCCGAGCTCGTTGATCAGGCCGGTGTCCTCGGCGATTGGAATGAATTCGGCGGGCGACACCATGCCGCGCTCGGGATGGCGCCAGCGCAGCAACGCTTCGCAGCCGGAGACCTCGCCCGAGCGTAGATCGACCAGCGGCTGGTAGTGAATCTCGAAGCCGCCGTTCACCAGGGCCTGGCGCAGATCCTGCTCCATGGTCAGACGCGCCTTGGCGCAGGCGTCCATCTCCGGCTCGAAGAAGCGGTGGGTGCGACGTCCTTCGGCCTTGGCGCCGTACATCGCGAGGTCGGCATTCTTGATGAGCTGATCGAGATCGGAGCCGTCCTGCGGTGCCAGCGCGATCCCGATGCTCGCGTCGGTGGAGAGCTGATGGCCCAGACAGTGATAGGGCTGCCGGATCGCTTCGTACATCCGCGTCACGAACGACACCACGTCGGCGGAGGACTGGATCCCGGTCTGGATGACCGCGAATTCGTCGCCGCCGAGCCGCGCGATCAGATCGCCCTGCTTGAGGCAGCCGCGGAGACGGCCCGCGATTGCCTTCAACAGCTCGTCGCCGACATGGTGGCCGAGCGAATCGTTGATGCCTTTGAACTCGTCGACGTCGATGTAGAGCAGCGCGAACTGCCCGCCGCCGGCGACCTCCGCCAGCTCGCGTTCGATCTGCTCGCGAAACAGCGTGCGGTTCGGTAGATCAGTCAGCGCATCGTAATGCGCCATGTGCGCGATCTTCTCGTCGGCGCGACGCCGCTCGGTGACATCATCGATGACATGAATGAGATAGCGCGGCTCGCCGGCTTCGTCACGGATGCCGATCCGGGTCGAAGTAATGTAGCGAAGCCCCATGCCTGGCATCTGCCAGGGGTGTTCGTCCTTGAACAATCCCTTGGCCGATTTCAGCGCGCTGCTGTCATCTTCGGTGATACGGGCGGCAGGCGCCTCAGGGAAGATGTCGAAAGCGGTCTTGCCGACGACATCCTGGCGAGACTGGCCGAACAGTTGTTCGGCGACGCCATTGAGCAGCAGATATTGCCGCGTGCGCGCATCCTTCACCGTGATCTGCGAGGGAATGTGGTCGATGATCTCGCGCAGGAAGGTGTGGTTGCGGTCGCGCTCCTGCTCCAGGTTGCGACGCTCGGTAATGTCTTCGATCGTGGCAACCCATCCGCCTTGCGCCAGTGGCGTGTTGATGACCTGGAATGCGCGGCCGTTGGCTAGCTGATGAGTTCGCGTGGAGACCGTGCCTTCCGCCGCGATCCGCATGACCTCGGCGCAAAATTCCTCGACATTGCCATCGAACGCGCCGCGCTCCTTGCGGTGATACATCGCCTCGCGGATGTGGCAGCCGGGTTTGATGACGTCGTGCGAGAGACCGAACATGTCCGCGTAGCGGCGGTTGCAAATGACGATATATCCGGCGGCATCGTACAGGATCAGCCCCTGCGACATGTTGTTGAGGGCAGTGTCAAGCCGCTGCCGCTCCAATTCGATTCGCTCCTGGGCCTCGCGGCTCTGCCGGTTGATCTGCCGGATGATCAGATACAGGATCAGCGCGATCATAGCGGCCGAAAGCGTCGCGGTCGTGACCATGAAGCCGGTCTGCTGCCGCCAGTCGGCAAGCGCAGCCGACATCGTATTGGTCGCGACGATGACCAGCGGAAAATGATTGAGGGACGCGGCCGAGCCGAGCCGCTCCTCGCCGTCGATCGGACTCCTGACGCGAAGCGTGTGCTGACCGCCATTGGTCAGCACCTTCCGCATCAGCGGGGCATCCTTGAAGCTCCGTCCGATCAATTCTTCGACGTGCGGATAGCGCGCCAGCATCTTGCCTTCGCGATCGAACAGCGAGATCGCCGTCCCCTCGGCAAGCGCGACAGATGCAAAATATTGCCGGTAGCTGTCGGGATCAATTCGCCGGACCATCGCGCCGAGGAAGGAGCCGTCGGCGCCGTTCAGCCGCCGCGCGACGACCGTGGTCCATTTACCAATGATGTAGCTGCGGACGGATTCCAGGATGACCGGCTCGGCCTTGGGATCGGATTTGAACGACTGGAAGTAGGCGCGAGAAGAGATGTTGATCTTCGGCAGCGGCTGGGCCCGCGACCAGTTGATCAGCTCGCCGTCGGCGTCGTAGATCGCGATGTCGCCAAGATTGGACACCGAACTGATCTTGCTGCGTAGCATCTGGTTCGTCGCGAGCCCGGACATGTGCTCGCGGAACATCGCGGGCGAGCTGATCTCCGGCAGGTTCATCTGCGCGATTACATCGGTGGCGACGACGTCGGAATCCTCGAATTGCTGATCGAAGTGTCGAGCGATCAGTTGCACGGTGTTTTCCAGCTCGCGTTCGCGGTTGGCCAGGGTTCGCTCGCGAAACTCGCCGACGGCCATGGCGGTCACGGTGAAGATGCCCGCGACCAGCAGCACGCCGCACAGGGTCAGCCACAGCACTGGCCCGCGCCGAATGGCCGCCCTCCGGCCGTTGCTCGCGGCCTGCGACATTCCGGCAGCGATCGTTGCAAATACCTGGCGCATTCCCCCTCCCGCAACAGCAGGAATACACCACACAAATGGCCTAAAGCTTAGGAAAGCCAGTTACCTGAGCATTAATCCCGTCGCGCGATCGCGTCTGTGTGCAGCGAACCGCTGCGCTGCATCACTAACAGCGGCTTAATGCGAGGCGCTGCCGCTCTTGGCGCCGCCGGCATTGCGCAGCCGTCCGACCACGCCGGTCGGGAAGAAGTACACGCTGGCGATGAACAGCAGCCCGAGCCACAGCAGCCAGCGGTCGGGATGCAACAGCCCCGGCAGCAGCGGTAGCCCGGCTTCCGACGCCGCCTTGGACGCGACGCCCATCAGCGACTGCAAATAGTTCTGCGCGAGGATGAAGATGGCAGCCCCGATGATCGCGCCGTAGATCGTGCCCATGCCGCCGATCACGACCATCAGCAGGATGTCCAGCATGATCGAGAAGCTGAGGGAGGTGTCGGGCCCGGCATAGCGCAGCCACAGCGCATTCAGGATGCCGGCGCTCGCAGCGACCGATGCGGCGATGCAGTTGGCGTAGGTCAGGTGGAAGACGGTGCGGAAGCCCAGCGCCTCGGCGCGAAAACGGTTCTCGCGGATGGCCTGGAGCACGCGTCCGAACGGTGAGTTCACCACCCGCAGCAAAGCGAGGATCATCAGGGCGGAGATGGCGAATACCAGGTAGTAGGTGAGGATGCGGCCGTTGATCTCGAAGCCGAACAGGTTCTTGGAGACCAGCACCGTGCCGGGCCGCAGCAGCTCGGGAAGCTGAAAACTGCGTCCATCCTCGCCGCCGGTCAGCCAGGACAGCTGCGAGGCCAGCACCTGGAAGGCGGAGGCGACCGCGAGCGTGATCATGGCAAAGAAGATCGCGGCCACCCGCAGTGAGAACAGCCCGATCGCGAGCGCCAACAGGGCCGCGAGCGGCAGGCCGATGACGATGCCGGTCGCGACCGCGGCCCAGTTCGGGCCCATCCCGTACAGCGCGATCGCGATCGCGTAGCTGCCGATGCCGTAGAACATGGTGTGGGCGAACGACACCGAGCCGGTATAGCCGAGCAACAGGTCGTAGGATGCGACAAGGGCGGCGAAGACGCAGATCTTGGCTGCGACGTTGAGCGCCTTGGCGCCCGGGAACAGGAATGGCGTCGCCGCCAGCGCCAGGATGATGAGGACGAGAACAAGCGTGAGAACACGGCTGCGCGGCGGGTCGCCTGAGAGGATCATCATCGGCTGGTCACCGCATAGAGGCCGCGCGGCCGCCACATCAGAATGGCGACCATCAGCAGGATGTTGGAGACGAGGGCGAGCTTCGGCACCAGGAAACCGCCGTAATTGGCAACCATGGCCACGAGGATGGCGCCGATGAAGCAGCCGCCGATCGACCCGAGCCCGCCGATGATGACGACGATGAAGATCAGCACGGTGAGCTCGTCGCTCATGGAGGCATGGACCTGCTCGCGATAGAGCGCCCACATCACACCGCCGAGGCCCGCGAGCGCCGATCCCGTCATGAACACGCCCAGGAACAGGCGGCGGATACGATAGCCGAGCGCCTCGACCATCTCGCGGTTCTCGACGCCGGCGCGGATCAGGAGGCCAAGCTTGGTGCGGTTGAGCACGAGCTGGATCGCGATGAAGACGGCGAGGCCGATCAGCATCGCCAGCACGCGGTATTTGGCGATCGCGACGTCGCCGAGAATGAAGGAGCCGCGCAGCGAGGTGGGCAGCGGCATCGGGATGATCTGCGGTCCCCACAGCGCATACAGCGTCTGCTCGGCGACGATCAGGCCGCCGGTCGTCATCAGGATCTGCTTCAGATGCTGGCCATAAACAGGAAGGATCAGCACGCGCTCGACGACCAGGCCGAGCGCGCCGGACACGGCCATCGACAGCAGCGCTGCTGGCGCCAGCACCGCGAGGTTCACCCACAGCGAATCGGCCTGGATCGAGGCTGCAAACGGCGCCAGCACCAGGGTCGCGACATAGGCGCCGACCGCGATGAAGGCGCCGTGGCCGAAATTGAGCACGTCCATCAGGCCGAACACCAGGGTTAGACCGGAAGCCATGATGAAGATCATCATGCCCATGGCGAGGCTGGCGGCGGTCAAGGTCAGCCAGGTGCTGGGCGAGCCGATCAGCGGGATCATGACAAGCGCGAGCGCGACCGGCAGCAGGATCGGTGCGATGTCGCGCTTCGGCTTCGGCAGCGGATCATTTGCGGCGAGTTCAGTCACTGATGCGCCTCCAGGCTCAGGCCGAGCAGTCGCTCTTGCAGCGGCATGTCGGCGGCCAGCGCCGCCATCTCGCCGCGATGGACGATGGTACCGTTGTCCATCACCAGCACGTTGTCGCCGAGCTCGCGGGCGGCAAAGAAATTCTGTTCGACCAGCAGGATCGTCGCGCCCTTGCGCTTGATTTCCTTCAGGCACTCGATCAGCGCCATGACGATGGCAGGCGCGAGGCCCTTGGTCGGCTCGTCGATCAAGAGAAGCTTGCGCGGCTCGATGATGGCGCGCGCGATCGACAACATCTGCTTCTGCCCGCCCGAGAGGCTTCCCGCACGC
This sequence comes from Bradyrhizobium sp. 154, assembly GCF_023073875.1. NCBI lineage: Bacteria > Pseudomonadati > Pseudomonadota > Alphaproteobacteria > Hyphomicrobiales > Nitrobacteraceae > Bradyrhizobium > Bradyrhizobium sp. 154. The sequence goes on from NZ_JADPKG010000030.1 coordinate 50,714, forward strand.
GACAGCCAGAAGCGGCGCAGCGCCGGGAAGAAGCCAAAGATCCAGTCGAGCTGGGCATCGTCCAGCGGACCATCGCGCGCCGCCAGGACCAAATTCTCTTTCACCGTGAGGTCGGAAAACACGGCCATGCTCTCCGGCACGTAACCGACGCCGAGCCGCGCGATGTCGGGCGTGGCGCGGCGCTCGATCCGCTGCCCGGCGAAGCTGATCTCGCCGTGCGAGGCCTGCCACAGGCCCATGATGGTGCGCAGCGTCGTGGTCTTGCCGGCACCATTGCGGCCGAGCAGCATCGTGGTCTGCCCCTGCGGAACCGCGAGATCGATGCCCTGGAGAATGTGATAGCGGCCGATATGGGTGTGCACGCCGGAGAGTCTTAAAAGGTCGGTCATGCTGCACTCCCTGCAGCCGTCTTGGGCGCCACGCCGAGATAGGCCTCCTGCACGATCGGCGAGGCGATCACTTCGGCAGGCCTGCCGTCGGCGACGAGCTGGCCGTTATGCAGCACGATGATGCGGTCGGCGAGCGAGCGCACCACGTCCATCTTGTGCTCGACGAGCAGGATGATCTTGTTTAGGTCCTGTTTGAGCTGCGCGATCAGGTTCAGGACGACGGGCACCTCGTCGATGCTCATGCCGGCGGTCGGCTCGTCGAACATGAACACCTTCGGCTCCAGCGCCATCATCAGCGCCACCTCGAGCTTGCGCTGGTCGCCATGCGACAGGGCGGTCGCGGCGACGCCGCGCCGGCTGCCGAGCGCGACCTGGTCGAGGATGCCGTCTGCGCGGGTGATCAGGTCGCGGCGGACCATCCAGGGCCGCAGCATATCGTAATGAGTGCCGTTCGCAGCCTGCACCGCGAGGCGGACGTTCTCCTCCACGGTGAGGTTCGGGAAAAGATTCGTGAGCTGGAAGGCACGCCCGAGGCCTGCGCGCGTCCGCATCGGCGCGGACTGCCCCGTGATATCAATGCCGTCGAACAGGATGCTGCCGCTGGATGCGCGCAGCTGACCCGAGATCAAATTGAAATAGGTGGTCTTGCCGGCGCCGTTCGGCCCGACGATGGCGGTGAGCTCGCCCGGGCGGAACGTGCAGGTGACGTTGTTGACCGCGACATGGCCGCCGAAGCGGATGGTGAGGTCGCGGGTTTCGAGGGTCAGCGGCATTGGAGTCCGGCGAATGATGGAAACGGAGATATATCCGCGATCACGCTGCGCTCCCTCCCCCGCTTGCGGGGGGAGGGCTGGGGAGAGGGCTGTTTCGACAATCGAGAATCCCCAAGAGGAAAAACCCTCTCCCGGCCTCTCCCGCAAGCGGGAGAGGTGAAGCACCACCGCCCTACCGCTTGTTGCGGACCGGCACGTCCATGTCCTCGATCTTCAGCTCGCGCACCGGCTCGAGCACGGCCCAGGCGACGTTCGGATCGACCTTGACCTTGAAGTGATACATGCTCTGGAGCGCCTGATGGTCCTCTTTGCGGAACACCATCTTGCCCTTCGGCGTATCGAATTCCAGGCCTTCCATTGCCGTGATCAGCTTCTCGGTGTCGGTCGACTTCGCCTTGGTGACGGCGGCGACGACGGACATCGCGGCGGCAAAGCCGCCCGCGGTGAAGAAGTCCGGCGGCGCTTTGAAGCGCTTCTGGTGCTCGGCGACCAGCCAGTCGTTCACCGGGTTCTTCGGGATTTCGTAGAAATAGTAGGTCGCGCCTTCCATGCCGGGCAGGCCCTTATAGGCGGCGAGCGCCGGCAGGATGTTGCCGCCGGTCGACAGCTCGATGCCGTAGCGCTTGGGATCCATGTCCTGGAGCTTGGCCAGCGGATTGCCCGCGCCGGCCCAGATCACCCAGATCACCTTGCGGCCTGGCTTGTCCTTCAGCGCGTCGAACAGGCGCTGGCCGACGGCGGTGAAGTCGGTGGTCGAGGTCGGCGCGTATTCCTCGGCGGCCAGCGTCGCGCCCGTCTTGGCGAGCGCCTCCTTGAAGGCGGCGACGCCGTCACGGCCGAAGGCGTAGTCCTGCGCCAGCGTCGCGACTGTGACGCCCTGCTTGCCGATGGCGACCGCGTTGGAGATCGCGTCCTGCGAGGAGTTGCGCGCCGTCCGGAAGATGTAGCGATTCCACTTCTCGCCGGTAATCTGATCCGCGACCGCAGGCTCGACGATCAGAATCTTCTTGTTCTCCTCGGCGACGGGAAGAATGGCGAGCGCCGCGGCCGACGAGGTCGTGCCGATCGCGATGTCGGCCTTGTCGTCCTGATAGGCTTCCGCGAGGGCGGCCTTGGCGAGATCGGGCTTGCCCTGGTCATCCTTGGTGATGACGACGATCTTGCGGCCGTCGAGCGTCATGGTGCCCTTGGTGGCGTATTCAAAGCCCATTTGCAGGCCGGTCTCGGTCTGCTTGGCATAGGCCTCCAGCGGACCGGTCTTGCCATAGATAAGCGCGATCTTGAGATCGTCGGCCCGTGCGGACGCGCCCGCGGCGAGCGCGAGGACGGCTGTTGCCATGATAAATGATCGACGCACGATATTCCCTCCTGATTTAAAGCTTCTGGCAACAGCGATTTGCACACGCCGAGAAACTTTGCAATTCCACCTTACGGTGGTCTGGCGCGTGAGACCATGTGTGACAGCTGTGACAGCGTCTTGTCTTGATCGCCGGTTGCCGCCTGCCCAGGAAATCGGCAGAGCAGATCTTGCAGGTGCGCCGCAATCATCACAGGATCGGGTTACCAGGCTTTGAATCTACCTGCCTGAAAGGCAACCCTATCGCCGGTACCCGCTCGCCCGCGAATAGCCTTGGCGGTTCTGCTGCGTCGGGCGGCTCACCATGTTGACGCGCGCTTCGCTGGAGATTGGTGTTACGAGCTTCAGCTCCTCCAGGAAGATCGGCCGGGAGAAGTAATAGCCCTGCGCGTAGCGGATCTTGGTCGCGGCCTGGAGATAGGCGAGCTCCTCGTAGGATTCGAGGCCCTCGGCAATCACGGTCATGCCGAGCGCTTCGCTCAAGGATTCGATCGCGCGCAAAATGCCCTGGCTGCGCGGACGCTTATGGATGTCGGTGATGAAGGAGCGGTCGATCTTGATCTCGTCGGCAGTGATGTCGGCGAGCGCCGAGAGCGAGGAATAGCCGATGCCGAAATCGTCGATTGAGATGCCGACGCCGAGCTTGCGGAACGTCGGCAGGATTTCGGCCTGGAAATGATTCTTGGCGACAAAGGCGTCTTCCGTTACTTCGATCATGAAGCGGCTGGGAAAGCCAGTGTCGTCCAGCGCTTGCGCGAAGCTGCGCATGAACTCGGGGTTGCCGGCCTGCTTGGCGGCGACGTTGATGCTGATGGTTGCTTCGGCGCCGAAGGTCTCGTTGATCAGGTCGATCGACTTGACGATCTCGGCCAGCACGAGATGGGTCAGCTCATCGATCAGTCCGAGCTCGCTGGCGAGGTTGATGAACGAGCCGGGCGCCTGGATCACGCCTTCGTCGTCACGCAGGCGCACCAGGGCCTCGATGCCCGTCACGGCCTGCGTCCTGATGTCGACCTTGGATTGGAACGCGCAGCAGAAGCGCTTCTCCAGGATGGCAAGTCGTAGCGACTGCTCAACCTTCATTCGCGCCAGCGCCTCTCGCTCCATGCTGGAATCGAAGAAAGCCGCCGACCCCTTGCCATCGTTCTTGATGCGGTACATCGCGATGTCGGCGTTCTGGCGCAGAGTCTCGAAGCTGCGTCCGTGATCGGGGTAGAGGCTGATGCCGACCGAGGTGGAGGCGAAGACTTCCGAAGTGTCGATGAAGAACGGCGCGGTGAGCCGCTCCAGGGTCGATTGCATGAATTCGGCAACTTCCTCCTGGCTCTGGATCGGCGACAGCAGCAGCAGGAATTCGTCGCCGGAGATGCGCGAGAGCATGTCGGAATCGCGCAAGTCGCGTCCGAGCCGCTTCGACAGCTCGACCAGCAGCGCATCGCCGACTGCGTGGCCGTAATAGTCGTTGATGTGCTTGAAATTGTCGACGTCGAGAAAGGCCAGCGCGAACCGCTCGCCGCCATCGCGCGCGAGCAGGCCGTTGGCGTGATGCTCGATCACGCGCCGCGAGGGCAGCCCGGTCAGCTCGTCGAAATAGGCCGAGCGGAACAGCTGGTCCTCGAAATTCTTCTGCTCGGTGATGTCGGAGGAAGCCGAGATCAGGAGCTCGCGTCCGGCGAGGCGGACGGGACGATGGGTCGTGAGCAGCACCTGGCGCGCGGCGCCGTTGTGAATGGCTTCCTCGGTGACGACCGGCTGGCCGGCGCTCAGCGCCTGCCGACAGGCTTCGCGGCGCGGCGACAGATCGGGCGAGGGACGGCTGCCGTCGATGCCGAGCTGGGCAGCCGCGGCATCGTTAACCAGCAGCAGCTCGCCGTGCGCGTCCTGCACGGTCAGGCCGGCCGGCAGCATTCTAACGATTTCCTTGAGAAATCCGAGCTCGGCTTCGCTCGCGCCAAAATATTTATTGTCGTTCATAGAAGTCATGAATCTTGTTGTTTCAGCGCGCCTTTGCAATGGACGCGATCTTGCGCGGTTCCCTCTTAAGTTTGGTTAAGGGGTCCGAAGAAATACGGGGGTGTTTTGGCCGAAACTTGCGACCATGCGACGCGCGCCGCCGATCGTCATTAACAGAGCGTCAATGCGCCCAGGGAAACTGCGAGTGGAGCGCGCGTTCTCTTTCGCTTGTAACAATCCGGCGGCGCGATGAGCTTTGGCTGAACCGATGCGAGCCCCGGGCTCGATCACCTCTCTCTCCGGGGAGAGGTGACCCGATCGACCGAACTTTGTTGTCCGTCAGCCGCTCTTGGGGATACGGCATTGCATGATGCAATGGAGGCCGGTTTTCAAGAATGAGAGCTCGGTCTTGCCGTCGAAGGCGGTTAGCGCCGACTTCAGCAATTTGGTGCCGAAGCCCGGTGCCGACACCTCGCCGATGCTCGGCCCCTCGGTCTCATCCCAAGTGATGGTCAGGCGATCGCCGGTGACCGTCCAGGACACCTGCAACAATCCGCGCGGTGCAGAGAACGCGCCATATTTGCCTGCATTGGTGGCGAGCTCGTGAAACATCAGTGACAGCGTGACCGCGAGCTTCGGCGGCAGGAACAGCCGGTCGCCGTTGAGGGTGAAGCGCACATGGCCGTAAGGCCCGAGCTCCGCGATCAGGAGGTCGCGGATGTCGCAGCCCGCCTTGTCGATCCGTGAGATCAAATCGTCGGTGCTGGCCAGCGACCGCAGCCTCGGATCGATCCGGGCCCAGACCTGCGGCTGGTCGTGCAGCACCTGGTGCAGCACGGCGTGCACCGTCGACAGCTTGTTCTTGAGCCGGTGCTGGAGCTCGTCGACCAGCAGCTTGCGATAGTCTTCTTCCTCGATCAGGCGTTTGGAAATCCGGCGCTGCTCGATCAGCAGGGTACGATAGTGCTCGACACCCCAGATGGTGAGTGCACAGACCACCCAATAGAGCGTCAGCAGCGCAAACCGGGCGCGGTCGGCAGAGGCATCGCCGAAATTGACGATCACGCCGAGCACGCCGCCGAAAAGTGCGGTCACGATGCCGATCCGGAAGCCTCCGAACGCGGCGGCGAAGAACACGGCCGGGAAATACGGGGTGAAGTAGACGTCTGGCCGCACCTGGGCGAGAGCCCAGCGCGACAGCGTCGCGAGCAGCAGGCAGGCGACCGCGAAGGCGATGCTCAGACCGAGCGATGGCGGTGCCACGCCCTGCCAGCCCTTGCGGAACTCGTCGATCAGCTTCCCCATGCCCAGCCCGGTCGCGATGCCCGTCCGAAAGTCGAGCCATGGGTTCGAATGTTACGCATGTCGGACACGCAAGCAAAGCTTGCCTTGCCACGGGTCGGCGGGAATAGTGACCGTCGCGGCGCCGTCATCTGTCAGTGTCCGCCATCTGAAAATCAAATCATTCGAAAACGGGAACATTACATGGGCAGGCTGGACGGCAAGATTGCGATCATCACCGGCGCGACGAGCGGGATCGGATTGCGCACCGCGGAAGTCTTCGTTGCCGAAGGTGCCAAAATTGTGATCGCGGGCCGGCGCATCGCCGAAGGCGAGGCGCTGGCGAAGCAGCTCGGGCCGACTTGCGTCTTCCGCCAGACGGACGTGACGGTCGAAGCGCAGATGCAGGCGCTGATCGCGCTCGCGGTGGACAAATTCGGCAAGATCGATTGCCTCTTCAATAATGCCGGCGGTCCGGCGCAGACCGGGGGCATCGAAGGCCTCGAGGTCGAGCGGTTCGACGCGGCGATGGCGACGCTGGTGCGCAGCGTCATGCTCGGCATGAAGCACGCAGCGCCCCACATGAAGAAGCAGGGTTTTGGCAGCATCATCAACAATGGCAGCATCGCCGGCCGTCTCGCCGGGTTCTCGTCCTCGATGGTCTATAGCGCGGCCAAGGCGGCGGTGATCCATCTCACCAAATGCGTGGCGATGGAGCTCGGCGAGTCAAACGTGCGCGTCAACTCGATCTCGCCCGGCGCGATCGCAACCGGAATCTTCGGCAAGGCACTCGGGCTGTCGACCGACGCAGCCGAGAAGACGCCGGCGGTGATGCGCGAGGTCTACAAGACCGCGCAGCCGATCCCGCGCGCCGGTCTCCCTGATGACATCGCCCACGCCGCGGTGTTCCTGGCGAGCGACGAGTCCAGCTTCATCAACGGCCACGACCTCGTCGTCGACGGTGCCATGACCGGCGGCCGCAACTGGAGCCAGCAGCAACAGGGTTACGTGGCCTTGCGCAAGGCGTTCGATCAGGGGGCGTAGCGGCGAGCGGGAGGCGGGCTCCAACACCTCTCCCGCTTGCGGGAGAGGGAGTGCGCTTCTTGTGCTGCGAGCTATCAATCCGATCTCGTCATTGCGAGGAGTCCGCGATCAAATTGCGAAGCAATTTTGTCGCGGGCGACGAAGCAATCCAGCCTGTTTCCGCGGAGATAGTCTGGATTGCTTCGCTTCGCTCGCAATGACGGTGTGGCGCTAAATCGCCTTCACCCGCACCTGCAAGCCGTCCCGCGGCTTCGGGATCGGCCACATCTGCCAGTCCGGCTTGTAGCCCGGTTCCAGCGACACCTCGATGTTCTGCAAAAAATGCCGCGCGAAGCATTTCGTCTGCATATAGGCGAAGTGCAGGCCGAGGCACATATGCGCGCCGCCGCCGAACGGCACAAAGGCGAAGCGGTGGCGGTTGCGCTGGGCTTCCTCGGTGAACCGCAGAGGATCGAAGCGGTCCGGCTCCGGCCAGATGTCCTTCATGTGATGTGTGTAGAGCGGATTGACGCCGACGGCGGTGCCGGCGGGGATCGTAAAGCCCTTGAAAGTGAAAGCGCGCATCGCGCGGCGCGGCATCGATGGTACCGGCGGCTTGATCCGCAGCGCCTCCTTAAACGCCATCTCCGACAGCGGCATCTTTTCCAGATCGTCGAAGCTGCTCGGCGCATTCGGAGCGAGCCCCAGCGCGAGGACCTCCTCCCGCAGCCTGTTCTGCCAGTCCGGATTTGCCGCGAGCTCGCCGATGAAGGAGGTCAGGGACGAGGTCAGCGTGTCGTGCGCCGCCATCATCAGGAAGCTCATATGGTCGACGATGTCCTGCTCCGACAGCAGCGCGCCGTCTTCATGGGTGGCGCGGCAGAGCTGCGAGAACAGGTCGTCGCCGCCATGATTGCCGCGTCGCAGCGGAATCTGCTCGCGGAAATAGGCGACGATGCGTTTGCGCCCCTTCACGCCTCGCGCCATCTGGGTGCCCGGCAGGGGGCGGCGGATCGGGGCGACGGCGGCCGCGACCATGTCGATGAAGGCACGGTTGATCTCGTCGACTTCCGGTCCGATGTCGGCGCCGAGAAACGAGGCCGCAGCGAGATCGAGCGTGAGCTGCTTCATCGCCGGGTAGAGCTGCATCTCGCCGGGCTTGGCCTTCCACTGCGCGACGCGCGCGGAAATGCCGCGATCGAGATCGCGCAGATACGACTTCATCGGACCGGACTTGAACGCGACCGACAGCGCCTTGCGATGCAGGCGGTGCTCATCGAAATCGAGCAGCATCAGCCCGCGCGGAAACAACAGACCGAGCACCCTGTTCCAGCCGTGTGTCGACGAGAACAGCTTCTGCTGGTCGAACATCACGAGCTCGTTCGCTTCCGGACCGAGCAGCACGACATTGGTCTCGCCGAAAATGTGCGTGCGGTAGACCGGGCCGTATTTGGCGCCGTTCGCCTCGACGTGGCCCTTGGGGTCGGCGAGCACCTGAAAGGTCTTGCCGATGATCGGCCAGCCCTCGTCGCCGGGAATGTGCGTCAGCTCGTTGCGCCTGGGCGCAGTGAACTGAAGCGCAGGGGCGGCCACATTCTGCATCGACATGACGATCGCTCCGGTTGGCGGACACGGTCAGCATAGCACAGCCGATTGCGATGACACGGCGGTCGTTTGCGCACAAAATCGTCACACGCGCGTCGTTGTCGTCCCGGCGAAGCCGGGACAATCGCATTTGAGAGCAGTCCTTGCGGCCGATCCTTCGAGACGCCCGCCTTTGGCGGGCCCTCAGGATGAGGACGGAGCGCGCGGCAGCAGATTCGGCGGACGCCGATGCCGCTTAGCCTGATCCTGAGGAGACCGCCACCGGGTCCGCGCAAAGCGCGGCCCGATGACAGGCTCCGCGATCGTCTCGAAGCACGAGGCGCTCGCTCAGGCGCCGCCAAGTATATGCGACAGCCCTGCGGGAGCGCAGATCGGCGCCTACCGCTTCGCCGCTTCCTTCTGCAAATCCGGTGCGTTCACGGCGGGAATCGCGACACGGCCGGGGCCAGTCACCTTCAGCGCCTCGGCGGCCTTCTCGTTCTCCATGATCTTGGCCATCACGGCCTGGCCCGCGCGCTCGAAGATCGCGCGATTCTCGATCACGAATTTTTGCGACTTGCGAAGACCGTCGATATAGCCGTTGATCTCCGGCACGACGTAGCGCGCGACCATGTCCCAGCTGCGGCGCGTATTCTCCGGATTGGCCCAGTCATGCACGAAGCCGATGATGGCGCCGACGCCGCCGGACACTTGCATCACATTCTTGATGGTTTTGACGAGATCGTCGGGCGTGCCGATGGTGGATGCCGCGCCTTCGACGAAGGCGGTCTTGTCCACGGCCTCATCAGGTGAGGAAAAAGCCGTGAGGCCCGGACGTTGCAACGTGCCGACATTATATTCGTTGTGCCAGCGCATCAGCCCTGCACCGGCCTCGCGGCGCGCCTGCTCGCGTGTCTCGGCGATATGCCAGGTCAGGAGCACGCGCCAGTCGGCGCGGCTCACATTGGTGCCGTGTTTTTTCGCCGCGTCCTCGGCGAACTGCCATTGCTGCTGCAGCGACATCAGTCCCTGCGTCGTCATCGAGCCCAGCGAGATGATGCCGATGCCGTATTTTCCGGCGAGCGTCATGCCGGAGGGAGAGATCTGCGAGGCCACCACGAACGGCATCTCCTCCTGCAAGGGTAGGATCTGGAGCGCGGCGTCGTTCATGGTGAACCAGTCGCTCTTCGCGGTGACGCGCTCGCCGTTGAAGAGGCGGCGGATCACGCCGATCGCCTCGTCCTGGCGGTCGCGCTGCGTCATCGGGTCGATGCCCAGCGTGTGCGCGTCGGACGCCAGCGCGCCCGGGCCGGAGCCGAAGATGGCGCGGCCGCCGGTCATATGGTCGAGCTGCACCATGCGCTGGGCGACGTTGAAGGGATGGTGATAGGGCAGCGACACCACCCCGGTGCCAAGCTTGATCCGCTTGGTGCGCTCGCCGGCCGCGGCCAGGAACATCTCGGGCGATGCGATCATCTCCCAGCCGGAGGAGTGATGCTCGCCGCACCAGAACTCGTCATAACCGAGGCTATCCAGCTGCTCGACCAGGTCGAGGTCGCGCCGGAACTGGAGCATCGGATGCTCCCCGATCGGATGATGCGGGGCAAGAAAGGCTCCAAACTTCAGGCGCGCCATGGCGTTCTCTCCGGCTTTGATTTTCTGTTTGTTGAAGCGGCGAGGCTACGTGCTCGCGGAAGCGAACGCAATCGTACGATGTCCCGCATGGCGGAATGCGCGCATGCGTCTGTCTTTTTCCTCCCCCATTCTTGCGTGCAGGCGCTTACGGCCGGGCTTGTCCCGGCCACCCGCGACCTTTGTCAGGGCACGAAGAACGTAGATGCCGTGCTCTGGCGCCGGAAGGCGATCGCGTTTGATCATTCACAGGAGATCGTCATGCTCGGACGGTAGCTGGCGCAGGGCGCGACCGCCGCCTTGATGGTGCGAGCAGGTGCCGGCGATCCTGCATCTGTTGGTCACCGACGATTGGGGCAGCCGCGCCTTCAGCGCGCGCAGGATTTCTCATCTCGCTTGGGCTGTCTGTCACATTGATCATGATCTGCGCCGCATTTCTGGCGTGAATGCGCCCCGCATCGGCACGAAGTCAGGGCATTGCGGTTAATGAGCGCAGATTCCACGGGAAATCCCGTCGATTTTGCAGGATTGACAGCACACGGCCTTTTTATTTCGCAATGCAGCAACTATCTGGTTTGGCTGGAGTTGAACCTCGCCCACCAGGAAGTTGCCGTGTCGTTAGCCAGAAATGTCGATCTCTTGAGACGTCTGCCAAAGCTGGACGGTCTGCGCTTTGCCGAACTCGGCCGCAGCGCAGGTTCATCCAGCCCACTGCAAGAGGTCACGGGCTTCGGTGTCAATCCCGGGACCTTGCGCATGTTCGCGTTCGTGCCGGCGCAGCTTCAGCAGCCGCGCGCGCTCGTCGTCGTGCTGCACGGCTGCGGCCAGACCGCTTCCGGCTACGATCTCGGCGCCGGCTGGTCGACGCTGGCGAAGCATTACGGCTTCGCGCTGCTGATGCCCGAGCAGCAGCGCATCAACAACGGCAACACCTGCTTCAACTGGTTCAATCCGGAAGACACCGCACGGGACAGCGGCGAGGCGCGTTCGATTCGCGAGATGATCGCGCACATGGTGGAAGCGCATCGCATCGACCCCAAGCGCATCTTCATCACCGGCCTGTCCGCCGGCGGCGGCATGACGTCGGTGATGCTCGCGACCTATCCGGAAGTCTTCGCGGCCGGCGCGATGATCGCCGGCTTGCCCTATGGCATTGCCTCGAACCTGCGCGAGGCGCTGGACGGCATGTTCCATTCCCCGGCGCGTCCGGCGCGCGAGCTCGGCGATCTCGTGCGCCGCGCCTCTGATCATCGTGGTCCCTGGCCGAAGGTGTCGGTGTGGCACGGCAGCGCCGACCGCACCGTCAACCCCGGCAATGCCAACGAGATCGTCAAGCAATGGCTCGATTTGCACGATCTGCCCGAGGTGCCGATGGCGGAGACCATTGTGGACGGCTATCCGCGTCAGGCCTGGTGGAACAAGGACGGCGAGACGCTGGTCGAGTCCTACGCCATCACCGACATGGCGCACGGCACGCCGCTCGGTCTCGCCGACAACGATCAGCGCTACGGCATGGAAGGCGCATTCCTGATCGAGGCCGGCATCTCCTCGTCCTATCACATCGCAAAGTTCTTCGGTCTCACCGGCTGGATTCCGGAGGCGGCAAAGAAGGCGCAAGCCAAGTCATCGAAGCCGGCGCTGACGCCCGCGCCGCATCTCGCCCGCTCGATCCTGACCGCTGTCGCCGAAAAGCCGGCCGAGCCGAAGCGCGAGAGAACACGCAGCTTCGATCTCGGCCGGATCATCACGCGCGCGCTGACGGCGGCGGGGTTGATGAAGTAGTTTGTCGCGCAGGCAGATGATACTCACTACGCCGTTGCGCCAATCATCTCGATCGGCGTCACCGTGACCTCGCCGCCGGCCACCTTGCGCGTCATCTCCTGATAGGCCCGAAAGAAGTCGCGCGATTGCAGGGTCTTTTGCGCGGTATCGTCCATGACGCTGGCGAGGTGGATATAGCTGCCGTCGTCGCGGTGCTTCAGGACACGATAGCCGATCCGCCCTTTCAGCTCCGGATCGCCGTCGATCGCCCTGATGAAACGGCCGACCTCCTGGTGCCAGGCCTCCGTCGTGCCGCTCCTGAATTCATACTTGATCATGAAGTGCTTCATGTGACGCTCCCTGTTCGTCATGTGCGTCAATCATCTGCGCCTTGCACGCGATCCTGCAAGTATGGACAAAATTGATAGTATGGATTTTTTCGGCGCCGCCCCTATTCTCGTGCAAGCTGGATGCGCATGGAGGAGACGAGATGGCCAAGGCACTGGTGAAGGCAACAGCGAACCCGGCGCGCACCTGTCCGGTCGCGGCGTTTCAGAAGATGATCAGCGGCAAGTACAAGCTGCGCATCGTCTGGGATTTGAAGGATGGTCCGCGCCGCTACGGCGAGATCAGGAGCGGTCTGCTGCGCGGCACGGAAGGCAGCGCGGAGATCACCCCGCGCGTGCTCAGCCGCGAATTGAAGGCGCTGACGGCGAGCGGCCTGATCGACCGCAAGGATTTTGGCGAGGTGCCGCCGAAGGTCGAGTATCGCCTGACTCGCAAGGGCAGGAGTTTTGTGCCGGTCGTCGCCGCGATCCGGGAATGGGGCGACCGTAACCTGAGCGAACCCGCGGCGCTGGCGGACGCCGCCGAGTAGAACCTTACATCTCGCCGGTGATGAACGGATTGGTCATCCGCTCCTGGCCGATGCTCGAGCCGGCGCCGTGTCCGCAGATGAAGCCGACGTCATCGCCGAGCGGCAAGAGCTTGGTCTTTATCGAATTGATCAGCGTGGCGTGACTGCCGCCGGGCAGGTCGGTGCGTCCGACCGAGCCGGCGAACAGGACGTCGCCGACATGCGCAAAACGCAAGTCCTTGTTGAAGAACACCACACTGCCGGGCGAGTGGCCGGGGCAGTGCAGGATGTCGAACTGCAAGCCGCCGATCGAGACGCTGTCGCCTTCGTCGAGCCAGCGGTCCGGCGCAAAGTTGCGCACCCCCGTCATGCCGAAGCGCGCGCCGCTCTCGACCACATTGTCGAGCAGGAACTTGTCCGTTTCATGCGGGCCCTCGATCGGCACCTTCAGCGCGTCGCGCAGATCGGCCGCGCCGCCGACATGGTCGATATGGCCGTGGGTCAGCCAGATCTTCTCCACGGTGACGCCGGTCTGCTTGATCGCATCCAGAATCTTCGGCACGTCGCCGCCGGGATCGATCACCACGGCCTTTTTGGAGGGCTCGTCCCAGATGATGGTGCAGTTCTGCTCGAACAGCGTCACGGGCACGATGATCGCGCCGGCTTTGGCTTTGGTGTCATTTTGCTCGGTCATGGCCTCACAATGCCGATTTTTGCCAGGCCGCCAAGCAAAAGATTCGGGCCAAACAGCCGGAACGAGACCGGGAACAATGGTCACACCGCCGTCCCAATTGATCTGCCAATTTGAACCGGGGCGTCGCTGTCGCGTTCTCCCGCGCGAGGGCGCAGATTTGGGTGGTCTTTCGGCATGGCTCAAGGCAATGCGAATTGGTGGCGCGACGGGATCTTCTATCAGATCTACCCGCGCTCGTTTCAGGATTCGAATGGCGACGGCGTCGGCGATCTCGCCGGCATCCTCAGGCGGCTGCCTTACGTCAAATCGCTCGGCGTCGACGCGATCTGGCTGTCGCCGATCTTTCCCTCGCCGATGGCGGATTTCGGCTACGACATTTCCGACTATACCGGCATCGAGCCGCTGTTCGGCACGATGGAAGATTTCGATGCGCTGCTCGCCGCCGCCCATGACAACGGCCTGAAGCTGATCCTCGACCTCGTTCCCAACCACACCTCGGACCAGCATCCCTGGTTCATCGAGAGCCGGTCCTCACGCGACAATCCCAAGCGCGACTGGTACATCTGGCGCCATCCGGCGCCGGATGGCGGCGTGCCGAACAACTGGTTGTCCGAGTTCGGCGGCAGCGCGTGGCAATTCGACGAGACCACGGGCCAATATTATTACCATGCTTTCCTGGCCCAGCAGCCGGATCTCAACTGGCGCAATCCGGAGGTTCGCACGGCGATCTACGACGTGATGCGGTTCTGGCTGGAGAAGGGCGTCGACGGCTTTCGCGTCGACGTGATTTGGCACCTGATCAAGGACGCCGAATTCCGCGACAATCCACCGAACCCGCACTACGTCGAGGGCCGGGCGCCGAACGAGAAGATCCTGACGCAATACTCGACCGATCAGCCGGAGGTGCATGACGTGATCGCGCAGATGCGGCGTGTCACCGATGCCTTTGGCGCGCGCGTCTTGATCGGCGAGATCTATCTGCCGCTGCATCGATTGGTGGCCTATTACGGCAACGATCTGACCGGCGCGCAGATGCCGTTCAACTTCGCGCTGCTCTCGACCTTCTGGAGCGCGCGCTCGATCGAGAAGATCATCGAGGATTACGAGAAGGCGCTGCCGCGCGGCGCCTGGCCGAACTGGGTGCTCGGCAATCATGACCGTCCGCGCGTTGCCAGCCGCGTCGGTCCCGAGCAGGCGCGTGTCGCCGCCATGCTGCTGCTGACGCTGCGCGGCACGCCGACGCTCTATTACGGCGACGAGATCGGCATGCATCAGCTCGCGATCGCGCCGGAGGACGTACGCGACCCCTTCGAGAAGAACGTGCCCGGCATCGGTGTCGGCCGCGACGGCTGCCGCACGCCGATGCAATGGGATTCCTCCAACTTCGCCGGCTTCTCGGAGGTCCGGCCATGGCTGCCTCTGCCGGAGGATCACATCCGCGAAAACGTCGTCAATCTCGAAGCCGATCCACGCTCGATCCTCACGCTATACAGGCGCCTGATCGCGTTGCGGAAAGCTTCCCCGCCGCTGGTCGCAGGTGATTATCACCCGATCTCGGCGCAAGGCGATCTGCTGATTTATCGCCGCGAGGCCGGCGGCAAGGCGGTGATCGTGGCGCTCAATCTCGGCGCCGATCCGATCGCTGTCACCACCAGCGCCATCCCCTTCGGCAGCGAGATCCTGCTGTCGACGTTTCTCGATCGCGAGGGGGAGAAGTTGGAGGGCGTGCTGGACTTGCGCGGCAACGAGGGCATGGTGCTGGCGCCGCCGACGTAGCCACGCTTTCGCCAGGAGAACGTCGGAAGAGTGACCACTGCTATCTCCCTGTCATTGCGAGCGCATCGAAGCAATCCAGACTGTCACCGCGGCGCGATTCTGGATTGCTTCGCTACCCTCGCAATGACGATCGTTGAAGCAGTGGAGCAGATTGCGGCTCTCGACGTCACCCCGGATGCTTCTTCGCCCGCACCGTGCTCCCGTCGATGTCGCTCCGCTTCAACAGATAATCCAGCCCGCCGACGCGGTACCAGCGATAGCCGTAGGGCTCCAGCACGACGCGGTGCTGGCCGCGCTTGTCGGCGTGGCTGTGGTCTTCCGCGAGCAGATTGACGAGGTGCGCGCCGGCCCCATCAGGCAATCCGGCCGAGAACGCGATCTCGCGCGGCTTCTCGTCGAGATTGTGCACGAACAGCACCGAATTGTTGCGCCAGTCATAGCGCATGATGAACACGGCGGGATCGCGCACAGGAATTATCGCGAAATCGCCCCAGCCGACTTCCGGCACCTCCTTGCGCATGCGCACGATGCGTTCGGTCCAGTTCAGCATCGAGTTGGGATCGCGCCGCTGCTTGGCAACGTTGACGTGGTCGTAGCCGTAAGGGCCCTTGTCGATGACGGGGCATGCCGGCTTGTTGCTCTTGGTGAAGCCGCCATGCGGCTCGGTCGACCATTGCATCGGCGTGCGCGCGCAGTTGCGTTCAGGCAGCGAGAGATCGTCGCCCATCGCGATCTCGTCGCCATAACGGATGACGGGCGTCCCCGGCAGCGTGCACATCAGGCTATAGGCGAGCTCGAGCCGCCGGCGGTCGCCGCCCAACATCGGTGCGAGGCGCCGCCTGATGCCGCGGTCGTAGAGCTGCATGTCCTTGTCGGGACCGAAGCATTTGAACACGATCTCGCGCTGTGCCTTGGTCAGGCGGCCGAGATCGAGCTCGTCGTGATTGCGCAGGAACAGCCCCCATTGCGCGGTGGCCGGCCGCGGCTTGGTCGCCTTCAGCGCCTTCGCCAACGGCCGCGAGTCGGCCGAGGCCAACGCGTAGAACAGGTTCTGGTTGACGTGGAAGTTGAACATCATGTGCATGCGATCGCCGTCGC
The DNA here is from genome assembly GCF_023073875.1 of Bradyrhizobium sp. 154. Taxonomy (NCBI): domain Bacteria; kingdom Pseudomonadati; phylum Pseudomonadota; class Alphaproteobacteria; order Hyphomicrobiales; family Nitrobacteraceae; genus Bradyrhizobium; species Bradyrhizobium sp. 154. The sequence goes on from NZ_JADPKG010000030.1 coordinate 66,891, forward strand.
GCCCGAAATATTCCATGTCCGTCTTCGGCAGCACGTTGGCTTCGGCAAGGATGATGGCGTCGCCCTGGCGCCATTGCAGGAATTCGCGGAAGGCGCGCAGCATGTCGTACTGCTCGACCGGCTTCCTCACTTTCGCGCCCTTGGTCGCGATCACGAAGGGCACGGCATCCATGCGGAAGCCGGAGACGCCGAGCTGGATCCAGAACCCCATGATCTTGAGGATCTCGGCCTGCACGCGCGGGTTTGAGGTGTTGAGATCGGGCTGGAAATCGTAGAAGCGATGAAAGTACCAGGCACCGGCTTCCTTGTCGCGCGTCCATGTCGATTTCTGCACGCCTGGAAACACCATGCCCTCGTTGGCGTTGGCCGGCTTCTTGTCGGACCAGACATACCAGTCGCGATAGGGCGAGTTCTTGTCGCGCCGCGCCTCCTTGAACCAGGGATGCTGGTCCGAGGTGTGGTTGACCACGAGATCGATGATGATTCGGATGCCGCGCTGCTTGCAGCCATGGGCGAACTCGACGAAATCGCCGAGCGTGCCGTAGCGGGAATCGACGCTGTAATAGTCTGCGATGTCATAGCCGTCGTCGCGGCCCGGTGAGGTCTGGAACGGCATCAGCCAGATCGTGGTGATGCCAAGCCCGTGCAGATAGTCGAGCCGGCGGAGCAAGCCCTTGAAGTCGCCGATGCCGTCGCCGTTGGCGTCCATGTAGGAGCCGACGGACAGGCAGTAGATTATGCCGTTCTTGTACCAGAGATCGTCGATCATGCGCCGCAGCCTCGATGGATCCGCCCGGGCGCGGCGGCTGCGTGATAAGTGTGAAGGAGAAGGGAGGTTCCGCCCTCTCGCCTCACACTCGCTGTCGTCCCGGGGCGCGTAGCGAGCCCGAGACCCTTAACCCCCAGGGAGAAGTTTGGCGAAGATTCGAAGTGACCGTCTTCGTTAAGCAACCACTTCCTGTGGTTATGGATTCCGGGCTCGCCCCAAGCGGGCGCGCGCCGGAATGACGGGTGGGGAGACAGTGTCCGTCCCTCACGGAATCGGCTATCCTCCTCCCATGGACAACACCGCCCGCAACATCGCTCTCGTACCGCCGCCGGACCGTCGCCAGTCGGAGACGGCGCTTGCGGTTGCGCGCGGGACGGCGCGGCTGTTGCGATCGCTCGGCTTCTCATGCATCAGCGAATTGCCGCTGCCGTCGGGCCGCCGCGCCGATCTCGTCGCGTTGAACGAGCGCGGCGAGGTCTGGATCGTCGAGATTAAGTCGTCGGTGGAGGATCTGCGCGCCGATCAGAAATGGCACGAATACCGCGCTCATTGCGACCGGCTGTTCTTCGCCTTCACGCAGGATCTGCCGTGCGAGATCTTTCCTGAAGATACCGGCCTCATCATTGCCGACGCCTATGGCGCGCACATGCATTGCGAGGCGCCCGAGCACAAGCTTGCTGCCGCCACGCGCAAGCAGATGACGGTGCGCTTCGCGATGGCGGCAGCGCTGCGGATCAACCGCCTGGTCGATCCGCAGGGACACGCGGATTTCTGGGAGTAGGGCGCACTCGTGTCCCGGACGCGCTGCAGCTGAACGCTGCGGCGCAGAGCCGGGACCCAGAAGGCGACAATGTATGCTGAGGCATGGGCCCCAGCTCAGCAGCGCACCACTTCGTGCTGCGCTGCGTCCGGGGCGCAAGTGCGGCGAAAACTACCTCGGCGCGCGCTTGGCCAAAATCCGCTGCAACGTGCGGCGGTGCATGTTCAGCCGGCGCGCCGTCTCCGAGACGTTGCGGTTGCACATTTCGTAGATGCGCTGGATGTGTTCCCAGCGCACGCGGTCGGCGGACATCGGATTGGTCGGCAGTTCGGATTTCTCCGCGCTGGTCGAGAGCAGCGCCGCGACGACGTCGTCGGCGTCCGCGGGTTTCGAGAGATAATCGACCGCGCCCATCTTTACCGCGGTCACGGCGGTGGCGATGTTGCCATAGCCGGTCAGCACGATCGCGCGCGCGTCCGGGCGCTTCTTCTTCAGCGCCGAGACCACGTCAAGGCCGTTGCCGTCGCCGAGCCGCAAATCCACCACGGCGAAGGCCGGTGCCGATTTGCCGATCTGCGCAAGACCGTCCGAGACGGTGTCGCAGGATGTCACGGCAAAGCCCCGCGTCTCCATCGCGCGCGACAGCCGCTCCAGAAACGGCTTGTCGTCCTCCACGATGAGAAGCGAGCGGTCGGTCTGTTCGTTCAGTTCGGCGATGGCGTTCAAGGTGTTGTCCTCTCTCCAGCGCATTGACATATGGCGTCGCAATCGTTCGGTGCCAAGGCGGCCAATAGTCGATCGGCCCCGTTGTGCGACGCAAGGTCGCGGCCTATCCTATTGTTTCTTCAAGCGTCTCGATAGCCTCAAAACGCTCTCGCGGCCAATTGATCTGGACCACCGCGCCGTGATCCGGAAAGGTCCGGTTGGTAAAGGAGACCTTGGCGCCGGTGCGTTCGAGCAGTGTGCGCGCGATGAACACGCCGAGACCGAGGCCGCGCCGCTCGCCGCCGCCTTCATCCTGGGTGCGCCGCCGCGACAGATAGGGCTCACCGATCCGGTTGAGGATGTCGGGCGGGATGCCGGGACCGTCGTCGGAGATCACGAGTTCGATATGGTCCTTGTTCCACCAGGCGTTCACCTCAACGGTGGTGCGAGCGAAATCGACTGCGTTCTCGACGATGTTGCCGATGCCATAGAGGATCGCGGGGTTGCGTGAGCCGACCGGCTCGGCCGCGACGGCCACCGCGATCCGCACCTTGATCTCGACACCGAAGTCGCGATGTGGCGCAACCACCTCCTCGATCAGCTCCGACAGCTTCATGCGGTCGAACGGCGCGCCGGTGGAGGACAGCTGCGTGATCTTGCTCAATATGTCGCGGCAGCGCTGGGTCTGCTCGCGCAGGGTTTTCAGGTCGGCGGCGATGGTCGGATCGTTCACCGTCTTTTCCAATTCGCGCGAGATCAGGAAGATGGTCGCGAGCGGCGTGCCGAGCTCATGCGCGGCTGCGGCAGCTAATCCGTCGAGCTGGGTCAGATGCTGCTCGCGCGTCAGCACGAGCTCGGTTGCAGCCAGCGCGTCCGCGAGCTTGCGCGCCTCCTCGGTCACCTGGAAGGAGTAGAGGCTGGTGACGCCGATCGCGAGCGCGATCGAGAGCCAGACGCCGATGAGATAGATCGGCGGCAGCACCAGGGGATCATCGGAATCCCAGGGCAGCGGCAGATGAAAGAAGAACAGGATCGAGGCGCAGGCAACGGCAAGCAGGCCGAGGCCAAAGGTGAAGCGGGCGGGCAGCGCCGTGGCCGAGATCAGCACGGGTGCGAGGAACAGGAACGAGAACGGGTTCTGGAGGCCGCCGGTGAAGAACAAAAGCCCAGCCAATTCCACGATGTTGAGTGCCAGCAGTCCGGCCGCCTGCATCGGCTCCAACCGCTGCATTGGATTGGCCACCGTCTGGAGCGCCAGGTTGAGTGCTGCCGACAGGAAGATGATGCTGACGCAGGGGACGATCTCGACGTTGAATTCCAGCCCCTGCGCCACGATGAAGATCGCGGCGAGCTGCCCCAGCACCGCGAGCCAGCGCAGCCGCAGGATCGTGTCCAGGCGGATATGCCGCTGCGCGTGGCGAAAGCCGGAATCGGCAATTTCGGTCATGTCGGCCAATGTGGCGGTGCCTTCTCGATCACAAGCGCTGGGCTCACGGAACCACCCAGGAATTACAAGCCTTGCGCTATCGGCTGCAATAGCAGAAGAACGGCCAGCATGACTGAGAATGACAAGGCTTCAAGTCGGCCGACTGTCGCGGATCGCAGCGCACCTGCGGCGATTGCGGTCGATCATCTCGTCAAGGTCTACAAGCAGACCCGCGCCGTCGACGATATCTCCTTTTCGTTGCCGCGCGGCAGCATCACCGGGCTGCTTGGCGGCAACGGCGCCGGCAAGACCACGACCATTGCGATGATCATGGGCCTGGTGCTGCCGACCTCCGGCCGTGTGCAGGTGCTCGGGCGAAGGATGCCTGAGGAGAGCGCGTCCGTGCTGGGGCGGATGAATTTCGAGAGCCCCTATGTCGACATGCCGATGCGGCTCACGGTGCGACAGAACCTCACCATCTTCGGCAAGCTCTACGCGGTGAAGAACCTGTCCGAGCGCATCGCCGAGCTCGCCGATGATCTCGACCTCAGCGATTTCATCGATCGCGCCAACGGCAAGCTCTCCGCCGGGCAGAAGACCCGCGTCGCGCTCGCGAAAGCGCTGATCAACCAACCCGAGCTGCTCTTGCTGGACGAGCCGACCGCCTCGCTCGATCCTGACACCGCCGATTGGGTGCGGGCGCATCTGGAGCGCTATCGCAGGCAGCACCACGCCACCATCCTGTTGGCCTCGCACAACATGCTCGAGGTCGAGCGGCTCTGCGATCGCGTCATCATCATGAAGCGCGGCCGCATCGAGGACGACGACACGCCTGAGGCGATCATGGCCCGCTACAACCGCACCACGCTGGAGGAGGTGTTTTTGGACGTCGCACGCGGGCGGGTGAACGGTGCGAAGGAGGCGGCGAAGTGAGAGTGAGAAGGCAGCGGGTGCTCCTTTCGTCACTGCGAGCGAAGCGAAGCGATCCAGAATCTTTCTGCAGAAGGAGTCTGGATTGCTTCGTCGCATCAGCGCAAAATTGCTACACAATTTTGTCGCGAGCTCCTCGCAATGACGTCTTGGATAGATCGTGCGCGGCATTTCCATCGCTATGCGGGAGGGCGCCATGAGCCAGCTCTCGCTCCGCCGCGGCATCTCCGCCCATCGCATCGGCGCGATGATCCTGCGCTATTGGTATCTGCTGATGTCGTCCTGGCCGCGGCTGCTCGAGCTCTTGTATTGGCCGGCGCTGCAAGTCATCACCTGGGGCTTCCTCCAGCTCTATATCGCCGAGAATGCCAATTTCTTCGCGCGCGCCGGCGGCACGCTGATCGGCGCCGTTATCCTCTGGGACATTCTGTTCCGTGGGCAACTCGGCTTCTCCATCTCGTTCCTCGAAGAGATGTGGGCACGCAACATCGGCAACCTCATGATGAGCCCCTTGAGGCCGATCGAATTTCTGCTGTCGCTGATGGTGATGAGCCTGATCCGGCTCGCGATCGGGATCATTCCGATGACGCTGCTCGCGCTGTTCCTGTTTCACTTCAATGTTTATGCCCTCGGCCTGCCACTGATCGCCTTCTTCTGCAATCTGATCTTCACGAGCTGGTCGGTCGGCATCTTCGTCTCGGGCCTGGTGCTGCGAAATGGCCTCGGCGCCGAGAGCATCGTCTGGACCTTGATGTTCGCAATCCTGCCGCTCGCCTGCGTCTACTATCCCGTCAGTGTGCTGCCTGCCTGGCTGCAATACGTCGCCTGGGCGTTGCCCCCGACCTATGCCTTCGAGGGAATGCGCGCGCTCCTGATCGAGCAAACCTTTAGGACCGATCTGATGCTGGAGGCGTTGGCCATCAACGCAGTGCTGCTGGTCGCATCTTTTGGGGCATTCCTTGCCCTATTGCGAAGCGCCAGGAAGCACGGTTCGCTGCTCTCGGCTGGCGAATAACGTCACTTTCCCGTGGATTCATGCTGGTTTTGGCGCTTCCGCTACGTAGATGTACGGAACCATGCATTGACGCAATATTGCGCATTCGGCAGTATGCTGCGATGCGAAGAGGGATATGAGCGATGCCTATTGGTGAGTTTGGCGGCGCGCCGCCCCTGGCGGCTGAAGGCAGTCCGGTCCTGACGACGCCGATGTACTGGATGTACGAGATGGCGCAAGCCTCTCTCAATCCGGCGCGCGCGGTCACCGATGCGACCAAGCTCCTGTTTCAGAATCCTCTCAATCCCTGGGCGCGTACCGAGGTCGGCAAGTCGGTCGCCGCGGCCTGCGAATTGTTCGAGCGCACCACGCGCCGCTACGGCAAGCCGGAATGGGGCCTCAACGACACCGAGGTCAATGGCATCCGCGTCCCCGTCGAGATCCGTTCGGTCTGGGAAAAGCCGTTCTGCAAGCTGCTCTATTTCGATCGCAAGTTCGCTCGCCCCTTGCGCAGTCCGCAGCCGCGCGTGCTGATCGTGGCACCGATGTCCGGCCATTATGCGACGCTGCTGCGCGGTACGGTCGAGGCCTTTCTGCCCGCGCATGAGGTCTACATCACCGATTGGGCCGATGCCCGCATGGTGCCGCTCAGCGAGGGCCGCTTCGATCTCGACGACTACATCGACTATGTCATCGAGATGCTGCACGTTCTCGGCGGCAACACCCACGTTATGGCGGTGTGCCAGCCCTCCGTCCCCGTCGTCGCCGCCGTCTCGATCATGGAAGCACGGCGTGATCCCTTTGTGCCGACCTCGATGACGCTGATGGGCGGGCCGATCGATACCCGCCGCAATCCGACCGCGGTGAACAACCTCGCCCAGGAGCGCGGCATCGACTGGTTCCGCAACCACGTCATCACCAAGGTGCCGTTCCCGCATCCGGGCATGATGCGCGATGTCTATCCGGGATTCTTGCAGCTCAACGGCTTCATCAGCATGAATCTCGACCGGCATATGGATGCCCACAAGCAGCTCTTCGCCAATCTGGTGAAAGGCGACGGCGATCTCGTCGACAAGCATCGCGAATTCTACGACGAATATCTCGCAGTCATGGATCTCTCCGCGGAGTATTATCTGCAAACCGTCGACACCGTGTTCGTGAAGCACGCACTGCCGAAGGGCGAGATGACCCATCGCGGAACACGCGTCGATCCTTCCAGGATCACGCGCGTGGCCTTGATGACGGTCGAAGGCGAGAAGGACGATATCTCCGGCCTCGGTCAGACCGAAGCAACGCACACTTTGTGCAGCGGGATTCCCGATCATCGCCGCGTTCATTACGTCCAGAAGGGCGTCGGGCATTACGGCGTGTTCAACGGCTCGCGTTTCAAGTCGGAAATCGTGCCGCGGATCCATGATTTCATGGTGTCGGCGGCGAATCCGACCTCGCTGCAGGCGCTCGCGGCCGAATAGTCGCGTATTTCGGCTTTCCCGTCGAAAATTCCTGCCCTGCCGGGGCCTTTTGGAGCGGGCGGTTCCGTCCAGATTCGCGGTATTAAGGTAACCTCAAAGGAGTGAGTCGCTACTCACCCCTTGGGGGTGCCGCATGCGTCCAGCGGGGAGGAAAATTGATGGTTCCAACCCCAGTCTGTAGGGTCTCCCGGACGCCTGACCGCTGTATATTGGGCAAATGATTTGTTTTTGCGCCGAGCGCTTCCCATGGCGGCGGTTATGGCAGAATCGGGGCGCCCTCCTGCCCCCCGGACTGACAGACATGGCCACTCGCGCGCTCCTTTATCGGCGGCCCCACGAACCAAAGACCCTCGTCATCACCCACGGCTCGCAATTTTTTGCGATCCGGCTGCGCCGCCACAGACGCGCGCGACGCTATACGCTCAGAATCCATCCGAGCGATCGCGAAGCCATCCTCACCATGCCGCCGCGCGGCACGCTCGCCGAAGCAAAAGACTTCGCGCAGCGTCACGGCGCTTGGATCGCCGCACGCCTCGGCCGGTTGCCGAAGGCGGCTCCGTTCCAGCCAGGCACGGTGATACCGTTGCGCGGCACGCCCCATCGCATCGTTCATCGCGCCGGCCAGCGCGGCACGGTGTGGACCGAGATGCGCGAGTCCGGCGAACGCATTCTCTGCGTCGCCGGTGGTCTCGAGCATGTCGACCGCCGCGTCAGCGACTTCCTCAAGCGTGAGGCGCGCCGCGATCTCCAGCGCTCAGCCGAGGCCTACGCGGCCGAGCTTGGCGTCAGGGTCAAGCGGCTCTCGATCCGCGACCAGTCCAGCCGCTGGGGCTCCTGCACCTCGGCGGGCTCGCTGTCGTTCTCCTGGCGGCTGATCCTCGCACCGCCCTTCGTGCTCGACTACCTCGCCGCCCACGAGGTCGCCCATCTCGTCGAGATGAACCACTCGGCGCGGTTCTGGCGCGTCTGCGGTAAGATCTGCCCGTCGATGGAACGCGCCAAGAAGTGGCTCGACACGTGCGGGAATGATCTGCACCGGTATGGGGTCGAGGATTAGGCCCTGCTTTTGCTGGAAGGTGTCATTGTCGGCCTTGTCGGCGCTTGCGCACTGGAGCGGGCGATCCGGTATTCGAGAGGCAGTGATTGTTTGGTCGAGAGGCTGCGGCGCGCTGGATTCACCGCCCAGCCATCATCGGCCTCCGTCGAACGCTGCTGTTTTGCCCCGACGTGTCAAATGGTCTTGCCGCCAGCGTCAGCTGTTTTGCGATCCGCGTAAGCCGTTGATTCCTCTATCACCGGCTACTGTGCATGGGGTTGTTTTCGCAGTTTTGTTTTGATGCGCTCAGGACCTCAACCCGAATCTACCTGGTCCCGCCGAACAGCCGGTCCATCAACCAGCCGTCGAGCCCTGCCGCCGCCTCGGGGCGTACATTGGCGCGCGTGGGAGGCGGCGGGCGATAGCCGCCATTGTTCGTCGGTGCAGGTCCGGCCGCTGTCGGCGGGGAGACTTGCGAGGCGGCCTGCGCAAGGTTCGAAAGGCCCCAGCCGCCTGGTGAGCTCGGCAAGGCGGCCACCGGCACACCCTCATGTGCCGTGCGCATGAAGCGCGTCCAGACTTCCACCGGCAGCCCGCCGCCGGTGGCCTTCTTGGTCGGCGAGTTGTCGTCATTGCCGAGCCAGACGCCGGTGACGAGGTTGGCGGTGTAGCCGATGAACCAGGCGTCGCGGTAATCCTGGCTGGTGCCAGTCTTGCCGGCCGCCGGCCAGCCCGGGATCTCGGCCTTCTTGGCGGTGCCGTTGATCAAGGTCTCCCGCATCATCGTGTTCATCATGCCGACATAGCGCGGGTCGATCACCTGGTTGCGCTCGTCCGGCTGGCGCATGTAGAGCAGCTTGCCGCCGAGCGTCTTGATCCGCGTCACGACATGCGGCGCCACCGCGAGGCCGCCATTGGCGAACGGCGCATAGGCGCCGACCAACTCGACGACAGAGACTTCCGATGTTCCGAGCGCGATCGAGGCGTTCGGCTCGAGCTTCGAGGAGATGCCGAGCCGGTGCGCCGTGCGCACCACGTTCTTCGGTCCGACCTCGAGGCCAAGGCGGATCGCGACCGTGTTGAGCGACATCGCCAGCGCCTGCGTCAGCGTCACCGCGCCGAAATATTCGTGGGTGTAGTTCTCAGGCCTCCAGCCCTTGACCTCGATCGGGGCGTCCTGGCGAACGGTATCCGGCGTCAGCCCCTGCTCGAGCGCCGTCAGGTACACGAACGGCTTGAACGAGGAGCCCGGCTGGCGCTTTGCGGTGACCGCGCGGTTGTACTGGCTCTCGGAATAGTTCCGTCCGCCGACCATGGCGCGTACCGCGCCGTCAGGCGTCATCGCCACCAGCGCACCCTGGCTGACGTTGAACTTCACGCTCTTGGCCGCGAGCTCGTCGATGATGGCGGCTTCCGCCACGCTCTGCAGCTTCGGATCGATCGTGGTTTCAACCTTGATGCTCTCGTCGATCTGGCCGACGAGATCGTCCAGCACCTCGCCGATCCAGTCGGCGACGTAATTGACCGTTCCGGCGCCGACCGGCTTCACGTTATAGGAGGGATGGCCGATCGAGGCCTTGGCTTGCGCGTCGGTGATGAATTTCGCATCCGCCATCGCCGCGAGAACGATTTGTGCGCGCGCTTCCGCGCCCTCGGGATTGCGATTCGGCGCAAGACGCGAGGGCGATTTGACGAGGCCCGCCAGCATCGCGGCTTCGGCGATCGTCACGTTCTTGGCCGACTTGCCGAAATAGCGCTGCGCCGCGGCCTCGACCCCATAAGCGCCGGAGCCGAAATAGACGCGGTTGAGGTAGAGCTCCAAAATCTCGTTCTTGGAATGCTTGCGCTCCAGCCAGATCGCGAGCTCCGCCTCCTGCAGCTTGCGCTGCATGGTTCGCTCCTGGGTCAGGAACAGGTTTTTGGCGAGCTGCTGCGTCAGCGTCGAGCCGCCCTGCGAGACGCCGCGATGGAGCACGTTGGTGACGAGGGCGCGCAGGATGCCGACCGGGTCGATGCCGAAATGGGAATAGAAGCGGCGGTCCTCGATGGCGATGAACGCCTTGGGCAGATAGGGCGGCAGGTCTTTCAGCGCGACGTTGGCGCCGGCCATCTCGCCGCGCTGCGCCAGCATGCTGCCGTCGATGCCGACGATCTGGATCGTCGGCGGGCGCTTAGGGATTTCCAGCGACTGGATCGGCGGCAGATGGGCGCCAACATAGATCACGACGCCGATCACGGCGATCACGCCCCACAAGCTCAGCACCGCGCTCCAATAGACCAGACGGCCGAGGCTGAAGCCTCCGCGCGACTTTGCCCGTCGCTTGGCGCTGCCGGGGCCGGCCGATACCTTGCGCTCGCGCGGCGGCTCGTCGCCGGCATCGTCGCTCTTGCGCTTGGCGGATGATTTCGCTGATTTCTTCGGCTTGTCGTCGCCACCGGGAATGCGGTCCGCCGCGGTCAGGCGCAGGTCGGCGAGCGCCGCAGGCAAGCCGAATAGCGGCTCCTTCCGCCCACCCTTCTTCTTTCCCCACGCCATACGCCAAACGCCCGGTCAGCCCACCCCGCCGCACGCTAGCGGTCGCTGTTTAAGGCCCGGTTACCCAGAACTTAACGCGCAATTAGGAGGTGCGGCATTCGCCGGCCGCAGTTCCGCTTCTGGAGCGCCAGAGCTAGGATCGCTCGCATCAAGAAAAAGGAAACTCGCATGGGCCATATCGATCCGACCAAGGAGATCTTCGCGCATTTCCGGGAGAACGACCGCCCGGGCCCGATCCACATGCTCAATCTGGTGCGGCTACGCAAAGAGGCAGCCTATCCGGACGGCCGCAAGGCGAGCGGCGCCGAAGCCTATGCGGCCTATGGCCGCGAGAGCGGCCCGGTGTTCGAACGCCTCGGCGGCCGCATCGTCTGGCAAGGCAAATTCGAGCTGATGCTGATCGGTCCCCAGGAGGAGCGCTGGGACCATTGCTTCATCGCCGAATATCCGAGCGTCTCAGCCTTCGTCGAGATGATCCGCGATCCCGTCTATCGCGAGGCCGTGAAGCATAGGCAGGCAGCGGTGGAGGATTCGCGCCTGATCCGACACGCGGTGTTGCCGGTGGGGAAGAATTTTGGGGAGATACCGGAGTAGGCCCCGTCATTCCGGGGCGATGCGAATGCATCGAATGATGGTGCGCACTTGCGCACCTGAGAATCTCGACATTCCGGGTCTGGCGCTTGCGCGCCATCCCGGAATGACCGTTTAGCCTAGCCCGACGGCCCCGTGTCCTCGATGACCGGCCCGAACAGCTCCCAGCGTTCGCCGTTGAATTTCATCATCTGCATCTGCTTGTTGACGCGGTAGTCGTTGGGACCGGTGGTGATCTTGATGCCGGGCAGCGCCAGGCTCGGCGTATAGCCCTTGATGTTGGCGACCTGCTTCATGACGTTCTCACGCGTCAGGTCGTCGCCGCATTGCTTCAGCACCTGGACCAGGAGCTCCGCCACCGAATAGGCATAGGTGTTCACGGTGTTGAGCTTGTCGCCTTCCGGGAAATACTTGTCCATGAAAGCGAAGAAGGCCTTCACACCCGGATCGTCCTTCCACTGGGGATCGCCGGGGTCCTTGCCGTAATTGGTCGAGATGATGCCCTTGGAAATATCGAGGCCGGCCGGCTTCAGCGTCGCCGACACCGGGCTCGCATTGATGTCGAGGATATGCACCGGAGACCAGCCGAGGTCGGCGAGCTTCTTGATCGCCTGCGCCGCGAATTTCGGCGTCGAGGCGTCATAGAACAGGTCGACGCCCATCGACTTCAGCTTGACCACCTGGGAGTCAACGGTCGGATCGGTGACCTCGTAGGAGACCTCGCCGACGATCATGCTGGCGGCCTTGTCACCCAGGCCGCTCTTGAGGCCCGCGAGATAGTCGCGGCCCATGTCGTCGTTCTGGTAGAGCACGCCGATCTTGGCGTTGGGGTGGTTGGCGAGAATGTACTTGGCGTAGATCCTTCCTTCGGACACGTAGTTCGGATTGTAGGCAATGGTCCAGGGAAAGTTCTGCGGATCGTTGAAGCGCGCGGCGCCGGTGGACGCCAGCAGTTGCGGCACCTTCTTGCCGTTGAGATATTTTTGCACGGCGGCATTGGCTGCGGTGCCGATCAGCTGGAAGGTGAACAGCACCTCGTCGCCTTCGACCAGCTTGCGCACCTGCTCGACCGTCTTCGGCGGCGAATAGGCATCGTCATACTGGATCAGATTGATCTTGCGGCCGTTGATGCCGCCCTGATCGTTGATCATCTTGAAATAGGCGGCCTGGGTCTTGCCGATATTGGCGTAGACCGAGTAGGCACCGGAGAACGGAACGGTCTGGCCGATCTTGATCTCGGTGTCGCTCGCGCCGGTGTCGTATTTCTTCTGGGCGAGGGCTTGGCTTGCGGAGAATGCGAAGGCGAGCGCCGCCGTGGCAGCTAGGAAGGCTCTGCGATTGTCCATGTTGGTTCGTTCCTCCTGACGGAATTTTCGATCGATGGTCTTTGTCCGTTGATGCAACGGTCGCCATCGCTGCCGAAGATTGTGGAGGAACGTTCGCCGCCGCGCAAGGATCACGGCGCTGCGCCGTAGCGTCTCACGCTAAAAACTAGGCCAGGAACAATGCCACTAGCGCAACCGCCGCCGGCCGCGATCACGCACGGCTTGGTCTGGAACGCTAAGGCGGGATTGCCGTGGACGAGAGCGCAGAGGTTGGCAATCAAAATCAGGTTGAGCCCCCCCAAGCGTCAGCTTTCGGGTGGACGTTAGTACGGCCGGCGTGGCAAGTCCGGCGGCGTGTTTCGATGCAATGGTGCCGCAATGCCCGCTGGACCAACCAAAACGCCTGAACGCTTTGGTCTCGATCGCCTGGTGACGCCGATCGGGATCGCCCTGCTCGTCACCGATGCCGATGGCGCCTTGCGCGCGCTCGACTGGGCGGATTACGAGCACCGCATGCGCGAGCTGTTGCGCCTGCATTATGGGGTGGTGGATCTGAGCAATCAGCCTGCGCCGACGCAGATGCGGGCTGCGCTGTCGGGCTATTTTGAAGGCGATCTTGGCCAGCTCTCGTGCATCGCATGGCGCACCGCCGGCACGTCGTTCCAGCAGAAGGTCTGGACCGCACTTGCGCGGATTCCCGCCGGGACCGCGATGAGCTACGGCGCACTCGCGGCAAAGATAGGCATGCCCAAAGCCATTCGCGCCGTTGGCCATGCCAACGGCTCCAATCCGATCAGTGTGGTGCTGCCGTGTCATCGCCTGATCGGCGCCGATGGGTCGCTGGTGAAATACGGCGGTGGGCTGGAGCGCAAGCGCTGGCTGCTGCGGCACGAGGGGGTGGAGCTTTAGGTCTCTTCTTTTCGTCATTCCGCGGCACCCCGGAACGACAGACGAGATCACGCCGCCGGCTGCACCGCCTTGTCGCCGGCCATCACATGGGTCAGCGCGCTCTTGATCGCGGCCTGGCGGGTCGGCGCGTTGATCTGTGCGCCCAGAAGGTCGGTGACGTAGAACACATCGCGCGCGCGCTCGCCGAACGTCGCGACATGGGCCGAGGCGATGTTGAGGTTGAGCTTCGAGATCGCGGTGGTCAGCTCGTAGAGCAGGCCGGGCCGGTCGAGGCCGGAGACCTCGATCACGGTGTAGCGGTCGGACCATTGGTTGTTGATGGTCACTTCCGGCTCGATCACGAACGGCTTCGCCTTGCTGCGCACGGTGCGCCGCGCCACCACTTCCGGCAGGCGCAGCTTGCCTTCCAGCACGTCCTCGATCATCTCGCCGATCCGGGTGGCGCGCCGTCCCTCGTCCTCGTCGCGGTCATACTCCCGCGAGATCGAGATCGTGTCGAGCGCACGGCCGTCGGTGGTGGTGTAGATCTGGGCGTCGACGATGTTGGCGCCGGCCGAGGCGCAGGCTCCGGCGATGATCGAGAGCAGCCAGGGATGGTCGGCGGCGAAAATCGTGAGTTCGGTGACGCCACGCATCTCGTCGAAGCCGACATTGATCGCGAGTTTGTGGCCGGCCTGCTCGCTGGAGCGGACGAAGCGGGCATGGCGGATTTTTCGCGGCAGCTCGACCTTGAGCCAATAGGCCGGATAGTGCCGGCCGATATAGGCATCGAGCTCGTCAGCCGGCCATTCGGCGAAGGCCATGCGGAATTCGGCGTGCGCAACGGCGAGGCGCTTTCCGCGGTCGACTTCCGAGAAGCCGCCGGTGAGCACCGGCTCGGTCTCGTAATAGAGCGAGCGCAGCAGCTGCGCCTTCCAGCCGTTCCACACGCCCGGGCCGACGCCGCGGATATCGGCGGTTGTCAGGATGGTCAACAGCTTCATCTGCTCAACCGACTGCACCACGGCGGCGAAATTCTCGATCGTCTTGCGGTCCGAGAGGTCGCGCGACTGCGCGACCGTGGACATCGTCAGATGCTCCTCGATCAGCCAGGCCACGAGCTCGGTATCGGCCGGGCTGAAGCCGAGCCGGGGGCACAGCCGCCGCGCCACCTTGGCGCCGGCAATGGAGTGATCCTCGAGGCGGCCCTTGGCGACGTCGTGCAGCAGCGTCGCGATGTAGATGACAGGCCGGTGCTCGGGCCTGATCTTGCGGAACAGGTCGCTGGCCAGCACGAACTCCTCGATGCCGCCGCGCTCGATGTCCTGAAGGAAGCCGATGCAGCGGATCAGGTGCTCGTCGACGGTGTAGTGATGATACATGTTGAACTGCATCATCGAGACGATCTTGCCGAAGGCGCGAATGAAGTGGCCGAGCACGCCGGTCTCGTTCATCCGCCGCAGCACGATCTCGGCATTGTCGGAGATGAGGATCTCCATGAACAGCCGGTTGGCCTCGGGATTCTCGCGCAGTTGCGCGTTGATCAGGCCCAGCGAGCGCGTCACACCGCGCATCGCATCCGGATGGAAGGCGAGGTTGTTCTTCTGCGCCAGGCGGAAAATGCGGATCAGATTGACCGGATCGTGCTTGAAGACGTCGGGCGCGGCGATGTTGATGCGATTGTTGTCGACGATGAAATCGTCGCTGTCAGGCACGCGCCGCTTCACGGTGCTGGGCCGCAGCCGCGCCATCATCCGGCTCAGCACCGGCGCGGGCTTGGCCTGCTGGTCCTCGAGCTTGGCGCAGAGAATGGCGGTGAGGTTGCCGACTTCCTTGGCGACCAGGAAGTAGTGTTTCATGAAGCGCTCGACGTCCTGCATGCCGGGATGCGAGGTGTAGCCGAGCCTGACCGCGATCTCGCGCTGGAGGTCGAAGGAGAGGCGCTCTTCGGCGCGATTGCAGTAGAAATGCAGATTGCAGCGCACCGACCAGAGGAAATCGGCGCAGCGGCGGAAGCTGCGATATTCCTGCGCGTCGAACACGCCGCGCTCGACCAGCTCGTCGGTGTCGCGGACGCGATAGACGTATTTTGCGATCCAGAACAGCGTGTGCAGGTCGCGCAGGGCGCCCTTACCGTCCTTGACATTCGGTTCGACAAGATAGCGCGACTGGCCGCCGCGGCGATGCCGCTCCTCGCGCTCGGCGAGTTTTGCGGTGACGAATTCGGACGCGGTGCCCTGCACCACCTCCTTGTCGAAGCGCTCGACCAATTCGTCATAGAGCGGCTTGTCGCCGGTCAGGAAGCGCGTCTCCAGGATCGCGGTGCGGATCGTCATGTCGCCGCGCGCCTGCCGGATCGACTCGTCGACCGAGCGCGTGGCGTGGCCGACCTTCAGTCCCATGTCCCAGAGGCAGTAGAGGATGGCTTCAGCGACCTGCTCGCCCCAGGCGGTCTGCTTGTAGGGCAGGATGAACAGCAGATCGATGTCGGATTCCGGCGCCATCAGCCCGCGGCCATAGCCGCCGGTCGCCACCACCGCCATGCGCTCGGCGCCGCTCGGGATTGGTGAGCGGTAGAGATGCCGGGTCGCGGCCGAATACAGGATGCGGATGATCTCGTCCTGGACGTGGCACAGTCGCTCGGCGCAGCGCCTTCCGTGGCGGTCCCTGAGCAGGATCGCCTGTGCGGCGGCGCGCGCCGCGATCAACTCGGCCTTGAGCAATTGCGCCATGGCGGTGCGGAACGCGTCCTCGCGGCCCTCGTGCTTTTCGGCGAGCGCATCGACCGCGGCGGTGATCCGCGCGCTGTCGAAGCGGTCATCCGTTTCGGGCTTCTGCTCAGTCGCGACGCTGTCCATGTCTCACCGGATATAAGAGGCGGCAGGCGCTGTCACCCGCGATTCTCTGGCAATAGTCGTTCCATGCTGGAAAGCTGCGGCTTTGGGTAAATCTGTTCTCGGGCTGCGCGCCTGCAAGGGACGGATTTTCTCGTTGACCTCTAGAAATAACTCCTTGAAAAACAATGAAATTTTGGAGGAGCTGGGCATGGCCAGGATTACACGACGCATTCTGTTGGCAGGAGCCGTAGCGCTCGCATTGACCCCTGCGGCACGAGCGGCGGATCCGCTCAAGGAGATCCGCATCGACTGGGCGACCTACAATCCGGTGTCGATGGTCCTGAAGCAGAAGGGACTGCTGGAGAAAGAGTTCGCCAAGGACGGGGTCACGATCACCTGGGTGCAGTCGGCCGGCTCGAACAAGGCGCTCGAATTCCTTAACGCCGGCTCGATCGATTTCGGCTCGACCGCGGGCTCCGCCGCGCTGGTCGCCCGCATCAACGGCAATCCGATCAAGTCGATCTATGTCTATTCGCGTCCCGAATGGACGGCGCTGGTGACATCAAAGGATTCCAAGATCGCTGGCGTTGCCGATCTCAAGGGCAAGCGCGTTGCGGTGACGCGCGGCACTGATCCGCACATCTTCCTGGTTCGCGCACTGCTTGGCGCGGGTCTCACGGAAAAGGACATCACGCCGGTGCTGCTCCAGCACGCCGACGGCAAGACCGCGCTGGTCCGCGGCGACGTCGATGCTTGGGCTGGCCTCGATCCGATGATGGCGCAGGCCGAGGTCGAAGAGGGCGCAAAGCTGTTTTACCGCAAGGCCGATGCCAATACCTGGGGCATCCTCAATGTGCGGGAGCAGTTCCTGAAGGATTATCCGGACACTGCTCGCCGCGTCCTCGCGGTTTACGAGGAAGCGCGGAAATACTCGCTGGCGAATTACGACGAGCTGAAGAAGACTTTCATCGCGGTCACAAAACTGCCCGAGGCGGTCGTGGACAAGCAGCTCAAGGAGCGCACCGAGCTCACCCACAGCCGCATCGGCGCGCCCCAGCGCGAATCGATCCTCGCCGCGGGTCTCGCGCTCCAGCAGGCAGGCGTCGTCGACGCCAAGGTCGACGTCAAGGCGACGCTGGATGCCCTGATCGACGACCAGGTTCCGCTGCCGACGAATTGAGGCTCCTTGCATTCCCCGACCAGACGCGCTTGCTATGGCCATGATCTCCGACGCGCCAGTCCTGCAACAATCCTCGGAGCCAGCCGAAACCGCGGCTGCGCCTTCGCGCATCGTCCGCTACGCGCGGCCGGTGCTGGGTGTGCTGCTGCCGCTGACGTTGGCGCTTGGCTGGGAGCTCGTGGTCTGGGTCGGCTGGTCCAACGGACGGCTGGTGCCCCCGCCCTCGCGCGTGTTTGCCAACATCACCGAGCTCGCCCGCTCCGGCGAGCTGGTGCGCCACATCACAGCGACGCTGTGGCGGGTCGCTCTCGGCTTCGCCTTCGGCGTGGTCGCGGGCACACTGTTAGGCGCCATCTCCGGCTATTGGTCGCTGGCGCGGCGGCTGCTCGATCCGACCGTGCAGGCGCTGCGCGCGATCCCTTCACTGGCCTGGGTGCCGCTGTTCATTCTCTGGCTCGGCATCTTCGAGACCTCGAAGATCGCGCTGATCGCGGTCGGCGTGTTCTTTCCGGTCTATCTCGGCGTGATGGGCGCGATCCTCGCGGTCGACCGCAAGATCGTCGAGGTCGGCCGCACCTTCCGCCTCTCAGGGCCCGCCATGATCCGGCGCATCCTGTTGCCCGCGGTGCTGCCGGCCTATGTCGTGTCATTGCGCGTTGGCCTCGGTCTGGGCTGGATGTTCGTGGTGGCGGCCGAGCTGATCGGCGCCTCCGAAGGCCTAGGCTACCTCCTGCTCGACGGCCAGCAGCTTGGCAAGCCCGCACAGATCCTCGCGGCCATCGTGATCTTCGCCATTCTCGGCAAGCTCACGGACTGGCTGATCGAAGTCGCGGCCGCGCCCTTCCTGCGCTGGCAGGATGCCTTCGGACGCGCGAAGGGAGCGTGACGCGATGCTGGCGCTCCACCGGGTCAGCAAGACCTATCCCAACGGCGTAGAGGCGCTGGCGCGCTTCTCCGCCGAGATCCACCAAGGCGAGATCGTCGCCATCATCGGCGGCTCCGGCTGCGGCAAATCAACATTGCTGCGCGCCATCGCCGGCCTCGATCGCGCCAGCTCCGGGACGGTGACGCTCGACGATGAGGCGATCGCCTCGCCGCATGCCAAGATCGGCATCATCTTCCAGGAGCCGCGGCTTTTGCCCTGGCTCAGCGTCGCTGACAATATCGGCTTCGGACTTGCCGATCTGCCCGCAGCCGAGCGGCGCGAGAAGGTGGCGCGCGCGCTCGAACGCGTCCGGCTCACCGAGAAGGCGCAGGCCTGGCCGCGCGAGCTCTCCGGCGGGCAGGCGCAGCGCGTCGCGATCGCACGCGCACTGGTGCCGCAGCCGGAGGTGCTGCTGCTCGATGAGCCGTTCTCGGCGCTTGACGCCTTCACCCGTCGCGACCTTCAGGATCATCTGCTCGACCTCTGGGCCGATACGCGGCCGACCTTGATGCTCGTCACACATGACGTCGACGAAGCTGTCGTGCTGGCCGATCGCGTGCTGGTGATGCGGCCGCGGCCCGGCCGATTGTTCGATCGGATCGAGATCAATCTGGGTCGGCCGCGCGACCGCAATTCGCCGCTGTTCGAGAACTTCAAGCGAAGTGTGCTGACGTCACTCGACCGTTCACTCGACCGCAGCGTGCCCGACCGTGACGCAACCCAGGGTCCCGGTCAGGCCATGTGGTGGTGACAATTCGTCTCCAAGCCGGTACATCGAGGGGCAATCTTCCGGGAGAGAACGAACATGGACGCTGCCCAATTGCGCCGGATGCAGGCCCCGATCAAGGAGCGCTACAAGACTGATCCGAAGGCCGCGCTGATCACGCTGAAGGCGAAGGGTTCGACCGACAGCGAAGGCATCGCCTGCAAGGTCGAGACCGGACGCGCCATTGCGATGGCCGGCCTGCATCCGGCCACCGGCGGCTCCGGCCTCGAGCTGTGCTCCGGCGACATGTTGCTGGAAGCGCTGGTCGCCTGCGCCGGCGTCACGCTGAAATCGGTTGCGACCGCGATCGAGGTGCCCTTGAAGACCGGCAACGTCTATGCCGAGGGTGATCTCGATTTCCGCGGCACGCTCGGCGTCGATAAGGAGACCCCGGTCGGCTTCGCCGAGATCCGGCTGCGCTTCGAGGTCGACACCGACGCGCCGCAGGATAAGCTCGATCTGTTGCTGAAGCTCACCGAGCGCTATTGCGTGGTCTATCAGACCATCAAGAACGGCCCGAAGGTGTCGGTGTCGATGCAGCGGATGTAGCTGCCCATTTCCATTGGGAGAGGTTGCGCCGACGGCGCGGGTGAGGGGCGTTCTCTCGTGGGGACCTGAAGCCGTCACCCGATGTGCTGTGCAAATCGACCTCTCCCTCCGGGAGAGGTGAACGAACCCGCGGATAATTCGCCTCAACAAAAATCATCCCGCGCTAGATGTCCCCCGATCTCCACCTCATCCTTTTCCTTCTCCTGCGCATGGCGATCGCGGCGGCGTTCGTCGTGACGGCGTCGATCATCACCGAACGTTCCGGCCCAGTGATCGGTGCGCTGGTGGCGACGCTACCGATCTCAGCGGGTCCTTCCTATGTCTTTCTCGCGCTCGACCATGACGCCGCCTTCATCGCGCAAGGGGCGCTGTCGAGCCTTCCCGTCAACGCGGCGACGATCGTGCTTGGCCTCTGCTATGTCGTGCTGGCGCAGCGGCACAATCTGCTGGTGAGTGCCGGCAGCGCGATCGCCGTGTGGATCGTGCTGGCCTCCATCATCCGCCTGTTCGACTGGACCTTGACGGCCGGACTCGCCGTGAACCTGATTGCCTTCGGAATCTGCATTCCGCTGCTCGCTAAGTACCGCCATGTGAAGATGCCGTTAGTGACGCGTCGCTGGTACGACATTCCGTTCCGCGCCGCTTTGGTGGCGACGCTCGTCGCCATCGTGGTTTCCACCTCGGGCTGGGTCGGCCCGCGCGTCTCCGGCGTCATCGCGCTCTACCCGATCGTCTTCACCAGCATGATGGTGATCCTGCATCCGCGCATCGGTGGCCCGCCGACCGCCGCGGTGCTTGCCAATTCTGCCTGGGGCTTGCTCGGCTTCGGTATGGCGATTGCCGTGATGCATGTCGGCGCCGCAAACTTCGGCTCCGCGATAGGCCTCAGCATGGGGCTCGCCACCTGCATCGTGTGGAACCTGACGCTGTGGTGGAATGGACGAAGGAAGCGGCTGGCGCACTAACCTTCGTCGTTGCAAGGATCGAGGCGACGAAGCATCCAGACGATCGCGGGGAGAGAGAATGGATTGCTTCGCTCCGCTCGCAATGACGATTGCGGTCGCGGCGTGCTTATTGCTTCGGCAGCTTGGCCTTCAACGCATACAGCGCATCCAGCGCCTCGCGCGGCGACATCTCGTCGGGATGTAACGCCTTCACCGCTTCCATGAGAAGCTCCGCTTCGCTCGGCGGCGCGGCCTCCGCCGCGGCGCGCGAGGGCACGGCGAACAGCGGCAGATCGTCGGCGAGGGCGCGGGCGGTCTGGCCGCGGTCCTGGGCCTCCAGCTTGGCCAGCACCGATTTGGCTCGCGTGATCACGGCCGGTGGCAGGCCGGCGAGCTTGGCCACCTGAATGCCGTAGGAGCGATCGGCCGAGCCCGGCAGCACCTCGTGCAGGAACACGACATTGCCCTGCCATTCCTTCACGCGCACGGTGGCGTTGAACATGCGCGGCAGTTTTGCCGAGAGCGCCGTCAGCTCGTGATAATGCGTGGCGAACAGCGTGCGGCAGCGATTGCTCTCGTGCAGATGCTCGATCGCGGCCCAGGCGATCGAGAGGCCGTCGAAGGTCGCGGTGCCGCGGCCAATCTCGTCGAGGATCACGAGTGCGCGCTCGCCGGCCTGATTCAGGATCGCCGCGGTCTCGACCATCTCCACCATGAAGGTGGAGCGGCCGCGGGCGAGATCGTCGGCCGCGCCGACCCGCGAGAACAGGCGATCGACGATGCCGATCCTCGCCCGCGCGGCCGGCACAAAACTGCCGATCTGCGCCATCAGGGCGATCAGTGCGTTCTGGCGCAGGAATGTGGATTTACCTGCCATATTCGGACCGGTGAGCAGCCAGAGCTGGCCTGACTTCTGTCCGGGTGCCGGCGAGAGGTCGCAGGCATTGGCGATGAACGGCTCGCCATTGCGCTTGAGCGCCTGCTCCACCACGGGATGGCGGCCGGCTTCGATCGCAAAGCCGAGCGAGGTGTCGACCTCGGGCCGCACGTAATTCTCGTCGACCGCCAGCTTGGCCAGCGACGTCGCGACATCGAGCAGCGCAAAGCCGTGCGCGGCGGCGCGCAAGTCTTCGCTGATCTCGAGCGCCTTGGCGCAGAGCCGCTCGAAGATCTCGAGCTCGAGCCCGAGCGCGCGGTCGCCGGCATTGGCGATCTTGGCCTCCATCTCGCCCAGCTCCGAGGTCGTGAAGCGCACCTGGCCCGCCAGCGTCTGGCGATGAATGAAGGTCGCATTCAGCGGCGGCGACATCAGCTTGTCGCCGTGCTGCGCGGTCACCTCGACGAAATAGCCGAGCACATTGTTGTGCCGGATCTTCAGGGCCTTCACGCCGGTTTGGTCGGCGTAGCGGGCTTGCATCGAGGCCACCACCAGGCGCGAAGCATCGCGCAGGTTGCGGGCTTCGTCGAGCGCAGGCTCGTAAGCCTGGCGCACGAAGCCGCCGTCGCGCTTGATCAATGGCAGTTGCTCATCGAGCGCGCCGGCAAACTCGGTCGCCAGCGCGCGAGATGGCTTTTGCAGCGCCGCCATCACCGCCACGATCTCCTGCGGCGGCTGGTCGAGCTCGGACAGCCGCGTCAGCACCTGGTCGGCGGCGATGATGCCGTCGCGGATGCCGGCGAGGTCGCGCGGTCCGCCGCGGCCAACCGAGAGACGGGCCAGCGCCCGTGACATGTCGGGCGCGCCGCGCAAAATGCTGCGGATGTCTTCGCGCGCGGCGGAATCGGTAACGAAGGTTCCGACAGCATCGAGCCGCCGCGCGATCGCCAGCGCATCGGTCAGTGGCGCCGCCAGTCGCTGCGCCAGCAGCCGCGAACCGGCCGAGGTCACCGTGCAGTCGATCGCGTCGAGCAGCGAGCCGCGGCGTTCGCCGGCGAGCGTGCGCGTCAATTCGAGATTGGCGCGGGTGGCCGGATCGATCGCCATGGTTGCGCCCGAGGCTTCGCGCGCCGGCGGCGGCAGCGGCGGATGCTTGCCGACCTGGGTGCGGTCGACGTAGGTGACGGCGGCGGCCGCAGCGGTGGCTTCCAGACGCGTGAGCTGCGCCAGCCCATCCATTGTGGCGACAGCGAAATAGTCGCACAGCCGCTTCTCGGCGGTGGCGCCGTCGAACACGTCGCGGGTCAGCGGCGTTACCGCCGGCAGCTCGCGCAACATCTGTCCGAGCTCGCTGTCGTTATAGAGCGCGTCGGTGACGATCGCCTCGTTCGGATTGATGCGCGCCAGCGTGGCGGCGAGCTCGCCGCCGCCGCACTCCGTCACCATGAATTCGGCGGTCGAGATGTCGATCCAGGCAAGGCCGAAGCGGTCGCCACCGGCGGAGGAGCGGGCGCGCGCGATCGCCAGCAGGTAGTTGTTCGCACGCGCGTCCAACAGCGTGTCCTCGGTCAGCGTGCCCGGCGTGACCAGCCGCACCACGCCGCGGCGCACCACGCTCTTGTTCCCGCGCGCCTTGGCCGCAGCGGGATCCTCGGTCTGCTCGCAGACAGCGACCCGGTGGCCGGCTGATATCAGGCGGTGCAGATAATCCTCGGAGCGTTCGACCGGCACGCCGCACATCGGGATATCCGCGCCCTGATGCTTGCCGCGCTTGGTCAAGACGATGCCGAGCGTCTTCGAGGCAATTTCGGCGTCCTCGAAGAACAATTCGTAGAAATCGCCCATCCGGTAGAACAGCAGCAAGCCCTGATGCGCCGCCTTGATCTCGAGGTACTGTTCCATCATGGGCGTGACACGCGCGGCAGCTTCCGCCTGCGGCGCGGGCGTGTCGTCGGGAGGCGGTACAGGTATTGGCTGTTGCATTGTCATGGGCGGTGCAACCTACAAAATTTCGCTCCCCGGTCCTATCGCTTTGGCCGGGCAGGTGAGGTTTTCCACGTTGTCCGCACCGCGGCATGCGTTGCGGGCGGCTGGCCCCCTGCGAGTCGCACGCGAAACCGTCAATTGACCTGCCGCGGGCGCCCTCCTAAAACTCCGCCCTCATTGAAGAAATTGGGCCGAACCGCGGCATTCAGGGAGAACAGCGATGCGTGACGTCTTTATTTGCGATGCCGTGCGGACCCCGATTGGCCGTTTCGGCGGCTCGCTCGCCAAGGTGCGCGCCGACGACCTGGCGGCCGCGCCGATCAAGGCGCTGATGGCCAAGCGTCCCAATCTCGACTGGGGCCAGGTCGACGAAGTCTTCTTCGGCTGCGCCAATCAGGCCGGCGAGGACAATCGCAACGTCGCACGCATGGCGCTGTTGCTGGCGGGCCTGCCGGATTCGGTTCCGGGCCAGACCCTGAACCGGCTCTGCGCGTCCGGGCTGGATGCGGTCGGCGCCGCGGGGCGCGCCATCCGCTCCGGCGAGATCGAGCTTGCGATTGCCGGCGGTGTCGAATCCATGACCCGTGCCCCCTTCGTCATGGGCAAGGCGCAGGAGGCGTTCTCGCGTTCGGCCGAGATCTTCGACACCACGATCGGCTGGCGCTTCATCAATCCGCTGCTCAAGGCGCAGTATGGCGTCGACGCGATGCCGGAGACCGGCGAAAATGTCGCCGAGGAATTCCAGGTCTCGCGCGCCGACCAGGACGCCTTCGCGATCCGCTCGCAGCAGCGTGCCGGCGCGGCGATTGCATCCGGCTATTTTGCGGAAGAGATCACCCCGATCACCATTGCCGGCGGCAAGGCCGGCCCTATCACGGTGGACAAGGACGAGCATCCGCGCCCCGAGACCACGCTGGAGGGGCTCGCCAAGCTGAAGCCGATCGTGCGCAATCCCGGCACGGTCACTGCCGGCAACGCCTCCGGCGTCAATGACGGCGCCGCCGCGATGATCCTCGCATCCGAAGCTGCGGTGAAGAAGCACGGGCTGACACCCCGCGCGCGCATTCTCGGCCTCGCCTCGGCCGGCGTGCCGCCGCGCATCATGGGCATTGGACCCGTGCCGGCGACGCGCAAGCTGATGGAGCGACTCGGCAAGAAGATCAGCGATTTCGACTTGATCGAGCTGAATGAAGCCTTCGCCTCGCAGGGCATCGCCTGCATGCGTCAGCTTGGCGTGGCTGATGACGCCGACTTCGTCAATCCGCATGGCGGCGCCATCGCGCTCGGCCATCCCCTCGGCATGAGTGGCGCCCGTCTCGCGCTCACCGCCGTGCATGGCATGGAAAAGCGCGGCGGCAAGCTCGCGCTTGCCACCATGTGCGTCGGCGTCGGCCAGGGCGTCGCGGTCGCGATCGAGAAATTGAACTGACGGGGCGCGGCGCATCTCGTCATCCCCGGGCGTGGTGCGCTTGCACCGAACCCGGGATCTCGAGATTTCGGGTTCAGCCCTCTCGGGCTGCCCCGGAACAACAAGTAATAGGGGCTGCGAAACCCGCTTCCCCAAATTAGTTATGTCCTATAATGATTGTCGAGCGTTGACCGGCCCCTGAACGGCCGGGGAGGAGTTCGCCAATGACGTTCATCTATCCCGTCGACAGCAACAAGGCGCATCCGCTGCCGCTGTCTCCCGAGTACAAGAGCTCGATCAAGCGCGCGCCGCACCAGCCCTTGATTCCGATGCGCCACACCCTGTCGGAGCTGACTGGCCCGGTCTATGGCCACGAGACCGTGCGCGAGGGCGACAATGATCTGACCCGCCAGCACAGTGGCGAGCCGCTCGGCGAGCGCATCATCGTGCATGGCCACGTCCGCGACGAGGACGGCCGCGGCGTGCCGAACTCGCTGGTCGAAATCTGGCAGGCCAATTCCTGCGGCCGCTATGTCCATGTCCGTGACCAGCACCCGGCACCGCTCGATCCAAATTTCACGGGCGCCGGCCGTACCGTGAGCGATGCCTCAGGTTACTACCGCTTCGTCACCATCAAGCCGGGCGCTTATCCCTGGGGCAATCATCACAATGCGTGGCGGCCCGCGCACATCCACCTCTCGGTCTTCGGCCATTCCTTTGTCACGCGCCTCGTGACGCAGATGTATTTCCCGAACGATCCGCTGTTCCCGTTCGACCCGATCTTCAATTCGGTGCCGGACGAAAAGGCGCGGGCGCGGATGGTCTCTTCCTTCGATCTCGAGAACACACAGCCCGAATGGGCGCTGTGCTATCGCTTTGACATCGTGCTGCGCGGCCAGAACGCCACGCCTATGGAGAACCATTAAGTGCAGGATTCTGTGAAGCCCAACGGGATCACCCCATCGCAAACCGTCGGTCCGTTCTTCAAATACGGCCTGACGCCGAACGGCGAATACGCCTGGAACGACGCGTTCACCAACTCGACGCTCACGCCCGACGTTTCTGGCGACCGTATCCGCATCGAGGGCCGGGTATTCGACGGTGATGGCGTCGCCGTGCCGGATTGCATGCTGGAGATCTGGCAAGCGGACGCGCAAGGTCGCTTTGCCGACCCGCAGGACAAGCGTGCGCTGCCGAATGCGAGCTTCCGCGGCTTTGCCCGCTGCGGCACCGACAAGGATGGCAATTACGCCTTCGAGACCATCAAGCCCGGCGCCGTGCCGGATCCCGACGGCAAGCCGCAGGCGCC
This sequence comes from Bradyrhizobium sp. 154, assembly GCF_023073875.1. Taxonomy (NCBI): domain Bacteria; kingdom Pseudomonadati; phylum Pseudomonadota; class Alphaproteobacteria; order Hyphomicrobiales; family Nitrobacteraceae; genus Bradyrhizobium; species Bradyrhizobium sp. 154. The sequence continues at coordinate 93,104 of NZ_JADPKG010000030.1, forward strand.
GCACATCCTTCTTGCGGTCTTCGGGCGCGGCATGCTCAGGCATCTCTATACCCGCATCTATTTCAGCGACGAGGCCGGCAATTCCGCCGATCCCGTGCTGGCGCTGGTGCCCACTGAGCGCCGCGCCACGCTGGTTGCGACGCGCGAGGCCGGCAAGGCGGTTTACCGGCTTGACCTGCGGCTCCAGGGCGACGACGAGACGGTGTTCTTCGACGTTTAACGCCCGCGTCGTCACGGACCTGCGGGCGCGCCTGAGACGCGCTTGTCCGGGACGGGGGCCGGGGGCGTCTTCCGTATCGGAGCCGCCCCTGATGCTTCCCGTAGTTTCCCCGTAGTTTCCCCGGAGTTCGCGGAGCGCAATTTCCGCGCGTAGCAATCCCGTGTTTACCGTAGTCGTTTAGTATCCATTTGGATTTCGACCGCGCGACCGGATTGTTCCATGAAAATTCGTTTTTCGCTTTCCTCGGCAATCATTGCATTCGGTGTCGTCCTGGCCCTCGGCTTTACGGCCGTGGTCTCCACCAGCCTCTACGCCCTAAGAGAGCTCAAGGTCGGCGGCCCGCTCTATTCCGATATCAAGCTCGGCAACGACCTCATCGCCGATATCCTGCCGCCGCCGGAATATGTCATCGAAGCCTATCTCGAGGCCACGCTTGCCATGCGCGAGCCGGACCAGCTTGCCACTCATGGCGAGCGCCTAGTTCAGCTCCGCAAGGATTACGACGAGCGCAAGGCATTCTGGGTCGCCTCCAGCCTCTCGGCAGACCTGAAGACCGCGCTGGTGTCGAAGTCCGATGCCGAGGTGCAGAAATTCTGGAAGGCGTCCGACCAGCTCCTGCCAGCCCTCAAGGCCAAGGACGCGGCCGCTTCCGAGCGCGCCTATGCGCAGCTGAAGGGCGCATACACCGCGCATCGCGCCGTCATCGACAGCATCGTCGAGAGTGCCAACAAGCAGAATGCCGCCATGGAGAAGCTGGCCGCGGACCGCGACAGTTCGATGCTCTTTATCCTCCTCGGCGTCTCCGCCGCCGTCCTCGCCTTCATTGCCGCAGGCCTGCTCGGCGTTGCGCTCGGCGTGGTGCGCCCGATCGTACGAATGACGGACACGATGCAGAAGCTCGCGACCGGCGATCTCGCAGCCGACATTCCTTTCGCGCACCGCCAGGACGAGGTTGGCTCGATGGCGGGTGCGCTGCTGGTGTTCAAGCAGGCGGCGGTCGAGAATTCCCGCCTGCGCGAGGAGCAGTTGCGGCAGGAACAGGAGGCCGCGCGCGCCAAGCGCAGCGCCCTGCAGCAGATGGCCGAGACCGTCGAACGCGAGACCGGCCGGTCTGTCGACAGCGCGAGCGCGGCGACGCAGGGCGTGGAGCGGGTCGCCACCAGCCTGTCCGAGATCGCAAGTTCGCTCTCCGCGCAGTCGCAGGCGGTCGCCGCGGCCTCCACCCAGGCCCTCGGCAGCTCGCAAACCGTCTCGGCTGCGGCCGAAGAGCTGAGCGCCTCGATCCGCGAGATCGCGAGTCAGGTCGCGAGGACCAGCACGGTCACCAAATCTGCGGTCGCCGGCCGTGAGCAGGCGCGCTCGACCACTCAGGCGCTGGCTGGTTCGGTGAGGAAGATCGCCGAGGTCTCCGATCTTATCGGCGGCATCGCCGGCCAGACCAACCTCCTGGCGCTCAACGCCACGATCGAGGCGGCGCGCGCCGGCGAGGCCGGCCGCGGCTTCGCGGTGGTCGCCACCGAGGTGAAATCGCTGTCCGATCAGACCGCCAAGTCCACCGAGGAGATCGGGCGGCTGATTGCCGAGATCCAGACCGCGACTCAGGCTGCCGTCGACGCCGTCGAGACCATGGGGGGCCACATCGCCGAGATCGACGGTGTCGCGATCTCGGTTGCTGCCGCGATGGAAGAACAGGACGCCGCGACGCGTGAGATCACGCGATCGATCTCCGAATCGGCGTCGGCGGCGAAGGAGGTCTCGGCCAAGATCGGTCATGTCAGCCGCGACGCCGCCTCCGTGAACGAGCGCGCCGCGGAGGTCAGGCAGGCGATCGCCGGCATGGCCGCCAATCTCGAGCAACTGCGGTCGGTCGTGGTGCGGACCGTGCGGGACTCGACTGCCGCGGCGTGACGCCCGGCGCGATGCCTGCCGCTGGTGCCGGCGGTTGTGATCGTGCAGTATGGCGCGGCACAGGGGCATCGTGGTCTTCATGACGAATGCGCAACTGCCGGCGGTTGCCGAGCCCGGTTACCTCACGGCCGCGCTGCGCCGGGCCGGCGCGCTGGACGCCGGTGCGGTGCGCGAGGTGAAGGTGCTGCATCAGCGCGACACCATCGTGTCACATATCGTGCGTCTCGGTTTGCGCTATGTTGGGGAGTCCGCTGGCGCCCCGCAGTCGCTGATCCTGAAGACCGCGCATGCAGGCTTCGCCAAGTCGCTCGCAAATAGCGGCCGGAACGAAGTCGCGTTCTACACGCAGCTTGAGCCAGAAACGCCGCGGGGTCTCGTGCCGCGCTGCTTCGACGGACATTTTGACGAGGACGGCCTCACCTGGCATCTCCTGCTCGAGGACCTCACCGACAGCCATGAGATTGCAACTCAATGGCCGCTGCCGCCCTCGCGAGAGCAGGCAACGGCGATCGTGACGACACTCGCGCGCTGGCACGCGGCGTGGTGGGACCACGATAGCTTCGGCGATACTATCGGCACCTGGATGAGCACCGACGACAGTGCGAAGCTGATGGCGACCTTCGCTGGTCACTACGATCGTTTCGCCGATCTGCTCGGCGACCGCCTCAGCGAGGAGCGGCGCATCCTCTTCCGCCGCTTCATCGAGCAATCGGAACGGTTGCTCGAGCGTTATCATTCGCGCCGGCATGTCACCATCGCTCATGGCGACGCCCATACCTGGAATTTTCTGTTGCCGCGCACAGGCGTTGCCAACACCGTTCGCATCTTCGATTTCGACCAGTGGCGCATAAACGTGCCGACCGGTGACCTCGCCTACATGATGGCGACGCAATGGTATCCGGACCGCCGGCAGGCACTCGAACGGCCCCTGCTCAACCTCTATCACGAGACGCTGATACAGCACGGTGTCACGGGTTACACGCGCGGCGCGCTCGATCAGGACTATCGCCGGTCGGTGCTCTGGCAGATCACCAAGCCGGTCTGGCAATGGAGCATCAACATCCCGCCGCTGATCTGGTGGAATAACCTGGAGCGGGTGATGATGGCGGTCGAGGATCTCGGGTGCGAGGAGTTGTTGTAGCGCGCTCGTGTCCCGGGCGCGGTGCAGCGTGTAACGCTGCGCCGCAGAACCGGGACAATCGTGCCGCGGGCATGGGCCCCGGCTCAGCAGCGCATCAGTTGCGTGCTGCGCTGCGTCCGGGGCACGGGACCGATCACTACTCCATCACCGCATGCTCCGGCCCGGCGGCCTGCTTGCGTAGTGTGGCCTTGGTCGAGCCGATCAGCAAAGCGAGCGGGATGGTGCAGAGGATGAAGACCATCACCAGCTGGTAATCGTGCGCGAAAGCGATGATCTGCGCCTGCACGCTGACCATTCTGTCGGTCATGGCGCGGCCGGCGTCTGTGGAAAGATTGATCATGCCGCTGACGCTGGGCATCTGGAGCGCATGGTTGAACGGGTTGATGTGCTCGGAGAGAATCGCATAAGTCCGCCGCGTTCCCTGCGTCAGCTGGGCGATGACGACGGAGATGCCGACTGAGCTTGCGACGTTGCGCATCAGGGTCAGCATCGCGGTGCCGTCGGTACGCAGCTCGTTCGACAGCGTCAGGAACGCCACGGTCGAGAGCGGCACGAAGACAAGGCCGAAGCCGAAGCCCTGGATGACGCTGACCGTGACGATCTCCGGTACCTGGGTCAGGTCGGTCCAGCCGGTCATCTGGAACAACGAGCCCGCGGTCAGCGTGAGGCCTGCGATGATCAGCGTGCGGGCCTCGACATAGCGCATCATGCGGCCGACCAGCATCATGGCGAAGAAGGTGCCGATGCCGCGGCTCGCCAGCAGCAGGCCGGCGGTGATGATGGGATAGCCGATCACGTTCTGCATGTAGGGCGAAGCCAGCGCCATGGTCGAGAACAGCACGAGCCCCATCACGACCATGAACACGCAGCCGGTGACGAAGTTGCGATCCCGAAACAGCGCGAAGCGGATGAACGGCGTCGATGTCGTGAAGGAGTGCGCGAGGAAGAAGTAAAAGGCGACAGCGGAGACGATGAATTCCGCCAGGATCTCGCTCGACTCAAGCCAGCCGAGCTGCTCGCCGCGGTCGAGCGCAAGCTGAAGTGCGCCGATCGCGATCGCCAGCGCGGCGAAACCGAACCAGTCGAACTTCAGGCTGAAATCCTTCCGGGTCTCGTCCATGAAGACGATCAGCCCGAGCACGGTGATGGCGCCGAAGGGCAGGTTGACGAAGAACACCCAGTGCCAGGAATAGGTCTCGGTGAGCCAGGCGCCCAGCGAGGGGCCCATGATCGGGCCCATCATCACGCCCATGCCCCAGATCGACATCGCCTTGGCGCGCTCCTGGAGCGTGTAGTAGTCGAGCATGACCGACTGAGACAGCGGCACCAGGGCGGCGCCGAACACGCCTTGCAGCAGGCGGAACAGCACCATCTGGTTGATGTCCTGGGCGAGGCCGCACAACACCGACGCCATGGTGAAGCCCGCCGAGCAGATGATGAAGATGCGCTTGCGGCCGAAGCGGTTGGCGATCCAGCCCACCGGCGCCGTCATAATCGCGGCGGCGACGATGTAGGAGGTCAGCACCCAGTTGATCTGATCCTGCGAGGCGGACAGCGTGCCTTGCATGTAGGGCAATGCGACATTGGCGATGGTGGTGTCCAGCGCCTGCATGATGGTCGCGGTCATGGCGCAGATCGTCACCATGTTCCGGCGCAGGCCTGGGACCATCAGACTGGCATTGGGGCCGGACATCGATCAGTCCTTCTCAGGTTTATTCTTTGTCCTGGCCTTGGCCCGCGGTCGCTGACAGGCCAAGCAGGCCGGCGAGCGAGCGCCGATGGCCGGTGTCGATGGTGGCGTAGACGCTCATGCCGGCCTTCAGTTTCCGCACGTATTTGTCGGTCTCGTCGAAATAGATCCGGATCGGCACGCGCTGCACCACCTTGACGAAATTGCCGGTGGCGTTCTGCGGCGGCAGGATCGCGAATTGCGCGCCGGTGCCGGGCGAGAGCGATCCGATCTTGCCCTTGAAAAGGTGGTTCGGAAATGCGTCGACTTCGAGCGTGACGGGCTGTCCTTCGGTGACGTAGGTGAGATCGCTCTCCTTCGGATTGGCATCGACCCAGGGATGGGCGACGTCGATGATGGAGAACACCGGCGTGCCGGCGGCGACGTAGCGGCCGAGCTGGATCTGTTCCACTTGCGTGGCCACGCCGTCCATCGCCGCGCGCAGGACGGTGTGGTCGAGGTTGCGCTGGGCGTCGTCCAGCTTGGCTTTCGCCTGCGCGTAAGGCGGGAACTGCTCCAGCGGCAACGAGGGATCGCCCAGCAATTGCGTCTTGGCGTTGGAGAGCTGCTGCTTGATGTATTGTGCCTGTGCGCCTGCGGTCACCAGCGCGTTGGCAGCGTTGTCGAGATCGAGCTGCGAGCCGTAATTGTTCTTGACCAGCGCCTGCTTGCGCTCGACATCGCGTTGCTTCAGGTCGACGCCCTGCTGGGCAAGGTTGAGCATGTCGCCGTAGATCTTGATATTGGCGACGAGGTTCTCATAGGTCGTGCGGGCCTGCGCGAGCTGCGCCTTGGCTTCATCCACTGCGTGGCGGAACGGAACGGGGTCGATCTCGAACAATTCGTCGCCCTGCTTGACGGACTGTCCTTCTCTCACGATCACCTTCTGAATCTTGCCCGAGATGTCGGGCGTCACCAGCACCTTCTGCGCACCGACATAGGCGTCGTCGGTGCCGACATAGCGGCCGCCATGGAGATAGAAGGTGATGCCGCCGATGGCGACGGTGACCGGCAGGACGACCAGGAGGAGGAAGCGGCGGTAGCGGCGCAGGCCCGCCGCCACGCGGCGGCGCGGATCCGTGCCAGCCTTCTTTGTGGGCTTGCCGCCGTCGATCTTCTGCTCGGGCTGGAACTTGAGGACCTGATCAGCCATAGCGCTGCTCCTTGCGTGCTTGTTCCGCTCCGGATGTCTGGATCGCGGTCCGCACGTTTTCCTTGATCGTTTCGAGCTGGGTGAGGAGGCGGTGGGCGTCGGCCGCGTTGATGCCGTCGAGCGCATTGGCGGTGATTTCGGACTTCAGCCCGCTCATCCGGCCGAGCAATGTCCGGCCCGCCTTCTTCAGATACAGGCGCTTGACGCGGCGGTCCGAGGCGTCGCTGCGGCGCTCGATCCAGTCATTGTCGCAGAGCTTGTCGATCAGGCGCGTCAGCGTGATCGGCTGCATCTCGAGGAGCTCGGCGAGCTCCGACTGCTTCATGCCCTCGCTGCGCTCGACTTTGGACAGCACGGCCCATTGCGCGCGGGTGATGCCGAAACGGGACGCCTCCTTGTCGGCATAGACACGCAACAAGCGGTAGAGCTCACCCAGCGTGAACAGGAAATTCTGGTCGACCGACCCTCGGGTCATGAGCTTCGTCTCCAATAAGCCTGGAATATAATAAGCAAGCTTATGATTATTTCATGGCGGATTAGCGGGACGCCGTCCCGCTCCAAGAGCATGGCTGGCAGCCGCGTTGCCGGTCGCGCTTTGGGTTCCATCAGCAAAATGCTAGAACGCGTCCCGCATGACCCTCGCAAACACGGCATTTCCCGCGCCCGATCACGATCACGACCGCTGCACTGCGGATGCGCTGGCGCATGCCGAACAGGTCTGCGAGCAGCGCGCGCAGAAATTCACGCCGATCCGCCGTCAGGTGCTCGGGGCGCTCCTCTCCAGCCACCGCCCGCTTGGCGCCTATGAGGTGATCGACGAACTCGCCAAGTCGATGGCGCGACCAGCGCCGATCACGGTCTATCGTGCTCTCGATTTTCTGATGGCCAACGGCCTCGTGCATCGCATCGAGAGCCGTAACGCCTATTTGGCCTGCGCCGCCCATGACCACGACGCGACCTCGGCGGTGGCGTTCCTGATTTGCGAACGCTGCGGCCTGGTCGGCGAGATCCCGTCGGCCTCCTTCGCCAAGGAACTCAATGCCGCTGCGCGCAGCTCAGGCTTCGCTCCTAAATTGTCCGTGGTGGAGATCACGGGCATCTGCACCCATTGTCAGAAAGCTGCCTGAAGAATGCGATCAACTCGACCCAAGGCCGCGGTGTCCACCTCTCCCCGCTGGGGAGAGGTAAAGAGCCCCACCGTCCGATCGCTCAAGTAACAACGGCACAACGCCGGTAGTCGGGAAGAGATGTCCTCACCACAAGCCATATCCTCCGCCGGTCGCCCGCTGAGCGTCGGCGCCATCGCCCTGATGCTGATGCTGTGCTTGACCTGGGGCTTCAACCAGATTGCGGTGAAGCTGGTGCTGCCGGATATCCCGCCGATGCTCCAGGCCACGATCCGCTCGATGGGCGCGCTGCCGGTGCTATTCATCATCGGCACCCTTCGTGACGTCAATTTCTTCGAACGTGACCGCACCTGGAAGCCCGGCCTGATCGCCGGATTGATGTTCGGAATCGAGTTCGTTCTGATCTTCCAGGGCCTGCGCTTCACACCGGCCTCTCGGGCGGTCGTCTTCCTCTACACCGCGCCGTTCTTCGTCGCGCTCGGCTCCTATCAGGTGCTCGGCGAACGGCTTGGCGGCACGCAATGGCTGGGACTGGCGGTGAGCTTTGCCGGCGTCGCGCTCGCCATCGGCGTGCCGCAGCCGGATGTCGATGCCAAGGTGTTGCTCGGTGACCTCATGATCGTCGGCGGCGCGGCGCTGTGGGCGGCAACCACGCTGGTCGCCAAGGGCACGCGGCTGCGCTTCGCCGCGCCCGAGAAGGCGCTGGGCTATCAGGTCGCGACCTCGATCCCGATCCTCGGCCTGGCAGCCTGGCTGTTCGGCGAATCCGTCACGCATACGCCTGCGCCCCTGTCCCTCGCTCTCATGGCCTTCCAGGCGATCTGGGTGGTTGGAACCACGTTCACGCTTTGGTTCGCGCTGGTGAAGACGTATTCGGCCAGCAAATTGTCGGCTTTTACCTTCATCACCCCTTTGTTTGGCGTGGTCGGTAGCTATTTCATCATGCACGACACCCTAAGCCTGACATTCGGGGCCGCCGCGGTCCTTGTAATTGCTGGGCTTTTTCTGGTTAACCGTCCCAGCTCATCGGCTGCGGCGGCGCGCGATGCATTGCTGAACGTCACCAAAACCTGATATTTGGACCCCATGAACAAGCTCGAAAACCCTCTCGATTCCGACATCGCGGGCCCCGCGCCCCGGCACCGAACCACCCAGGTCAAGGTCGGCGACGTCTCGGTGGGCGGCGGTGCGCCGATCGTCGTGCAGTCGATGACCAACACCGACACCGCCGACATCGACGGCACCATTGCCCAGGTCGCAGCGCTCGCGCGCGCCGGCTCAGAAATGGTCCGCATCACCGTGGACCGGGAGGAGGCTGCCGCCGCCGTTCCGCACATCCGCGACGGCCTGCTCAAGCGCGGCATTACCACGCCCTTGATCGGCGACTTCCACTATATCGGTCACAAGCTGCTCGCGGCCTATCCGGCCTGCGCCGAAGCGCTCGCCAAATACCGCATCAATCCCGGCAATGTCGGCTTCAAGGACAAGCGCGACACCCAGTTCGCCGACATCATCGAGATCGCCAACAAGAACAACAAGCCAGTGCGCATCGGCGCCAATTGGGGCTCGCTGGACCAGGAACTGCTGACCAAGCTGATGGACGAGAACGCTGCTTCGGCCAATCCACGCGACGTGCGCGCGGTGACGCGCGAGGCCATGGTGCAGTCCGCGTTGTTGTCGGCCGCGCGCGCCGAAGAACTCGGCATGCCGAAGAACCGCATCATCCTGTCCGCCAAGGTCTCGGCGGTGCAGGATCTCATTGCGGTCTACCAGGATCTCGCCAGACGTTCCGACTATGCCATCCATCTCGGGCTGACCGAGGCCGGCATGGGCTCGAAGGGCATCGTGGCGTCCTCAGCCGCGCTCGGCATTCTCTTGCAGCAGGGCATCGGCGACACCATCCGCATCTCGCTGACGCCGGAGCCCGGCGGCGACCGCACCCGTGAAGTGCAGGTCGGCCAGGAACTGCTCCAGACCATGGGCTTCCGCACCTTTGTGCCGCTGGTTGCGGCCTGCCCCGGCTGCGGCCGCACAACCTCGACCACGTTCCAGGAGCTGGCCCGCTCGATCCAGGATTTCATCCGTGATGAGATGCCGAACTGGAAGACAAAATATCCCGGCGTCGAAGAGCTCAACGTCGCGGTGATGGGCTGCATCGTCAACGGCCCCGGCGAGTCCAAGCACGCCAATATCGGCATCTCGCTGCCCGGCACCGGCGAAGCCCCGGCCGCCCCGGTCTTCGTCGACGGCAAGAAGTTCCGCACGTTGCGCGGCCCGACGATCTCCGCCGACTTCAAGGCGCTGGTGATCGACTATATCGAACAGCGCTACGGCCAAGGCGCCAAGGTGCCGGTGACGGCGGCGGAGTGATCGAGGTCAGCACCGCTTCGGTTGCTCATATGCTTCGCCCCAATCCGGGTCCGCTGGTTCGGTAAGATCGACACCAGAGGGAACGAATGTAACGTCCTTCGACGCTCCGAACAGCGGATGGCGTCCGCTCGGCTTCGGAGGCTGAGAAGGGAGTGTCGAAGGATCATCCTCGGCCATTTGTTTCTCCCCGATTTTTCGCCCAACCTATCGGAAAAAGCATCAGCGCGCATCGCCGGGCCCATCAAGCGCCTGTGGCCCGGATGGAGCGAAAGCGAAATCCGGGGCCTTGCCCATCGTGGAACGACCGTTCTCAGATTGCGCATCGTTCCAGCCGGGCTACATTGCTCTCAATCAACAATGATCGGGAGCCAACCGCCATGAGCTCACTCGCCGGCAAGCAGGGTCCGCGCTATCGCCACACCGCCGAAGACGGTGCTCCCTACGAGACCATCGCGGTTGAAAAGCTCACCCCGATCATCGGCGCGGAAATCTCCGGCGTCGACATCGGCAGGCTCGTCGAGGGCGACACCCGCTCCAACCGGCAGATGGACGAGATCCACCGCGCGCTTGCCGAAAACCTCGTGATCTTCTTTCGCGATCAGCACATCACGCCAAAACAGCATCTCGCCTTCGGCCGCAAGTTTGGCGAGCTGCATTTTCATCCCGCTGCGCCGCATGAGGATGAAGACCCGGCGCTGATGAAAATCTATGCCGACAAGAACTCGCCGCGTGCCAATGGCGAGGGTTGGCATTCGGATGTGTCCTGCGATCTCGAGCCGCCGATGGGCTCGATCCTCTACATTAAGCAATGTCCGCCGCGCGGTGGCGACACGCTGTTCGCCAACATGTATGCAGCCTATGAGGCGCTGTCCGATCGCATGAAGGTCTATCTCGACGGGCTCACTGCGCTGCATGACGGCGAGCCGATTTATCGTGGACTCTACGCCAATTACGGCGTCGCGGACCGCCCCTCTTATCCGCACGCCGAGCATCCCGTGGTGCGAACGCATCCGGTCACCGGCAGGAAGGCGCTCTATGTCAACCGCGGCTTCACCCGCCACATCAACGGCATCCCGCGCGACGAGAGCGACGCGATGCTCGCCTATCTCTATCAGCACGCCGAAAATCCGCTGTTCCAATGCCGCTTCCGCTGGACCGAGAACGCCATCGCGTTCTGGGACAACCGCTGCACCCAGCACCGCGCGATGTGGGATTACTGGCCGCATACGCGCTCGGGCACGCGCGTGACGGTGAAGGGTGAGCGGCCGGTGTAAGCTCGTGCCCGGACGCAGCGCAGCGCGGTAGAGCGGGGCCCTAGGTGGCAGCGATGGCCCGGCTCTGCGTCGCGGCATTTCATGGCGCGCCACGTCCGGGACAGGGGGCGCTATCTTGCGTTGACGCCCTTGCGCTCTCGCGCCAATCTTCCCGAAAACAAATCGGGAGGATCACATGCTCCGCGCCGAGGACAACAAGTTCCTGACCGAGTCCGGCCCCGGAACGGGCATGGGCGAGCTGCTGCGCCGCTTCTGGATTCCCGTCCTGCTCTCTGAAGAGCTCCCCGAGCCTGACGGCGAGCCGAAGAAGATCATCGTGCTCGGCGAGGAGCTGCTCGCCTTTCGCGACTCAAACGGCGTCGTCGGTGTCATCGACCAATATTGCCCGCATCGCGGCGCCAATCTCTGGCTCGGGCGCAATGAGGAATGCGGCATCCGCTGCGTCTATCATGGCTGGAAGTTCGACACCGACGGACGTTGCGTCGACATGCCGACCTCCTATCCCGATCTCAACGCCAAGGATCTGATCCGCATCAAATCCTATCCGGTCCGCGAATGGGGGAGATGATCTGGGCCTATATGGGCCCGGCCGAAGCGATGCCCGAGCTGCCCGATCTCGAGCTGGCGCTGCTGCCGGCTTCGCATCGCTACGTCAGCAAGAAGTGGCAGGATTGCAACTGGGTGCAGGCGCTCGAAGGCTCGATCGACACCGCGCATTTCACCTTCGCCCATCTCTCCTTCGACAAGGAAGAGAACGAGATTCTGGACATCAAGAGGCATTTTGTGAATCCGCTCACCCGCGTGAACACGGACCATATGCGCTGGATCGCCGAGGACCCGCGCCCGATCATCAAAGTCAGCTCCCACGAGGCGGGGCTGACCATCGCCGGTGGCCGGCTGACCGGCGGCGACAACATCTACTGGCGCATCGCGCAATTCCTGATGCCGTTCCACGCCTATGCGCCGAGCGCGATGCCGGGCGAGAATATCTTTGGCCAGACCTTCGTGCCTGTGACCGACACCAATTGCTGGATCTACACCTATGCCTGGAATCCGGAGCGTCCGTTGACGCAAGCCGAGCGCGACGCTTTTGATCGCGGTAATGGCGTGATCGCGGAGGTCGACGACAATTACGTGCCGCTCCGCCACAAGGGCAACGACTATTTGATCGACCGCAAGCTCCAGAAGACCAGGAGCTACACCGGCATCAAGGGCGTCTCCGAGCAGGACGCTGCCGTGCAGGACAGCCAGGGGCCGATCGCCGACCGCACCCGCGAGCATCTCGGCCCGACCGATCTCGGCATCATGCATTTCCGCAAAACCGTCATGGATCTGGCGCGGGCGCTCCAGCACGGCGAGCCGCCGCCGCAGGCGGCGCACCAGGATCGCTACGCGGTGCGCTCCGGCGCCTGCGTCACCAGCAAGACCAAGGACCTGCCCGCGGTGATGCTGGAACGTTTCGGTGATGTCGCGGGCTTCGTCGGCCGCCCGCGGATCGCGGCAGCGGAGTAGAGCTTGGGGCAGTCGCGCAGCATCATCGCCGGGCTCATCGCCTCGATCCTGCTGTCGCCGCTCGCGCTTGTCGACGTCGGCGAGGCTGCTGCTACGCGAAAGATCGCGAGACCCAGGCCGAAGCCGTCGCCGGCCAAATGCGAGATGGCGAAATTCCGCATCGTCGTGGATGTCGGGCACACCCCAGACGCCTACGGCGCATTGAGCGCGCGCAATGATCCGGAGTTCGGCTTCAACTTGCGTCTCGCAAGTCTCATCACCGCAAGACTCAAATCCGAAGGTTTTGCCGCAACCCGCCTGCTCGTGACGAACGGCAAGGCGAGAGCGAGCCTGTTCAAGCGTGTTAGTGCCGCGAATGACGGCCGCGCCGATCTGTTCCTGTCGGTCCATCACGATTCGGTGCCGGACAAGCTGCTCGAGACCTGGGAATTCGATGGCGCAAACAGCTATTTCAGCGACCGCTTTTCGGGCCACTCGCTGTTCGTGTCGCACCAGAATCCGCACTTCGCCACCAGCCTGTTGCTGGCACGGATGATCGGCAGGCAGCTGAAAGAGCAGGGCCTGCACTATGCGAGGCAATACACCCTTCCAGTGATGGGCCACTACCGGCGCCAGCTGCTCGACAAGGACGTCGGCGTCTATCGCTACGACGGGCTCGTCGTGCTCTCGCGGACGAGAAGCGCCGCGGTGCTGCTCGAGGCCGGCTCGATCATCAACCGCGACGAGGAGATGGAGATGAATTCGTCGGAGCGGCAGGACGCGGTCGCGGGGGCCGTTGCGGCTGCGATGAGGGAGTTCTGCGAGAGGCGATAGACTGCCTGTTCGTTCAAACAACTGTCATTGCGAGCGCAACGAGGCAGTCCAGGCGGCCGCGGTGGAAAGAGTCTGGATTGCTTCGGTGCGCTCGCAATGACGGCGGGAAGCTACAGCGGCGCGCCCCGATACTCCCGATTCGCCAAACTCGCCTCCTCAAGGTCCAGGTCGCGCTCGATCCTTCGCCTTGTCTCGTCGGTGATTTGGCCGTCGCGCAGCAGGTCGTGGATGAATTTGCGCTCGGCGACGATCAGCTCCCGGGTCAACGCGATGCCGGCGGCGGAGACGTCGTGGTGCGTAGGATCGAGCAAATCCGGAAGCTGGCTGATGCGGATCTCGTGGCGAGCACGGAGGAGCCGCATCACCTCGTCGGACACCTCCTTCTCCGCTGTCAGCGCGTCGAGCGATTTGAGTGCTGCCTCGAGAGCCTGACGACGCGCGGCGATCTCGGCCTCATGCTCGCCGACATGCTCGTTGCGGCCGGCCTCGGCGACGCCGAGCCAGCGCACCACCGGCGGCAGCGTCAGGCCGACACCGATCAGGGTGATGAAGATGACGCCGAAAGCGACGAACAGGATCAGGTCGCGATATGGGAACGCCTCGCCGCTCGGCAGGGTGAACGGCAGCGCCAGCGCAGCCGCCAGCGACACCGCGCCGCGCACGCCGGTGAAGGCGAGCGTGAACACCCATTGCCAGGGCGGCGACGGATCGCGCTCGCGCAGCGATTTGCTGAACATCCGCGGTAGATAGGTCGCGGGATAGAGCCAGGCGAAGCGCGCAATGACGACGATCACCAGGACCACGGCGGTCGCGATCACGATGTCGTCGAGCGGAAAGGCCTTCGACTTCTCGTACAGCGCGCGCATCTGAAAGCCGGTGAGCAGGAACAAGAGGCCTTCGATCAAATAGATCACGAGGTCCCAGAAGAAGATGCCCTGCAGGCGCGTCGCGGAAGAAATCAGCAGCGGGCCGTTCCAGCTCACATAAAGGCCGCAGGCGACCGTCGCGATCACGCCGGAGCCGCCAACATGTTCGGGCAGCCAATAGGAGACGTAAGGCGTGATCAGCGACAGCGTGAGCTCGACCTGCGGATCCCCCGACCATTTGCGGAGACGCAGGGAAAGCCACCCCACGCCGATGCCGAAGGCGATCTCGCCGGCGATGATGAGGAGGAATTCGCCGGCCGCCAGTGGCAGCGAGAAATGGCCGACCATGATTGCAGCGAGCGCAAAGCGGTACAGGATCAGCGCGGTGGCGTCGTTGGCGAGCCCTTCGCCCTCGAGCACGACCAGGATTCGCCGCGGCATGTGCAGCCGGCGTGCGATGGCGAGCGGCGCCACCACGTCGGGCGGCGCGACGATGGCCCCCAACAGGAAGGCAACGGTCCAGGGCAGGCCGATCATGTAATGCGTGGCGGCCGCCACCATTGCCGCAGTGAAGATCACCGCGCCGACCGCGAGCAGCACGATCGGGCGCAAATTCTTCCTGAACTCGCGCCAGCTCATAGCGACGCTTGCCGAGTAGATCAGCGGTGGCAGCACCATCAGCAGCACCAGTTCCGGCGGCAGTTCAACCGACGGCATGCCCGGCACGAAGGCGAGGCCGACCCCGGCCAACATCAGCAGGATGGCAGGGGCGACGTTGAAGCGGCGTGCGGCCAGCGCCACGCCTGCCAGCACGGCCAGCAGGATGAGAAAGGTCTGAAACTTCGCTTCCATGATGGCCTGTCTTGACCCGGAAGCGGCGGCAACGTCAATGCGCGCGGCTCACGCCAGCCGCTCGGCCACCATCCGGCCGATCCGCGCGAAAGCCGCCGCGATCTGTGCGGCAGTCGGCGTGCCGCCTTGGACGTAGGCCGTAAGCAGGATCGGCGTGTCGGGCTTCGGCCAAGCCACCGCGATGTCGCCCGCTGCGTCCTTGCCATTGTAGCCGGTCTTGTCGCCGATCTTCCAGCCTGCGGGCAGGCCACCGCGCAGCCGGTTCGCACCGGTCTTGCAGTTCACCATCCATTCGGTGAGCTGCGCGCGCGAGGCCGGCAACAATGCTCCGCCCAGCATCATGCGGCGCAGGTTCCCGGCCATCGCCGCCGGCGTCGTCGTGTCCCGGGGATCGCCCGGCTGGGAGCGGTTGAGCTCGGGCTCGTTGTGGTCGAGCCGCGAGGTGGTATCGCCGATTGATCGCCAGAACGCGGTGAGCGCGGTCGGCCCGCCGATCCGCGCCAGCAGCAGATTGGCGCAAGTGTTGTCGCTGAGCTCGACGATCGCCTTGCACATCTCGGTGACCGACATTGCGCCGGCCGCCAGATTTTGCTTCGCGACCGGCGCGTATTCCAAGAGGTCGTCCTGGCCGTAGGGAATCATGGCGGCAAGCTGTTCCTCGCCGCGGTCGACCCGCGCCAGCACACAGGCCGCGAGCGAGGCCTTGAATGTCGAGCACATGACAAACCGCTCGTCGGCGCGCCAAGCGAGTTTGGCGCCGGTCGCGAGATTTTCCGCATAGACGCCAATCCGCCCGACGCTCTCGCGTTCGTATGTTTCGAGTTCAGGCGGCGCATCCGCGGCCAGCGCAGGAGATGCGGCCATCCAGCACAGCGAGGCAAGCAGGGAGCGGCGGTCGAGCAGCATGGGGGACTTTCGCGCGAATGAAGATGGGGGATGCGGCGCACTCTATCCGCATTGTCGTTGCGAGCGGAGCGAAGCGGAGGGATTCTGGATTGCCTCGCTTCACTCGCAATGATGGAGAATGGGAGACGAGCGCGCCCGATTTCGGGCAGCGGAAGGTTGAGCCCATCACTCTCTCAGGTCGTATCGATAAGATTTCGAGACAATCTGCCAACCGTCGGCGAGCTTCATCGCCACCAGGTAGTCGGTGAAATAGCGCGGCGGCAGCTGGCATCTGACCTTGACGAAGGCGGTCTTGTCGTCAGAACGGTCGATGGTGACGATGAAATCCTCTCGCGGCTTGCCTTCAGCCTTGCCGGAGGGACGCTTGCGCACGCGGTCGAGCCAGTCCGGCACGGTCAGCACCTGCAATTCGCCCTTCTCGACCCAGCGCAGGTCGGCGGAGGGATGGAAAATGGCGCCGAGCTTTTCGGCGTCGCCCTCATAGAGGCCGTCAAAATAGGATTGCACGACGGCTTCGAGACTTGAACGATTTGGGCTCATGGGTCATCCCTTTGAATGATGGCTTGAGGCGAGCTTAGTCGTACACATCAAAATGCGCTATGGAATGTCCAGACCGTTTGCGCAAGGACATCATGATGACTGGATCAGAGATTTCGAACGCTCGTATCCTGATCGGCGAATGCTATTGCCGTGCAGTGCGCTTCGAGGTGGCCGACGAATTCTCTTATGCGATGAACTGCCATTGCTCGAACTGCCGCCGCACCACCGGCTCCGCCTTCAAGCCGTTCGCCGGTATCGCGCGAGACAAGCTCCGCATCGTCAGGGGCGGCGACCAGCGGACTATTTTCGGCGACGATATCACCCACGATGTGCATTGCGCCCATTGTGGCTCCTTGCTCTATTCCCAGGTGCGTGAGGGAAAATGGGCCCATGTCGCTATGGGAGCTCTGATCGACACCCCCTCGATCCGGCCCAGCGCCCATATTTTCGTGGGCTCGAAAGCGCCCTGGCACGAGATCACGGATGACCTGCCGCAATATCGGGAGCATATCGGGGTTGACTGAGGGAACCCGGCCCGATCTGCTTCCCGGCGAACCACGGCCGCGCTGGCGCGACCAACAAAAGGGGTATTTCGTCCGGTTGCGGGCGCCGCCTTCGTGACCTCCATCACAAGCGCCGGTGGCGGATCCTGCTAAAGCGGTCCCAAAGGGCCCAGCGGCCCGAATTTCGGAAGTCGTGTCATGCGCAATTTGCTCAGACTTTGTCCGCTTCTCCTTGCCTTCGCGCTGCTGTTTGGCACTGATCCGGCTTTCGCCGGCAAGCGCGTTGCGCTGGTGCTCGCCAATTCGGCCTATCAGCATGCGCCGTTGCTGGCCAACCCGGTCAACGACGGTTCGGTGATGGCCAAGACGCTGAAGGAGGCCGGCTTCGACATCGTCGATTCCCGGCACGATTTGTCGGCGCTGGACACGCGGCGGGTGCTCCGCGACTTCGCGGACGCGACCCGCGATGCCGATATCGCCGTGGTCTATTATGCCGGTCATGGCATCGAGGTCGAGGGGTCGAACTATCTGATCCCGGTCGACGCCAGGCTCGAGCGCGACACCGACGTCTACGACGAGGCGCTCTCGCTCGACCGCGTCCTGGTTGCAGTCGAGCCCGCCAAGCAGCTCCGCCTGGTGATCCTGGATGCCTGCCGCGACAATCCGTTCGGCAAGAGGATGAAGCGCACAATCGCTTCGCGCGGCATCGGCCGCGGCCTCGCCCAGGTCGAGCCGACCAGTCCCAACACGTTGATCGCCTATTCGGCCAAAGCCGGCTTCACGGCGCAGGACGGCGACGGCGCTAACAGCCCGTTCACGGTCGCGCTGTCCAAGCATCTGGCGACACCGGGCCTCGACGTCCGCCGCGCCTTCGGATTCGTCCGCGACGACGTGCTCAAGTCGACTGGCAACAAGCAGGAGCCGTTCGTCTATGGCTCGCTTGGCGGCGAGGATGTTCCGCTGGTGCCGGTGAAGATGACGGCGGCGGCTCCGGCGGCACCTGTGGCGAACCCGCAGGCCGATATCCGCCGCGATTACGAGCTCGCGCTCCAGCTCGGCAACAGGGCGGCGTGGGATGCCTTCCTCGCCCAGCATCCCGACGGTTTCTATGCGAGCTTGGCCAAGCTCCAGCTCGAGAAGATCGGTGCCGAGCAGGCCCATGCGGCGGCGATCGCGAAGGCGAAACAGGCCGAGGCCGAGCGCGACCGCCTCGCCGCCCTTGGTGCGCAGAAGGATGCGCAGGCCAAAGCCGCAGCCGATGCGAAAGCCGCTGAGCAGGCGCAGCTTGCCGCCCAGAAAGCGAAGGAGCAGGCGCAGCAGCAGGCAGCCGTGGCAGAGCAGCAGCGCGTCAACCTCGCCGCTGCGGCACCCGGCGGTGCGCCGGCCAGCACGGCCGGTCCGGCCGGCACCAACGTTGCCTCGCTGACCCCCGCCACCGCACCGGCTGATCTCACTCGCACGGTGCAGTCCGAGCTCGGCCGCGTCGGCTGCTTCTCCGGGCAGGCCGACGGCAATTGGAATACGTCTTCGCAGCGCTCCCTGTCGCAGTTCAACCGTTATGCCGGCACCAAGCTCGACGTGAAGGTGGCGAGCACCGATGCGCTCGATGCGGTCAAGTCGAAACCGTCGCGCGTCTGCCCGCTGGTCTGTGAGCACGGCTTCAAGGTCGACGGTGATAAATGCACCAAGATCGTCTGTCGTGACGGCTATGCGGTCAACGACGACAATGAGTGCGAGAAGAAGCGTGCCGCCAAGCCGGCCAAGCCTGCGCTTGCGAAGCGCGACGACGGTGATGAACGTCCTGCACGGCAGCGTCGCCAGTCCGCCGGCGCTGGCGCAGCGGACGGTTACGGTGCTGCCGCCGGCATTGCTGCCGCCGCTGGCGCCAGTCGCGCTAAGGGTGGCGGGCAGGTGTTCTGCAATAGCGGGGGCTGCCGTCCGGTCCACCGCGGCTGCCATCTCGAATATCGCGGCGGAGGCGGCCCCGGCAACGACGCCAATGCCGAGGTCTGTTACTAGGATCGGGGTGTCCCTAAGGAATCGTCCTGGCGAATGCCAGCACGATTCCTTGGAGTGAGTTCAGGTCGCAATCGCGCTTGCCGCGATGTTCACCGTCAGCGCCAGCAACGCCGTGTTGTAGATGAACGACACGATGCCGTGCGCCGTTGCCGTGCGGCGGATGGTCTTGTCGGTGATGCCGACGTCGGAGACCTGCGCGGTCATGCCGATCACGAACGAGAAATAGACGAAATCCCAATAATCGGCGTGGTCTTCCTTGTCGCCGCTCGGAAACTGAAGGCCTCCTGCCGTACCGTGCCGATAATAATCATGCGCGTAATGCAGCGCGAAGGTCGTGTGCACGGCAGCCCATGACAGTGCGATTGTGGTGATCGCGATCGTCAGCTCCATGACGCCGCGATGCGACGTGCCGAGCTCGGAGACGATCGCCGCGATGCTCGCGAAGGCGCCGGTCGCCGTCACCAGCAGGATGACGAAGCGGCCGTCGTCCTGCATCGCAGCGGCGCGACGAATGTGCTGGTGGTCGTTGCACAGCATCATCGCATAGACCAGCACGAGGTAGACCGCGATCAGCGCGTCCCAGCCGAACAAGAGCCGCGTCACCAGCCGGTGCGTGCCCGGCAGCAGCAGGCAGACAAGGATGCCGACAGCGACCGCAACAAACGTTCGCGGCCGTGCATAAAGCAGCTGCATCGGCCGCGACATCTGGCGGAAGCGGGCGAGGACGGGATCCTCTTTGCCGCCGGCGGCCATCGATGCGCGTCAGTTCTTCCGTTCGGCGACGAATCGCGCCGCGGCTTGCAGCACCGCAGCGCGGTCGTCGAAGATCGACACAGCGCTGTCGGCTCGCGCGAGCAGGTCGCGCACGCGCTGCTTGGCGCCTTCAATGCCGAGCTGGGTGACGAAGGTGGTCTTGCCAAGCGCGGCGTCCTGGCCCGAGGGCTTGCCGAGCGCTGCCGCATCGCCCTCGACGTCGAGCAGATCGTCGGCGATCTGGAAGGCTTCGCCGAGCGCACGGCCGTAATCGTCGAGCGCCTGATATTCCGCACTCGAGGCCTGGCCGAGGATCGCGCCGGCGATGCAGCCATAGCGCAGAAGCGCGCCCGTCTTCATCTGCTGCAGGCGCGCGACATCGACGGGCTCGCGGTCGCCGAAGCGGCCTTCGCCGGCGAGGTCGAGGATCTGGCCACCGACCATGCCGCCAATGCCGGCGCAGCGCGCCAGCGCCCGTGTCAGCAGCAGCCGCACATTGGCGTCGCGATGGATCTCGTCGCGGGTGATGATGTCGAAGGCGAGCGTCAGCAGGCCGTCGCCGGCGAGGATTGCGGTGGCGTCATCGGTCTTCTTGTGCAGGGTGGGGCGGCCGCGGCGCAGGTCCGAATTGTCCATCGCCGGCAGGTCGTCATGGATCAGCGAGTAGCAGTGGATGCATTCGAGCGCCGCGCCCGCGAGCAGCGCGGCTTCGCGCGGCACACCGAACACGGCGGCGCTTTCGACCACCAGGAACGGCCGCAGACGCTTGCCGCCATTGAGGCTCGAATAGCGCATTGCGTCCATCAGTCGCTTGGGGCGGGCGATCTCATCGGGCAGGATGTCGTCCGACAACAGGCGCCCGAGCAGGGCCTCGGTGTCGTCAGCGGTCTTGTCCAGACGTTTGGCGAAATCGGACGGGGACGTGCCGGTCATCAAGAAAGGCTCCAGAACAAAAATTCGGCGGGACAATCCTTTATGAGTCGGCCCCAGTCAATCGTTTGGAAGGCCTAAAAACTGCTGGAAAAGGCCCGAATTATCACAGACTTAATGGCCGGCCCGTGGCCGCGTTTCATTTTGCGCCGGAAAGGTCGATTTGCGCATCGTCAAGATCCTGCTGGTCGTGCTCGCGGTCGTGGCTCTCGCGCCCTATGTGATCGCGCCGTTTTACCGGACCGGCCATCCGGTTTCGACGCTGATAGCCTGGCGTTCGCTTCGGGGCGCGCCGATGCAGCGCCAATGGATCGATCTGGCGGCGATGTCGCCGTATCTGCCGCGGTCGGTGGTGGCCGCCGAGGACGCGCATTTCTGCAAGCATCACGGCATCGATTGGGGGGCGCTGCGCGAGGCGATCGATGACGCCCAGGAGGACGGTACGCCGTTCCGGGGCGCCTCCACCATCACCCAGCAGGTCGCAAAAAACCTGTTCCTCTGGCAGGGGCGGGACTTCGTCCGCAAGGCGCTGGAATTCCCTTTGGCTCTGTGGATCGACCTCGTCTTGCCCAAGCAGCGAATCCTGGAGATCTACCTCAACATCGCAGAACTCGGCCCGCAGGGGCAGTTTGGCGTCGAGGCGGCCAGCCTCTATGCCTTCGGCAAGTCGGCCGCCAGCCTCTCCTCCCGGGAAGCCGCCCTTCTGGCCTCGATCCTGCCCAATCCGGTCAAACGCAGTGCCCGGACCCCCGGACCGGGTGTCAGGCGGCTGGCAGCAACCTATGTGGCGCGGGGGCAGGCGAGCTCGCTTGCGACCTGCTGGCACGAAAATCGCTGATTCCGGGCCCATTCCGGGCGTATTTTCCGGCCCAAGAGCCTAGCTTTACGGCCAGCCTTCCTCTATAAGCGCGGCCTTGATCGGCATTCAGCTCGCCTCGTATTGCGGGTGCTGAGCCGTCCCTTCGCGGACGATGCCCTGATGACACCAATCCCTAGAGGATAACTGAAATGGCCGTTCCGAGAAGAAAAACCTCGCCGTCGCGCCGCGGCATGCGCCGCTCGGCCGATGCCATCAAGAAGCCGACCTATGTGGAAGACAAGGACTCCGGCGAGCTCCGTCGTCCGCACCATCTCGACCTCAAGACCGGCATGTACAAGGGTCGCCAGGTCCTGAAGAAGAAAGAGTCCTGAGGGCAGGACCTTTCTTCGGGCGGGCCGATTGGCCTGCCTGATTTCGGCCACCCCATGAGATAGACGGGGAGGCGGCGGAGCAAATGCTTCGCCGCTGTATTATCCTGTCCGGATATCTTGATCGAGAAGGCATCTTGCCGATGGTCGGTTTCCCGCTACTTCTGATTCCGCTCGCGGTCTACAATATCATCGCCTTCCTGATGCCGACGGTGTCCTTTACGGACGTGCTGTTTAAGGTGCCGATGGTGTCCGGCGAGACTTGGCCGGTCACGCTTGCCGATCTGCTGCTCGCGCTCGGGGTGGTGCTGCTGCTGCTCGAGGTGGTCAAAGGCGCGCGGCCCGGCTCGAAATTCCTGATGGATCACCTGCTGTCGCTGATCGTGTTCGGCGCGGCCGCCGCCGAATTCGTGATGTGGCCCAAATTCGGCAATTCCACCTATTTCCTGCTTGTGCTGCTCGCGATGGCCGACTTCCTCGGCGGCATCGCCCAGCGCACGCGCCGTCGCGTCACCTATGTCGCCGAGACGACGATGGCTGCGCCACGCAAGGCCAAGCGCCAGGCCGAAGCGTCGGCGGACGATGTGGCGTCCGAGCGCAAATTCGAGCCGGTGATCGCGCCACAGCCGGCACCGGTCGTGCCACCCGCACCCTCGGCGCAATCCGTCGCCGAATCCGTGCTGACGGATCATCCCGCGCCGAAGCCGGTGCAAAGCGCGCCGTCGCCGGAAATCCCCTCGCCGCATCTTCAGCCGGGCAACGGCACGCCTTCCTCGCCGGATACACCGCCGCGCTGATCAAGCCACCTGCCGTGTCCGCGCGCTGACGCTCGGCAGCGGGCGCTTGCTGCCATAGGCCATCTGCGCATCTTCGGACGAGGCGCGGCGCAGCCGGCTCGCCTGGGGCAATTGCTCGGCATTGGCGATCAGCTGGGTGACGAAGCTCGGATCGGGTCGCGGCAGCGGTGCCTTATGGACCCACTGCAACGTCGGCATCAGCGGCACGAGGGCCGTGCCTGTCCCGTTGTCTCCTGCGTCCGCTCGATCAGTACTCAACATCGCAATCACCGTTGATCCGGCGGGATTGTCGCGTTTCGGGACGCTGGCGCCGGTGCGTGCCATGTACTCGCAAGCCCTATGCCGGCCGGGCCGGATTGGTTCCCGGGTGCCGACAAACGTGGTTTCCAAATTGTTTATCAACTTTGCCTAGGGTCGAGGCCGAATCTGGCTCTATCCTGTGCCGGCTCAGGACTTCCCGCTGTCCCGAAACGAGGCGACTTTGACCCCAGCATTGCCGCAAGCCTCCGACATCCTGGCCGCACTCGGCCAGGCCGTGTTCGCCTGGGACATCGCCAGCGACGTCATCGTCTGGGGTGAACAGGTCAGCGCCGTCTTCCCGGGCATTCCCGCCGAGCGGCTCGCCACCGGGGCCGAATTTGCCAAGCTGATCGAGCCTGCGCAATCGCTACGGAGCGCTGCGCTGGCGCAGACCTCTGCCGTGCACGGTGCCGGCGGCACGCCTTATCGGGTCGAGTACGGCGTGCGCATGAGTGCTTCCGATCCTGTGATCTGGGTCGAGGAAACCGGCCGCTGGTTTGCCGGTCCCGACGGCCGCCCCACGCGCGCGATCGGCTCCGTCCGCATCAACAACGAGCGTCATGCCCGCGACGAGGAATTGACGAAGCTGGCCCGGCTCGATCCGCTCACCGGCGAGCTCAACCGCTCCCATCTGATCGCGTCACTGGCCGAGGCGATCGAGGAGACGACCCGCTTCCGCTCGACCGCAGCCTTCATGCTGGTCGGCATCGATCATCTCGCCCGCGTCAACGACGCCTTCGGCTTCGACGTTGCCGACGCGGTGATCCTCGACGTCGCCAAGCGCATTCGCGCGCGCTTGCGCGGCGGCGACGTGCTCGGCCGCTTCTCCGGCAACAAGTTCGGCCTGATCCTGAAGAACTGCACCGTCGACGACATGAACGTTGCCGCCGAGCGCTTCCTCGCCGGCATCCGGGACGAGGTGGTACCGACGAAATCAGGCCCGGTCTCGGTCACCGCGTCGATCGGCGCGGTCAGCGTGCCGCGCTATGCCCGCACCACCGACGAGGCGGTCAACCGCGCCCATGAGACGCTCGACGCCGCAAAGCGCCGCCGCGTCGGCTCGTTCGCCGCATGGCGCCCGGATCCCGCGCGCGACGCGCAGCGCCGCGTTAACATCCGCGTCACCGACGAGATCGTCACCGCGCTGAACGAGCGCCGCATCAAGCTCGCCTATGAGCCGGTGGTCTCGGCCGCCTCGCGCGAACGCGCGTTCCACGAATGCCTGGTGCGGATGGATCAGGGCGATGGCCAGGTGCTGCTCGCACCCGACATCGTGCCGGTCGCCGAACGGCTCGGTCTGATTCGCCTCGTCGATCATCGCGTGCTCGAGCTCGTGGTCGCCGAGCTCGCGGCTGCACCCGACATCTGCCTCAGCCTCAACATCTCGCCCGATACGACCATGGATCCCGATTGGTGGGCGGGGATCGAGTCGCTGATGCTGGCTCATCCCGGCGTCGCCGAGCGGCTGATCGTCGAGATCACCGAAACGGTCGCGATTCAGGACATCGATGATGTCCGCGGCTTTGTCACGCGGCTGAAGAATTTCGGCAGCCGCATTGCCATCGACGATTTTGGCGCCGGCTACACCTCCTTCAGGAACCTGCGCAAGCTCGGCGTCGACATCGTCAAGATCGACGGCGCCTTCGTTCAGAACGTCACGCGGTCCGCCGACGATCGCGCCTTCGTGCAGACCCTGATCGACCTCGCCCGCCGCCTCGAAATCAAGACGGTCGCCGAATGGGTGCAGGACGAAGAGGCCGCAAGCATGCTGCGCGACTGGGGCTGCGACTACATCCAGGGTCGTCTGATCGGCCTCGCCTCAGCCGAGCGGCCATGGGGCGCACCGCCGGACAATGCGCTGCCTGCGGCAGGGTAGGTGTTTTCGTTTTCGTCGCGCGGGGATCTCGCTTCACCTCTCCTTTGCGGGAGAGGGCGGATACGTCAGGCAGTAAGTATAAACCTCCTCACGCCCCTTCGTCCAACGCCACCAGCTCACGCTTCTTGCGCAGCGCGGGCAACAGTGGTGCGATCAGCAGCACCATCGCCAGCGCAAGACACGCCGCCGAGATCGGCCGCTGCACGAAGGTCCAGAGATCGCCCTGCGACAGGATCAGCGACTTGCGCAGATTGTTCTCCAGCATCGGTCCGAGCACGAAGGCGAGTACCAGTGGCGCGGGCTCATAGCCGAGCTTGCGCATGAAATAACCGATGATCCCGAACGCGATCATCACGTAAACGTCGAACACGTTGTTGCTGGAGCAGTAGACGCCCAGGATCGTGAACAGGATGATCAGGGGGAAGAGGATGTTATAGGGCAGCTTGAGCAGTTGCACCCACATGCCGATCATCGGCAGATTGAGGATCAGCAACATGACGTTGCCGATATACATGCTGGCGACGATGCCCCAGAACAGGCCGGGGTTTTGTGTGATCAGCAGCGGCCCCGGTTGCAGGCCGTGAATGACGAACGCGCCGAGCAGCAGCGCCATCACCACGTTCGGAGGGATTCCCAAGGTCATCAGCGGAATGAACGCGCCGCCGGCCGCCGCATTGTTGGCGGATTCGGGGCCTGCGACGCCCTCGATCGCGCCTTGGCCGAACCGCTCCGGCGTTTTCGACAGCCGCTTCTCCAGCGCGTAAGACGCGAACGAGGCCACCACGGCGCCGCCACCCGGCAGGATGCCGAGCAGAAAGCCGAGCAGCGTACCGCGTGCTACGGGACCGGCGCTCGCCTGCCAATCGGCCTTGTTGGGCAAGAGCTGCGTGATCTTGGTGTTGATGATGTCGCGCTTGATCGCCTGCTCGGTGTTGAGCAGCACCTCGGCGACGCCGAACAGGCCCATCACGACGGGCACGAGGCCGATGCCGTCGATCAACTCCATGCGGCCGAAGGTCAATCGCGGCTGCGCCGTGATGCTGTCGAGGCCGATCAGGCCGAGCACGACGCCGATGCAGGCCATCAGCAGCGCCTTCGGCATCGAGCCCTGGGTCAGGAAAGTGAGCACGACGAGGCCGAGCACCATCAGGCTGAAATACTCGGCCGGGCCAAAGGCGATGGCGATACTGGCAAGCCTCGGCGCCACCAGCATCAGCGCGATCAGCGCAAAAGTGCCGGCGATGAAGGAACCGAAGGCGGAGATGCCGAGCGCGGGGCCGGCGCGGCCCTGCTTCGCCATCTGGTGGCCGTCGATGCAGGTGACAACGGAGGCAGCTTCGCCGGGGATGTTGACCAGGATCGACGTGGTCGAGCCGCCATACATCGAGCCGTAATAGATGCCGGCCATCATGATGATGCCGGATTCCGGCGTGCCCGACAGCGTCACCGGCAACAGCAACGACATCGCCGAGATCGGCCCGATGCCCGGCAGCACGCCGACCAGCGTGCCAATGAAGACACCGATGAAGCAATAGAGCAGGTTGATCCAGGTCAGCGCAACGCCGAACCCGTGCGCGACATTGGCGAGCGTATCCATGCGATCAGCCGATCCCGAACAGGCCAGAGGGCAGCTGAATCAAGAGCAGGCGCTTGAGCACCCACCACATGCCGAGCGGAACAAGCACGGCGATTGGAATCGCCAGCGTCCAGCGCACGGGATCGATCAGGCGCAACAGCAGCAGCATCAACGGGATCGACGACAACAGGAATCCCAGCGGCTCCAGTGCGAACGAGAACGCGGTGAGGCAGGCGATGACGAGAAGTGGCTTGCTCCAACGCACATTTTCCCAGCGTGAGGCCAGCGTTGGCCCGCCCTCGGTGATTGCCGAGATGATGATGCTGGTTGCGAACACGCATATCAGGATGCCCGTGTAGAACAGCACGTAGCCGGAGCCGGGATCGTTGATGGTGCCGAGCTTGAGCTTCAGCCCCGACCAGATCACGAAGGCGCCGAGTGCGAGCCCGATCGACCCGCCCCAGAGTTCGGAGTTGCTGAGGCGGAGTTTGACGTTGGTTTGGTTGTTCATCGCTTGTCTCTCAGCCGTTCCCCGGACGCTGCGCAGCACGAAGTGGTGCGCTGCAGATCCGGAGGTCCGATGGTTCGTGGCAAGGTGGTTCCGGCTCTGCGGTGCATCGCTGAAGAAGCGCTGCACCGCGTCCGGGACACGGAAGCGGCTCAGCCTATTTCTTCGCCAGCCCGAGTGTCTCGATCACCTTGCGCTCGGACTCCGTGACCTCGACAACGAACTTCTTGTAATCCTCTGTGTTCTTGTAGTTCGGCACCATGTCATATTTGGCGAGCGTTGCCACGACGGCCGGGTCTTCGACCGCCTTTTTGAACGCATCGTGCAGCTTGGCGACGATTTTCGGATCCATCCCCTTCGGGCCGGCGATGCCGAACGGGGAGTCATAGACCATGGGATAGCCGAGTTCCTTCAGCGTCGGTACATCCGGGTAATTCGGCGAGCGGGCACCAGTCCACACCATCAATAACCGCAGCTTGCCAGCGTCGACCAGCGGCCGCCATCCCGTGGAGTCTGCCTGAAGCATTGTATGCTGCCCCAGGACCGCGGCGTTGGTTTCCGCGCCGCCTTTGAACGGCACCTGGGTGAGCTTGATGCCGGACATCGCCGCGATCTGCTCCATGCCGATGTGCAGCGAGGTGCCGGTGCCCGGCGTCGCGTAGGTCACCTTGCCCGGGTTCGCCTTGGCGAACTCCACCACGTCCTTCCAACTCTTGAACTGGGACTCCGCGTTGGTGGTGACGCCGAAGGTATAGCCGGTGAGATGGATGATGTAGGTAAAATCCTTCGCCGGATCCCATGACACCTCCTGCATCAAGGGCAAGCGGAAGACGGTGATCGGGATCTGGGAGATGGTGTAGCCATCCGGCTTCGCGGCCGCGGCCATGGTTGCAGGCCCCACGGTGCCGCCGCCGCCGGCCTTGTTGTCGATCACGATGGGCTGACCCAGGACCTTCGAAGCGCTGTCGGCGATCGCCCGCATCGAGATGTCAGTCGAACCACCGGCCGGCCAGGGCACGATCAGCGTAATCGGCTTGGTAGGATAGTCCTGCGCACTGGTGGCAGTGGAGAGCACTGCGCCTATGACCGCATGTATGGCGGCAAAGGCAATCGTCTTCAGCCCGGATCGCGACATAGAAACGCCTCCCTCGCAGCGGCCTCGCTCAAGCCGCCGTCTCTCATTTTGTGGGACGATTGTTCCCGAAATCACGAGAGAAGAAAAGCGCCATTGCGTCTGTGCCAGGCAAGGAGCGAGACGGCACTTCCGCCGGAAACCATCCATGCGACAATTGGTCGTTCGGCGGCGTGCCGAGATACGGAATTTGAGCGGGCGAAGCCGCTACGCCACGCGCCGGATTGCGCTCAGCGTCTCGATGATGCCGCCGACTTCGGCCGCCGGGCACGGCTTGCCGAAATAATAGCCCTGCACGGCGGTGCAGCCGCATTCGCGCACGAAGTCGAGTTGCTCCGCGGTCTCCACCCCCTCCGCCGTGGTCTCGACCCCGAGCACGGAGCCGAGGCTGGCGATGGTGCGGACGATGGCGACGCTTTCGGGGCTCTCGCCGAGGGTGCCGACGAAAGAGCGGTCGATCTTGATGCGATCGAACGGAAATTTGCGCAAATAGCTCAGCGAGGAATAGCCGACGCCAAAATCGTCGAGGCTGACCCGCACGCCGAGTGCGCGGAGCTGGTGCAGGATCTCTATCGTCGCCTCGCTGTCGTCGAGCAGCGCCGTCTCGGTGACCTCGAGCTCGAGGCGTTGTGGCGACAGGCCGGCTTCCGCAAGTGCGCTCGTGACCATCGTCACCAAGCCGCGCGAGCGGAACTGCACCGGCGACAGGTTTACCGCGATGGTGACCTCGGGCCAGGATACAGCGGACGCACAGGCGGTTCGCAGCACCCTTTCGCCGATCGGGACGATCAGCCCGGTCTCTTCCGCGATCGGAATGAATTCGGCCGGCGAGACGAAGCCGCGCGAGGGATGCTTCCAGCGCAACAGCGCTTCGAAGCCGGTCAGCTCGGAATTGTCGAGCCGCACTTGCGGCTGGAACACGAGATGGAATTCACGTGCTTCCAACGCGCCGCGCAGATCGTGCTCCAGCGCATGCCGGCTGCGCGCCTCTTCCTCCATCTCGGGCTCGAACAGCTGATAGGCGCCGCGGCCCTTGGCCTTAGCCTGGTAAAGGGCGAGGTCGGCGCATTTCATTAGCTCGTCGGCATCGAGCCCGTGGTCGGGCGCGACCGCGATACCGACGGAGACGCCGATATGGACCGACTGGTTTTCCAGCGGCGGGGGGTGGCCGATGATCTCGACCAGGCGACGGGCGAGCTTTTCAGCCGATTGCGGCTGCGGTCCGCGTTGGAGCACGGCGAATTCGTCGCCGCCGAGCCGCGCGACGGTATCATGCTCGCCGACATTCTCCTTCAGCCGCGCCGCAACCCAGCGCAGCAGGCGGTCGCCTGCCGCGTGGCCGAGGCGGTCGTTGACGGTCTTGAAATTATCGAGGTCGAAACACAGCACCGCCATCGCGCCGCCGGCGATCGCGACCTGGTTCAGCCCCTCGCTCATCTTCTCGCGGAACAGCGTGCGATTGGGCAGGTCTGTCAGCGAATCGTGGCGTGCCATGTGCGCGACGCGGGCCTGGGCCTTGTGGCGCTCGGTGACATCCTCATAGGTGACGACCCAGCCGCCAAGCTCCATCCGCTTGTGATTGAGCTTGATGATGCGGCCGTCGCTCAAATGGCGATGCAGCGTGTGCTCGCCCTCGCGCAGCCTCTCGACATAGTCGGCATAGAGCCGCGCGCCCGTGGTGTTCGGATGGATGCCGAGCTCGCAGCTGTGCTCCATGATCTCGCGCATCGAGACGCCCGGCTTCACGATCTCGGTCGAGAGGCCGTACATCTCGATATAGCGGCGGTTGCAGACGATGACGCGCAGGCTCGAATCGAGCATGCACAGGCCCTGGCTCATGTTGTTCAATGCGGCGTCGAAACGTCGATACTGCTCGCTCAGCTCCTCGATGGCGCGCTCGCGTTCGGTGATGTCCTCGTAGGTGGCGACGAAGCCGCCATCGGGCAGTGCACAATAGCGCACCGAGATCACGATCCCGTTGGACATGCGCCGTCGCATCGGCGAGGAATCGCGGTTCGCGATCCTCGCGCTGGCGGCTTCCAGGAGTTGTTGCGGGCTGTATTCGGAAGCGAACGCGCCGTTCGCCATCGACCGCTCGATCAGCTCGGAAAGATGCGTGCCGGGCCGTGTCTCCTCGGGCGACAGTCGGCAGATCGTGCGGTAGGTGGTGTTGCAGACGCGAAGCCGCATCTCGCTATCGTAGAAAGCGAGTCCGTGCGCCATGTTCTCCAGCGCCGCATCGAGGATGAAGTTCTGCTGCCTCAGCGTTTCCTCGTATTGCAGCCGCTCGGTGACGTCCTCGTGCACCGTCACCCAGCCGCCGTCGGGAAGGAAGCGGGAGACCGCCTGCACCATCCGCCCGTCATAGCGCATGACCAGCAGGGTTTTCGCTTTCCTGGCGCGCACGTCAGCCAGCCTGGTGTGATGGAACTCATCGGCCGACATGCCCGTCAGGTTGCCGCGCGACATCCAGTGCTCGATCACTGTGCTGTGCGAGATGCCCGGCTTCACGATTTCGGAGTCGAGGTTGTAAAGGTCAAGGAACCGGCCGTTGCAGACGACGACGCGGCTGTCGGCATCGTACATGATGAGGCCGTGCGACATGTTCGCGAGCGCGTGCTGGCTACGCTCCGTCTGCACGCGCAATTCCGCCTCGAGTCGGGCGAGACGACTGACGTCGTCGCAGATCGTCATCCAGCCGCCGCCGGGGAGAGGCTTCAGCTCGAGCGCCATGACGAGGCCGCTGGCAAGCCGCTGTTCGGTGCGGAATGGCTTGCCCCCTGCAATTTGCGCCAACCGCGCCGAGTAAAGTGCATCAATCTCGTCCTGCGGAAAGTTTCCGCGCGTCGCGCTGTGGGCAAGCACCTCGCGATAGCTCGTGCCCACCCGCACGATATCGGCCGACATGTCGAACAGCGTGAGGTAGCGCTGATTGACCAGCACGATCCGGTTGTGGGCATCGTAGACGCAGACGCCCTGCTCCATGTGGTCGAGCGCAAGCTGGCTGAGCGCGACCAGGGCCTCGGGGGCCTGTTCGCGGTGTGCACCATGCTCGTTCTCGCGGGTCGACATCATGAGAGTCGTGGATCTCGGCGGGCAATAGACTTAACGCGACGTAATTCAGCCGCCGAGGGTAGCGAAGAGGCCGGAAAATTCCCTTAAGGGCAGTAGTTTACGGAGAGTGACCGGCGGTGCAGAGATGCGTGTGCACGGAGTATCACTGTCATCCTGAGGTGCCGGAGCATAGCTGAGATCTGGAAGGGCGTCGGGCCGGCTGCATCGCGGCCGGTTCATCCTTCGAGGCGTGCCGCGCTGCACAGGGCGAGCACCTCCGGATGACGGGCCAAGGCGCAGCCTGCCGGCCTGCTCAAGGCCCGTACAGCACCAGTTCCGTGTCGGTGAGATCGGCGAGCTGCGGCCGGTGCGGGCCCTTGAAATATTTGCGGCCGCGCCGTTCGGTGTAGAGGCCGACGAGGCCGGGAAGCGGGCCGTTGGAATCGACGGCCACCGCAATCTTGCCGAGCCGCAGCAACAGCCGGCCGATCCGGCCGGCGCAAGTGGCATATTCGGCGGTGTTGCGGCAGTAGATCAGCTTCATCGCAGGCGGCGCAATGAAGCCGCGGCGGATGCGCACCGGTTGCAGGATGAAGGGGAACGTTCCCTCCGGTGTGCGGCAGACGAGGCTGAGGCAATTGTAGCGCGCATGTCGTGTCAGCAACTCGGTCTCGGGTTCGCCAAGCCCCTGGATCGCCTTGGCGTGCGGCGAGATCACCTCGATCGTGCTCCAGCGCGGGGGGCGCGCCAGCGCAGGCACCGAGAAGAATATCCCGCAGCAATAGGCGCGAAAGCCCTGCGTCTCGATGATCGGCCAGGTCCACGGCGCCGGGCTGATGTTGAGATAAGTGACGTCCTTGTGCCGCTGCGCGATCTTGGTCAGCAGCGGCGCGTAGTTGCGGTAGGCCGGATCGACATACCAGCTCGACAAATTGCACTGGATGGCGGTCTCTTCGCCGTGCTGGCGCGCCGTGTAGATCAATAGCAGTACGCCGACCGGTGTGCCGTCATCCTCGAGCATGTAGCCGAAGCGCGGATAGCCCTCCGGCACGGTCCGGAAAGCCTGCCGGCGCAGGCCTTGTATCCAATAGTCCCGCGAGCGGCCGATGAAGCCGCCCGTCAGCAGGTCCGCGATGGCTTCGACATCGGGCTCGGTGATTTCGCGGCATCGGACCTTGGTGTGGATCACGCTCGTCTTGCCCGTGGAAATGGTCAGCCTCGTGAGTTCCGTTAGCGCCAGCCTTCGCCGTGGGCCTCGGCCGCAACATGCGGCTGTAAGCCCAGGACGTCCCGCACCCTGGCTGGCCAGGAAGCGGTATCAGTGCCGTGGGTGTGAAACAGGGCGACCGCGAGCCGGTCCATGCCGAAGGCAACGCAGCCGGTGTGGGCCGGCTCGCCATTGGCATCCTGAATGCCCCAGGTCGTGCCGAAATGCTCGCGGTGATAGTTGAAGCTCATGCAGGCGGTCGGCTGCTGCTCCGAGCGCAGCGGGATCAGGAGCTCGAACTTCAGCTGCTGCTGCTTCTGGCTCACCGCCTTCATCTGGCCGACGCGGCCGAAGAAAGGATCGCTGGCGTAGTCGACGCGGAAGGTCAGGCCGAGGTCGCGGGCGATCGCCTGCGCGCGCACCATCCAGCGCTCGCGGAAGTCGGCGACGTCATCGGGGCTGCCGATACAGACATATTCGCGCATCCGGAACGATTGCAGGCGGTCGAGATGCTTTGACGGCTCGCGGCGGAAGCAATCGGCGGCGACGTCGAAGCGCAGACCGCCCTTCGGCAATTGGCCTCGGCTTGCTGCGATCGGGTAGACGGGATAGCAGGCGGCTGGCGACAGCACGAGGTCGGCCGGCGAGAGCGATGAGGTCCAGTCGCCACCGGCATCAAAGCGGCTCACCGCAGCGTTGATCTCGCGTTCGGTGCCGTGCAGCCCGCAGACGCAGCCGAGCAGGTTCGGAAAGCTCTTGAGGTAGCCGGATTTCTCCAGCTGAGCCCGGCTCATCACCGGCGGAAAGCGCATCACCTCGGTTCCGGCCTCGCGATGGCCAGTGATCAGCGTGGCGAGCTTCTCGACGATGCCCTCGTAGAGCGCGGTGCGGGCGTAGACCCCGTCCGAGCCCATGCGGTGGAATAGCTTGTCGATGAGATGATCGAGCGGATCGATGATCTCTGGTGCGGTCGCGGGCGAATTGGGGAGGACGGCAATGTTCATGGAGTTGATGTCCTGCTATCTCAAATTGTTCTTGTTGGTTCAGTCGCCAAGGCTAGTCGGTCATGAAGGCACGTCAGTCACGAAGGCTCAATGGAACGCCGCTCATCAGCGTCGATGTCGCGGCGTTGGCGAGAATACGGTCATTGTTGATCATGATCGGCGACGACAGAACGTCGCGCAGGTGGCGGCCCATGGTGAACTCACCGTCGTTGCGGTAGCCGGAAAGGCCCGCTGTGCGCATCGCATGCATCACAGTCTCGACCGCGAGCTCGGAGGCCTGCACCTTTAAAAGCGTGATCGAGGATTGGAAGTCGAGCGAGCTCAGCGCGCGCTCGTCATGCTCGGCGCCGGCGAAGGCGTCGATGTTGGCAGCGATCAGCGCGCGCAGCTTTGCGAGTGACATCTTCGCGGCGGTGAAATGCGCCGCGGCCGGCGGCATTTGTCCGCCGGAGCTGCGGGCCGCTTTGCGAATGAAGGCCTGCGCACGGGTCACCGCGGCGGCGGCAATGCCGGCCCAAGCGGACGACCAGCATAGATGCGCGAATGGCGTCATGGTCTGGGCGTGGATCTTGTCATAGGATTCCGGGAAAACGCGGTCGGCGGGGCAATCCACCTTCAGCTCGAAACCGGTCGAGCAGGTGCCGCGCATGCCGAGCGTTTCCCAACCCAGCGTGCGCTTCAGCGAATAATCGTCCTTGGCGAGTGCCAGCAGCACTTGGTCGGAAGCGGCAGCGTCAGTGGCGCGGCGGGCGATGGTGACGAGACCGTCGGCTTCGGCGCCGTAGGAGATCACGGTGGCGTCGCGTACTAGCGACACGATGTCGCCGGCGTGATCGACGGCGGCGGCGCTGGCGCGGATGTTGCCGCCGTTCTGTCCCTCGGTGGTGGAAGAGGCGAGCAGCCACTGGTCGCGCGCGACCCGGCGCATCATGGTTTCCATCCAGGGGATGCCGTGGCCGTGCCTGACGACGCAGGCAACCTTGGTCTGGTGCATCGCGTAGATCATCGCGGTGGAAGCGCAGGCGCGTCCGAGCGTATAGCAGATGTCGGTGACATCGTAGATTGAGGCGCCAAAGCCGCCGAATTCGACCGGGATCATGACGCCAAGCAGTTTCTGCTCGCGCGCAACCTCGAAAGCCTTGTGGGGGAAGCGGGCGTCGCGATCGACCCCGTCTGCGTCGGCCGCTGCGGCAGCGGCTGTCCGGGCGGCACGCTCGATCAGGGAGGGGCCCTGCTCGAGAAAGCTCGTCTGCGTTTCGTCGACAGTGAGGACTGCTTCACGCACGTTCATGCTCGTCCGCCTCCGGTTCGCCGTTCGAGATCGCCGCCATCATTCGCGATGCCGCCGGCGATCCTCCGACCATCTTTGCTTGTGAGACGAGGCTACGGATTTAATTCAAATTCGTCGATGAAATAGAGGGTAAACAAAGCCCAATTCCGAACGAACAGTTAAGGTCAGGTTGTTGGAGGGGGCCGAAATTCAGCGGACCCGTTAGGATTCTGGAAGAGCCCTCCAAATTTTAGTCAATCTGAGTCATCGTTTACTAAGAAGGACGAAGTAATCCTCGCGCCCATTGCGGGATCGACTGGCCGTGCCCATCGTAGCCGGCAGTCCGGTCCGCCTCCGATAGACAGATGGGAATTTGCCGATGCAGGCTTTCAATACCGACATGCGCAATCGCATCATCAAGCTGGTGAAGGGCATCATCGAACAGAACTCGCTCACGGCGGACATCACGCCATCGGCGAAGCTCGTCGATGTCGGCCTGACCTCGATGGACATGGTCAATCTGATGCTCGGCGTCGAGGCCGAGTTCGACTTCACCATCCCGCAAGCCGAAATCACGCCGGAGAATTTCCAGACCGTCGAGACGCTGGAGCGGATGATCGCAGCTCAGCTGCAGCCGGCGAACGCAGCTTAGTTGAACCACTGCGGTCGTTCTGGCGAAAGCCAAGACCCATTTCCCAGGGAGCAGTTTTGCGGAGACCGGTCGTTCGGGACAAAGACCGTTCGCAACCGATAGACGTCGCAGTATGGGTCCTGCTTTCGCCAAGGCGACACCGATGGCGTGGCGATAGCGCCCGTTTCCTGACCACACCACCACCCCGTTCCAAATCTGGCGCAAAACTGGCATAGCTTGACCATGTCGCACGTGGCGGATGGGATGGAGCAGGCATGACGCAGGCGGTATTGGGCATCATCGGCGGTTCCGGCATCTATGATCTGCCGGGCCTAGAGGGTGCGCACGAAGAGGAGATCAAGAGCCCCTGGGGCGAGCCGTCAGCGCCCCTGCGCCGCGGCTCCATCGCCGGCTTGCCGATCGTGTTCCTTCCGCGGCACGACAAGGGACACCGACTGTCGCCCTCCGACATCAACTACCGCGCCAATATCGACGTCCTGAAGCGCGCAGGTGTCACCGACCTGATCTCGCTGTCGGCCTGCGGCTCCTTCAGGGAGGAACTTCCGCCCGGCACCTTCGTGCTGGTCGATCAGTTCGTCGACCGCACCCACAAGCGCGAGAGCTCGTTCTTCGGCCGCGGCTGCGTCGCCCATGTCTCGATGGCCCATCCGGTCTCGCCACGGCTGCGAATCCATCTTGCCGCAGCGGCCGAAGCCGAGGGGATCGCAATCGCGCGTAGCGGCACCTATGTCTGCATGGAGGGGCCGCAATTCTCCACTTATGCGGAGAGCATGACTTACAAGACGCTGGGCTATTCCGTGATCGGCATGACCAACATGCCCGAGGCCAAGCTCGCGCGGGAAGCCGAAATTTGCTATGCCACCGTTGCGATGGTGACGGATTTCGACTGCTGGCATCCCGACCACGATGCCGTGACCGTGCAGGACATCATCCGTGTGCTGAATTCGAACGCCGACAAGGCGAAGGCGCTGGTCGCGCGGCTGGCAAGGGATTTTCCGCGCGAACATGAGCCGTGCCCGATCGGCTCGGATCGCGCGCTCGACACCGCCCTGATCACGGCGCACGAGGCCCGGGATCCCGAGCTTTTGAAGAAACTCGATGCGGTGGCGGGGCGCATCCTGCGCGGTTGAGACGAAAGGCAGAATGCCATGAAGGTCGACGGCAAGCATTTTCGCAGCATCTGGCGCCAGCGCGACGGCTGGTCGGTCGGCGCGATCGACCAGCGCAGGTTGCCCCACGAGTTTGTTGTTGCGGAGCTGACGTCATGCGAGGAGGCGGCGGTCGCCATCCGCGACATGCTGGTGCGCGGCGCGCCGCTGATCGGCGCCACCGCCGCTTACGGCATCGCGCTCGCGATGCGCGAGGACGCCTCCGACGCCGGCCTGAAGCGTGCCTATGACACGCTCGTCGTGGCGCGGCCGACCGCGATCAATCTGAAATGGGCGCTGGACGAGATGCGCGCGAGGCTCGCACCGATCGATCCGGTTGAACGGGCGGAGGCGGCCTACGCGCGCGCCGACGAGATCGTCGAGCAGGACGTCGAAATCAACCGCGGCATTGCCGGCAACGGCCTGAAGCTGATCGAGGCGATCGCGGCGAAGAAGCCGGGCGATACGGTCAACGTTCTCACTCATTGCAACGCCGGCTGGCTTGCGACGGTCGACTGGGGCACCGCGACGGCGCCGATCTATCTTGCGCATGAGCGCGGCATCAAGATCCATGTCTGGGTCGACGAGACCCGCCCGCGCAATCAGGGCGCCTCGCTCACGGCTTGGGAGCTCGGCCATCACGGCGTGCCGCACACGGTGATCCCGGACAATACCGGTGGCCATCTGATGCAGCACAGCATGGTCGACCTCGCCATCGTCGGCACCGACCGCGTCGCTGCCAATGGCGACGTCTGCAACAAGATCGGCACCTATCTGAAGGCGCTCGCCGCGCACGACAACGGTGTGCCGTTCTACGTGGCGCTGCCGTCGCCGACGATCGATTTCGCCGTCCATGACGGCATCCGTGACATCCCGATCGAGCAGCGCAGTGGCTCTGAGGTCACCGACATGACCGGCCGCACCGCGGATGGGAGACTGGAGACGGTGCGCATCGTGCCGGAGGGCTCCCCGGTCGCGAATTATGCATTCGATGTGACACCGGCGCGGCTCGTGACCGGCCTCATCACCGAGCGCGGCGTGCTGAAGCCCGACCGCGCCTCGCTCGCGGCCGCGTTTCCGGAGCGGATCGCCTCCGCTGCAGAATAGGTTGGACTAGCAGAGCTTCAACCCCGTCGCGACCTCGAGCTCGGCGATGGCCTGGGCCCCGCTGGTGACCTTGATCGTGGTCATGCCCATCTCGCGAGCCGGCTTGAGATTGACGCCGAGATCGTCGAGATAAACGCAATTGTTGGGATCAACCTTCAGCGTCTCGACCATCAGCCGGTAGATGCGTGGATCGGGTTTGCGCAGGCCGATTTTGGCGGACTCGATGACGTGATCGAACAGTGCCATCACCTCGGCAATGTAGAGCGTGCGTCCCGTCAGGCTGCCGATGGCGTTGGCCGGCAGGTTGTTGGTGATGCAGCCGGTCTTGAATTGCGCCTTGATGCGCTTCAGCGCCTCGACCATCTCGGGACGCAGATCGCCCTGGAGCAGCGGCAGCACGTCGCGCCCGCGCACTTCTGCGCCAAGCGCTCGTGATTCCTCGGCGAACAAAAGATCGAACGTGTCGATATCCACCTCGGCGCGTTCAAACTTGGCCCAGGCATTTTCCAGATGGTTGGCGGCGTTGGTGCGCCGTATGATGTCGATGGGCAGGCCACGCTCGGTCTCGAACCGGGCGAACGCCTCGAACGGTGAGCTCGTCAACACGCCGCCAAAATCAAAGATCACAGCCTCGATCGTCAAGGTCCCGTCCTCGTCAATTCAGTGCCAGGATGGCTGACAAGACGGCTAGCACGCGCTATCGGCAAGGGCCAGCCTGAAGCAAACTCCGCCCCTTGACCGAAGGGCCTGCCAGACGTGTTCCCATGAAGACAATTGCGACATTCATCACCGCCATTCTGCTGCTCGCCACGCCTGCTCGCGCCATCGTCGGCGGCGGCACGCCGCAAGCGGAGGGTGTCGCGCGCGCCATCGTCACCATCGTTGGCTCGCGCGGCAATTTTTGCACCGGCAGCCTGATTGCACCGAAGCTGGTGCTGACGGTCGCTCACTGCGTGCAGCCCGGCGCGGACTACAAGATTGTCGATCGCGGCGGCGACGGCCAGCCGCAATTGCTGAACGTCCGTTCTGTCGCGATCCATCCGAATTTCAACATGCAGGCGATGCAGGCGCATCGGGCGACCGCCGACGTGGCACTGCTGCAACTGGAAATTCCACTGAAGGGAAAATCGACGGTGCCGGTCGGTGCACCGGATATTCCAATCCGCGTCGGCAGCCGCTTTACCATCGCCGGCGTCGGCGTCACAGTTCGCGGTGATGGCAAGAGCGGTGGCATTACGCGTGTGGCTGCGCTGGTCGCCACCGGCCAGCCCGGCACGCTGCAGATCCGGCTAGTTGATCCCCTAACCAACGGTGTTCGTGACGGAATCGGCGCTTGTACCGGCGATTCCGGCGGACCGGTGTTCGAGGACAAGCCGAACGGTGCCGTGCTCGTTGGCGTCGTCAGTTGGTCGACCGGGCCGAACGGCGCCGCAGGTTGCGGCGGGTTGACCGGGGTCACTCCGCTCACGCTCTACCGGGATTGGATCTTGCAGACCGCACGGAGCTGGGGTGCGGCACTGTGATTTGACCGCGACCGGATCTATGTCATGTTGAAACGGAAGCGCGATGGGCGACACTGCCTGTCGCGGAGGAAACGCGCCGTCCAGTCAAGGCCGGCCACGAAAAACGAGCAAGGCAACAAGCAACAATGAATGTCGCTGTTCGCGGTCACACCGCTACCAAGCAAGCTTCCGAACATTTCGACGTGCTGATCGTCGGCGCCGGCATCTCCGGCATCGGCAGCGCCTATCATCTCACCAAGCAGCTTCCGGGCACGAGCTTCGTCATTCTGGAGACGCAGGCGAGCTTCGGCGGCACATGGATCACACATCGTTATCCCGGTATCCGTTCGGACAGCGATCTCCACACCTTCGGCTATCGCTTCAAGCCCTGGGTCGGACCGCCGATCGCGACCGCCGAAGAGATCCTCGCCTACATGAACGAGGTGATCGAAGAGAACGATCTCGCGAAGCACATTCGCTACAAGCACAAGATCAATTCCGCGAGCTGGTCGAGTGAGCAAAGTCTCTGGACCATCGAGGCGGTAGCGACCGACACCGGCGAGCCGAAGACCTTCACCGCAAACTTCCTCTGGATGTGCCAGGGCTATTACCGGCATTCGGAGGGTTACACGCCAGAATGGAAGGGGATGGACCGGTTCAAGGGCCGCATCGTCCATCCGCAGACATGGCCCGACGACGTCGATCTCACGGGCAAGAAGGTGATCGTGATCGGCTCCGGCGCGACCGCGGCAACACTTGTTCCGAACATCGCGGACAAGTGCGCGCATGTCACGATGCTGCAGCGCTCGCCGACCTATTTCCGGCTCGGTCGCAACGCCATCGAAATCGCGGAGGAGCTGCGCAGG
Organism: Bradyrhizobium sp. 154; assembly: GCF_023073875.1. Classification (NCBI taxonomy): domain Bacteria; kingdom Pseudomonadati; phylum Pseudomonadota; class Alphaproteobacteria; order Hyphomicrobiales; family Nitrobacteraceae; genus Bradyrhizobium; species Bradyrhizobium sp. 154. The sequence continues at coordinate 132,907 of NZ_JADPKG010000030.1, forward strand.
CTTCAAGTCGACGAGGAATGGATTCATGAGATCGTCCGGCGCAAGATTCTGTTCGAGCAGGATGCATTCACCAAGCTTTGCGTCTCCAAGCCGGAGCAGGTGAAGAAGGAGCTGATCGGTCAAATCAGCGCGGTCCTCGGCCCCGACTACGACGTCGAGACCCATTTCACGCCAAAGTACCGGCCGTGGCGGCAGCGCATCGCCTTCGTGCCGGATGCCGATCTGTTCAAGGGGATTGCCAGCGGCAAGGCCTCGGTCGTTACCGACGAGATCGAGTGCTTCGCCGAGAACGGCATCCAGCTCAAATCCGGCAAGCTGCTCGAAGCCGACGTCATCGTCACCGCGACCGGCTTCAACCTGGCCGCCCTGGGCGACATCGCCTTCGAGATCGACGGCAAGCCGCTCGCCTTCGGCGACACCGTCACCTATCGCGGCATGATGTTCACGGGTGTGCCGAACATGGTCTGGGTGTTCGGCTATTTCCGCGCGAGCTGGACGCTGCGCGTCGACCTTGTCGCCGATTTCGTCTGTCGGCTGCTCAGCCATATGAAGGGCAAAGGCGCAAAGAAGGTCGAGGTGAGATTGCGCCCCGAAGACCACAACATGCCGATCCTGCCCTGGATCGATCCGGAAAACTTCAACCCCGGATACATGATACGCAATATGGACCTGTTGCCGAAGCGCGGCGACAAGCCAGAATGGCAGCACAGTCAGGACTACTGGACCGAGAAGGACGAGATTCCGAAGACGGACCTGGACGATGCGGCGTTTGTGTATGGGTGAGGGGATTGCGGGAGCAGCGGCACGCCACGATTGTAAAGCCGTATAGGGCGCGCCGAGCATCGGCCGTCACAGGCGCACGTCACACGATCGGCCGTGAATGTAAGCGGCCTTCCATCGGGCGGTGCCGCGGCTAAGTGGAAGGGCCTTGGCCTGGCGGCCAACGAGCGAGCCAGTTGCTCGCGTCGGAGTGTCACGGCAACTCGCCGGGCATTCTGGCCAAGATTAGTCTTGGTCGCAGCAGTCGCGGTGACCTTCCTTCAGCAAGGATAACGAAGAGGTCACCGCTTCTGCTGCTCAGGCCTTCGCGGCGGCCGCGGCGCCATGGGCGTTCCCGCCATCTTGTTGGCGGTCTCGCTGACGTCGAGCAGCGAACGGCGGATGTCCTCGAGGTAGCTTGCCGATTTCTTCTTCATGGTGTCGGCGAGCTCGTGCAATCCCTGTATCTTCTCGAACAGCTCGTCGGCCTTGCCGTCGACGAAGCCGGGCACCACGCCCTCGATCTTCGTGACGGCCTTGTCGAAGTCCGCGAAGGCGCTGTCGACCTTCGCCATGACGGAGTCGACTTCGCCGCCCTTGCTCCTGAGATCGGCGGTGTAGTTCTCGAATGTGCGCAGGCCCTCCTTGATCGCAGGGGCGTTGCTCACGATCGTACGGTCGACGCTGTGCAGGGCATCGACGATGGACTCGGCATCGCTGAGATCGGCGGTCAGTATGGGAACGCCGTCCAAGTCCAGCGGCACCGGCGGCGCGGAGGGGGCACCCCCGATCAGCGAGATCGCGGCGACGCCCGTGAGACCCTGGAACTCGATGCCTGCGACGGTGTCCTTGCGGATCGGTGCGGTGTTGTCGAGCATCACGAGCGCCACGATCCTGCCGGGACTGTCCAGCTTGATCGACAAGATCTGGCCCGCAGGCACACCGTCGAAATTGACCGGCCCGCCGCGACGCAGTCCGCTGGCGGAGCCGCCTTCGAACACCACGCGCAACTGGCTGCGGCTTTGGATGGTGCGCCATTTCTGCACGCCGAGCAGGACGCCGAACGCCACGGCGATCGCCGCCAGCGTCGCCGTTCCGATCACGAGATTGCTCGCGCGTGCCATGCAGGGAGGATTTTACGGCCAAAGCGGAGAAGTTGGAAGCAGCCCGGATAGACTTTGGCCGCATGTTACGTAGGGCAGGTTAGCGAAGCGTAACCCGCCACGTCTCTCCCATGCAGGAGCGCAAATTCGGGGATTACGCTCCGCTAACCCGGCTCTACCTCATCTCAATGCCCGGCCGCGCGCTTTGCCGCAGCGTTGTTCAGGACGATGAGGGCGTCGACGGCCACGCCCGTCTTGGTGTTGATCAGGAACGGGTTGATGTCGATCGAGGCGATCCGGTCGCCGGCGTCTGCGATCAGGCTGGACAGGCCGACGAGCGCCTTCACTGCGGAGGTCTCGTGCAGCGTCGGCCTGCCACGATAGCCGCGCATCTTGACTCCGGCCTTGGTGCGACCGATCAGAAGCCGCGCCTCGGCCTCGTCCAGCGGCGCGCCGGCGAGTGCGACGTCCTTCATCAGCTCAATGTCGATGCCGCCGGTGCCGAACAGCACGACCGGCCCCATCTCGGCATCGAGCGAGGCGCCGACAACGAGCTCGAGCTCGGCCCTGACCTGCTGCGCGATCAGGATGCCGTCGAGCTTGGGCTTGCCCTTCAGCTTCTTCACCCGAGCCGTGATGTCGGCGAACGCCTTCTTCACCTCGGCGGCACTGTTGAGGTTCAGCACCACGCCACCGATGTCGGACTTGTGCAGGATCTCGGCGCTAACGACTTTAGCGACAACCGGGAAACCGATCTGCTTGGCGATCTTCACAGCTTCCGCCGCCGTCTGCGCAATTGCCTCCTTCGAGATCGGGATGCCGTATGCTTTCAGGAGCTTCTTGGAGGCAACCTCGTCGAGCGCGGCGCCGCTCGCCGACTTCAGCGTCTTCTCGAGCACGGCACGTGCGCCCGGCTTCGAGCGTGAGACGATGTCCGGAACTTCCTTGCGCAGCTTTGCGTAATCGAGCAGCGACTTGATCGCGGTCACCGCGCGGTCCATGCCCTGCATCACCGCCAGATGCGGCAGCGATTTGCGCAGCGCCTTGGTGAACTCGGTGAAGCCGATCGACATCGCGCTGATATAGATCACGGGCTTTGCGGCCCTGCTCGCCATCTCATTGACGATGCGAAGATTGCGCTCGCGCAGCTCGTGCGGCGCCTTCGGCAGCTCAGCGTCGATGATGACGACGTCGATATCGGGATCGTCGATCATCAGCTTGATCGACCTCATGTAGACGGAGGGATCGACCACGGCGGCAAACCCTGCATCGAGTGGATTGCCGACGATCGAGCCCGGGCCGAGCATCTTTGCCAGCTCCGAGCTGACATGGGGGCTCAGCGGCGCGAAATTCAAGCCCACGGCATAGAAAGCGTCGATCAGCATGCCGCGCTTGCCGCCGGACAAGGTGACCGCGGCGAGCCGGTCGCCTCTGGGTGCCACGGCGTGGACGAAGCACTCGGTGGTCTCGATCAGCTCGTCGAGCCCACCGACCCGAATCACGCCTTCGCGGGTTGCAATGGCATCGAATGTCTCGATCGACCCGGCGAGTGCACCGGTATGCGCCATCGCCGCAGCGCGGCCGCCCTCCGACGCGCCGAGCTTGAGCGCGATCACGGGCTTGCTCGCGGCGCGCGCCGCCTTGCACGCGTCGCGGAACGCCTTGGTATTGCGCACGCCTTCGAGATAGACGACGATCACCTTGATGCTCGGGTCCTCGGCGAAATAGCGCATCAGGTCCGGCGTCTCGAGCCCGGCCTCATTGCCGGTCGTCACCATGTAGCCGACGCCGACACCCCGGTCCTCCAGCGCCTGGCGGATCGCCATGACGATGGCGCCGGATTGTCCGGCGATCGCCACCGGCCCCTGCTCCATGGTGACGATACGATCGTCGATATTGGTGAAGAGCTTTTCGCCGGCACTCAAATTGCCGAGACAGTTCGGTCCCGTGACCGCAAGTCCCGTCTCGCGCACGGCTGCTTGCAATTCGGCGGCGAGCTTCTGACTGTCGTCGTCCTGCAACTCGCTGAAGCCCGAGGTGACGATGGTGGCCGAACGCGCGCCGGCCGCGGCGGCATCGCGGATCACCTGCACCGCAGAGCGCGCCGGCACCAGCACCAGGACGTGATCGGGCTGCTCGGGAAGACTGGCAAAGTCCTTGTAGCAAGGGACATCCCAGATGGTGTCGCGCCTGGCGTTGACCGGATAGAGCCCGCCCTCGTAGCCGTACTTGATCAGATTGTTCCAGATGCGCTCGGCATAGTTGCCGGGCTTGTCGGTCGCGCCCACCAGCACGATGTTGCGCGGGTGCAGCATGGCATGGATGCCCTTGACCACGTCGCCGGCGTCGGGTGGGGGAGACCATCGATGGAGAGAAACCGACGCAGCGGACACCTGAGCTTCCATGGCGTGACCTCACCTGTTCTTGTTTTTGGTGGCGCGTCACGCTTTTCTATGGCGAGTTCGCCGCAGTGGCAACCATCAGAAAGGTATGCCGTATGACGGAATGGCGATCCGTCGGTTGCTCCACGCATCGCGGGCCGGCACCTTAGCAGCATCTTCGAGCGGATTGAAAAGCTAGCAGTCGGGATCAATCAAGACGGCGTGCAGGATGTAGCGCTCCGGACCGGCCATGACGGCATCGAACGGCCAACATGTGATCAACACCAGTTCAAACCGCTCTGTCGCGGGATCGATGGCCGATGCATCGAAATGCACCACCGCAGATGAGTCGGCGCGATAGCGAAAGTGCCTGCCGTCGCGGCGGGTGATGTCGATCACGTCGTCAACGGCAACATTCCGCAAGAATCGCGCTCAAAAACCCCCGAGCCGTCTTTGGGAAGGATCGCGCCCGATGACGCCAATCAAGCTTTGTATCGAAAGCATCTGCGACGCACGGTGGAGGAGCGCTTCGCGCTCTTCCTGCCGGGGTAGCCACGCTTTGAATGCATTCGCGCCAAAGATAGCGGCCCTTTCGGCCGCTATCTTGCTTGGGCATGTCGAGCTGATGCGGATTAGCCGCCCGTTTCCGCGCTGATGATATCCCCGAACAGTTCCCACTGACCAGCCTTGAAGCGGATCATCTTGAGCTGCTCGATCGGCGCGAAATCGTTGGCGCCGGTGTTAACCTTGATACCGGGGATCAGCGTGTCCGGCGCAAAGCCCTTCAGGCTGGCAGCCTGCTTCATCACGTTCTCCCGGGTCAGCTCGTCCCCGCACTGCTTCAGCGTCTGGACCAGGGTCTGCGCGGCGGCGTAGCCGTAGACGAGATTGGTATCGGAGACGTTGGCGCCCGGCATGTACTTGTCGATGAAGGCCATGAACTTCTTTATGCCCTCGTCGTCCTTCCATTGCGGGTCGGACGCGTCCTTCAAATAGGTCGCAGACAGCACGCCTTCCGAAGCATCGAGGCCGGCGGGCTTCATCACCGCGCCGATCGAGATCGACACGTCGGTCATCAGATGCATCGGTTTCCATTCAAGCTCGGCGATCTTCTTGATCGCCTGCGCCGCGAATTTCGGCGTCGAGATATTGACGAGGACATTGGCGCCGGTGCCCTTCAGCTTGACGATGTGGGAATCGATCGACGGCTCGGTGGTCTCGTAGCTCTCCTCCGCCACGATCAGCGAAGAGGCTTTTTCGCCGAAGATCTCCTTGATGCCGGCGACGTAGTCTTTGCCGAAATCGTCATTGGCATAGAAGATCGCGACCTTGGCATCGGGCTTCGCCTGCAAGATGTACTTAGCGAAGATCCGTGCCTCGACCCGGTAGCTCGGCTGAAAGCCCATGGTCCAGGGAAAACCCTTCGGGTCGTTCCATTTGCTGGCGCCTGTTGCAAGGAAGAGCTGCGGCACCTTCTTGACGTTGTGATATTTCTGCACGGCCGTCTGGGTCGGGGTGCCCAGCGCGTTGAAGACCAGGAACACCTCATCGCTCTCGATCAGCTTGCGAACCTGTTCGACGGTCTTGGGCGGCGAGTAGCCGTCATCATAGGAGATCCAGTTGATCTTGCGGCCGTTGATGCCACCCTGGTCGTTGATCATCTTGAAATAGGCTTCCTCGGTTTTGCCGATGATGCCGTAGGCGGAAGCCGGACCGGAATAGGCTTCGACATTGCCGATCTTGATCTCGGTGTCGCTGGCACCGGTGTCGTATTTCTTTTGCGCGTAGGCACCTTGTACCGAGAGCAATGACAGTGCCGCTGCCGCGGCGAGCAGGGCGAGTTTCTTGTTTTTCATGGCAATTCCTTGGGGCTTTCTTGTGGGTTGGAGCAGGCACTTCGAAAAGAAAAAGCGCCCACGAGGGGGCGCTTTGGTCAGGCGGTGGCGACTTTCTCGTCGACTTCGGAAGCCACCGAGAACTCCTTGCGCAAGGTCGGCTTGTGGATCTTGCCGGTGGCGTTGCGCGGCAGCGCCTCGACGAAGCGGATCTGGCGCGGGCATTTGAAGCGCGCGAGGTTGGCCCCGCAATGTGCGAAAACTTCGGCCTCGGTCAGCTTCTGGCCCGGCTTGACCGCAACGATGGCAAGGCCCACTTCGCCCCATTGCGGATCGGGAATCCCGATCACTGCGGCTTCCGCGATGGCGTTGAGCTGATGCAGGACGTTCTCGACCTCGGCCGGATAGACGTTCTCGCCGCCGGAAATGTACATGTCCTTCCAGCGGTCGACGATGTAGTAGAAACCTTCTTCGTCGACGCGTGTGGCATCGCCCGTATGCAGCCAGCCGTCCGTAAACGACGTCTTGTTTGCTTCCGGCCTGTTCCAGTAACCGGGCGTGATGTTGGGCCCCTTGACCCAGAGTTCGCCGACCTCGCCGACATCGGCATCGCTGCCGTCGGGTCGCACGATGCGGACCTCGGTGTGCAGCACCGGCTTGCCAGCGGAGCCGGCCTTGCGCGCAGCATCCTCGCGATCGAGCACCAGCACGGCCGGCGATGTCTCGGTCATGCCATAGCCCTGCTGAAGCGCGACGCCGCGCGCTTCCCACACTTTCAGCAGCGCCACCGGCATCGGCGCGCCGCCGACACCGCCGACGATCAGCCGGCTGAGATCGGTGGTCGCGAAGGCGGGGTGTTGCGCCATGAACTGGTAGATCGCGGGCACGCCGAAGAAGACGTTGATGCCCTGCGCGGGATCGTTGATGAGGCCGAGCGCAGTGCCGGGATCGAAGGCGCGCATGATCATCACCGTGCCGCCGGCATGCAGCACCGGATTGGTGTAGCAATTGAGACCACCGGTGTGGAACAGCGGCAGCACGGTGAGCAGCACCGAGGACAGTCCGATGCAGGCCGGGCCGCCGAGATTGACGCAATTCCAGAAGGTCATGCCATGGGTGATGGTCGCGCCCTTCGGATGTCCGGTCGTGCCCGACGTGTACATGATGGTCGAGACGTCATCGAGCGTGACTTCTTCGGCGCGGTCGAGCGGTTTGGCGGCGTCGATGCCAGCCTCATAGGACCCGCCGGGGCCGAGCAGCAGGCTGGTTGCGACACCGCAGAGCTTCGCCACGCTCAGCGCCGTCTCGGCCAGGTCGGCGTCGTGGATCATCACCTTCGGCGCGCAGTCGCCCGTGATGAACTGGAGTTCGGGAACGGTGAGGCGGGTATTCAGCGGCACGAAGATGGCGCCGAGCCGTCCGCAGGCGAACTGCACCTCCAGCGTATCGGTGGTGTTCAGCGCCAGCACCGCGACGCGGTCACCGCGCGAGACGTTGAGCGTGTGGCGCAGGAATGAGGCGAGGCGCGAGACACGGGCATCGAGCTGCGAATAGGTGAAGCGGCGCTCACTGGCGAGGTCGATGACTGCCACCTTGCCGGGCGTGCGCCGGCCATGATGAGCGATCCAGTCGTAGTAACGAACGGCCACATATCCCTCCCTCGGCGCTCTTGCGCCGCCATGTTATTTATTGCCATGCACCAGGCCCGGCGTGGCCTTGCTGGGCCAGCCGGAGTTGTGTGCACCATATTTTTGATCCGGAGTTGGCCTGCGAGGAGCGAAAATCGTCTTGCGTCAAGTTGCTGGCGCTTGAAGAGGACCGGCCCTCTCCGGCCAGCCACTTGGCGCAAGTGAAACCAACAAAGTTCCGGCCATGCTGGCCGAGGCGAATCCGTACGAGGCGAGAGTGCCATGAAGAGCCCGTTCTACACTGCGGAGCATGACGCCTTTCGCGATGTCATGCGCCGCTTCGTCGAGAAGGAGATCGCGCCCTTCGCCCATGAATGGGACGAAGCCGGCGAATTCCCGCGCGCGCTCTATCGCAAGGCGGCCGAGATCGGGCTGTTGGGGCTCGGATTCCCGGAGGAATATGGCGGGATCGCCGCCGACCAGTTCATGAAGATCGTGGCGAGCCAGGAGCTCGCGCAGGCTGGTGCCGGCGGTGTCAGTGCCAGCCTGATGAGCCACACCATCGGCTCGCCGCCGATCGCCCGCGCGGCGCGCCCCGAGATCAGGGCGCGTGTGCTGCCGCAAATCCTCGCTGGCGAGAAGATTTCAGCGCTCGCCATCACCGAGCCGGGCGGCGGCTCCGATGTCGCGAACCTGCGCACCCGGGCGCTGCGCGACGGCGATCACTACGTTGTGAGCGGGGAGAAGACCTTCATCACCTCAGGGATGCGTGCGGATTATCTGACCGTTGCGGTGCGTACCGGTAGCGAGGGCGCCGGCGGCGTCAGCCTGCTACTGATCGAGGGCAACAGGCCCGGCCTGTCGCGCACGAAGCTGAAGAAGATGGGCTGGTGGGCTTCCGACACCGCGACGTTGCATTTCGACGAATGCCGCGTGCCCGCCGAAAATCTGATCGGCGAGGAAGGTCAGGGCTTCAAGATCATCATGCAGAACTTCAACAGCGAGCGCATGGGCATGGCCGCGAGCTGCACCGCCTTCGCCCGGGTCTGCCTGGATGAGGCGATTGCCTATGCCAAGGAGCGCAAGACCTTCGGCAAGCCGCTCGCCCAGCATCAGGTGATTCGCCACAAGATCGTCGACATGGCGCAGAAGGTCGCCGCCTCCCAGGCGATGCTGGAGATGCTGGCCTGGCGACTCGAGCAGGGCGAAAGCCCGGTCGCCGAAATCTGCATGATGAAGAATCAGGCGACGCAAACCATGGCCTTCTGCGCTTCGGAAGCGGTGCAGATTTTCGGCGGCGCCGGCTTCATGCGCGGCATCAAAGCCGAGCGCATCTACCGCGAGGTCAAGGTCAATGCCATTGGCGGCGGCACCGAGGAGATCATGAAGGATCTGGCATCGAGGCAGATGGGTTTGTGATTGAGGCTGTCATTCCGGGGCGCAGAGCGCAACGGAGCGAGCCGGGATTCCATCGGGCAGCGACTACCGGAGGGGAATGGATTCCGGGCTCATCGCTCCGCGATGTCCCGGAATGACGAAGGGAAAGACATGCTATTCACCGACCATGACGACATCCGCCGGTCCTTGCAGAAATTCATCGCCAATGAGATCAACCCTCATGTCGATGAATGGGAGAAGGCCGACATCTTTCCGGCGCATGAGCTGTTCAAGAAAATGGGCAGCCTCGGCTTTCTCGGATTGAACAAGCCCGTGGAGTTCGGCGGCTCAGGTCTCGACTACTCCTACGCGCTGATGATGGCAGAGGAGCTCGGGGCCATCACTTGCGGCGGTGTCCCGATGGCCATCGGCGTGCAGACCGACATGGCGACGCCGGCGCTGGCGCGGTTCGGCTCGGACGAGGTGCGGCACGAGTTTCTGGCGCCGTCGATCTCGGGAGACTATGTCGCCTGCATCGGCGTCTCCGAGCCCGGCGCAGGATCGGACGTCGCCTCGATCAAGACCAATGCACGCTCGGATGGCGATGATTACGTCATCAATGGCGGCAAGATGTGGATTACCAACGGCACGCAAGCCGATTGGATCTGCCTGCTGGCCAATACGGGCGAGGGGCCCGTCCATCGCAACAAGTCGCTGATCTGCGTCCCCATGAAGAGCAAGGGCGTCACAATCGCGCGAAAACTCGACAAAATGGGCATGCGCTCGTCAGACACCGCGCAGATTTTCTTCGACGATGTCCGCGTGCCCAAGCGCAACCGGATCGGTGAGGAGGGTAAAGGCTTCACCTACCAGATGATCCAGTTCCAGGAGGAGCGGCTCTGGGGCGCGGCGGCCTGCCTGAAGGCGCATGAATACATCATCGATCAGACCATCGAATACACCCGCAACCGCAAGGCGTTCGGAAAGTCGATCCTCGACAATCAGGTCGTGCACTTCAAGCTCGCGGAGATGCAGACCGAGGTCGAGCTGCTGCGCGCGCTGATCTATCGGGCCGCCGAGCAGCTGGTCGCCGGCGAGGACGTCACCAGGCTCGCCACGATGGCCAAGCTGAAGGCCGGGCGACTCGGCCGTGAGCTCACCGACGCCTGCTTGCAATATTGGGGCGGAATGGGCTTTACCAACGAGACGCCGGTCAGCCGCGCCTATCGCGACAGCCGTCTGACCTCGATCGGCGGCGGTGCCGACGAGGTCATGCTGATGGTCCTCTGCAAGATGATGGGCACGTTGCCCGGCAGTAAAGGAAATGCGTCATGATCACGCTCTACCACTGCGAGGCCGCGCGCTCGTTCCGCCCGCTCTGGATGCTGGAGGAGATGAGGCTGCCCTATGAATTGAAGATGCTGCCGTTCCCGCCGCGGGTGTTCGCGAAGGATTATCTCGGCATCAATCCGCTCGGCACGATCCCCTTCCTGATCGACGGCGAGACGCGGATGACCGAATCCTCCGGCATCTGCCACTATCTCGGCATGAAATATGGTCCGACGCCGCTGATGGTCGGCCCCGAAGATCCCGCCTACGGCGCGTTCCTGAACTGGATGTATTTCAGCGATGCCACGCTGACCTTCCCGCAAACGCTGGTGCTCCGGTACACCCAGCTCGAGCCGGAGGAGCGCCGCAATCCGCAGGTCGCCGGAGACTATGCGAAATGGTTCCTGGGACGCTTGCGCGCCGTTGAGGCAGCCACCGCAAATGCCGAAACCTTGTGCGCCGGCCGCTTCACAGCCGCTGACATTGTCATTGGTTATGCCCTCCGCCTTGCCGACAATATTGGGCTGGCCAGGGATTTCGGGCCAAATGTCGCAGCCTATTGGGCGCGCCTGCAGCAACGCGACGGCTTTAAGCGCGCGGTTGCTGCGGAACAGAGGGCAGGCGTCGAGCAGAACGTCGCACCGCGGGTGCGGGCGTAAGCTTCAGCCCGTCATTCCGTGGCGGTGCGCAGCATCGAGCTACGGCGCATCGTTGCGCACCTGAGAATCTCGGGGTTCCGGGTTCGGTCCTGCGGACGGCCGCGGAATGACTGGCCGTGTCTTTTGACAGCGCTATCCTATCGTGACAGCGCCCAAATTTCCGCTAAGGTGACCTCCGTCCGCAGCGGCCAGAGAGCCGCGCGAGGAGGACCCCAATGGAAGATACAGGTCGCGAATCCGACCATTTGATGCTGATCACGCCGGAACGGGTATTCTATGCCGGCCTGCTCGGCCGCCCCCGCAAGCGGACCCCGGGCTGCTGCCATATCTATGTCGCGGTGAAGGGCAGCCTGCATCTGACGATCGACGACGTCCATACCTCCGACGAATTGATCGTGACCCTGCCCAACCAGCGGCACACCATCGCCAGCGATTATCGCAGCGTGATCAGCGTGACGTTGGAGCCTGAGAGCATGCCGGATGGTGTGATCGAGGCTTTGGCCGGGCGGCTGCGGGGACCGGACAAGACTGCCTATGCCCGCAAGATCCTCGCCGCCTACGCGCTACTTCGCCAGCGCCGCTACGGCGACATCACCACCGCCGAGTTCGACGAGATGTGTTTTGGCGAGGCACTGCCGCGCCGCGTGCTCGATCCGCGCGTGATCCGCGCGGTCGCGCGCATCGAGCGCTTCTCCGGCGAGCCGGTCACGGCCGATACTTGCGCAGCCGAAGCGGGATTGTCCGCCTCGCGCTTCCTGCACCTGTTCAAGGAAGAGACCGGCATCTCGTTCCGGTCCTTCCGCGCCTGGAAGCGTGCGCGGCATCTCTTGCACTACGCCAACCAGGACCTCAACCTCGCCCATCTCGCGCAGGACATCGGCTATCCCGATTCCACCCACTTCAGCCACTCGATACGCCGCTTCTACGGCCTGAAGCCGCGCGCGATCTTCGTCGGCTCACGCGATCTCGCGATCTATCGCAGCACCGAGACGGTGCGGATGGCCGAGGCGAGTTAGCGTCCCTCTCGTAGGGTGGGCAAAGGTGCAATGCGCCATGCCCACCACCTGTCCCGGATCGCGATAGAAGAGGTGGGCACGCTTCGCTTTGCCCACCCTACGAAGCTCGTCGTTTTCCAGCTTCTCCGCGCAAGAAGCCGCATGCCGCGCGTCACATGATCGGAAGCGTTGAATTCTCAACGTGCGAGACACCAAGTCATGAGCGTCAAGGCATGAGCGACAAGGCCGTCATCACCTGCGCGCTGAACGGCGTGCTGACCGATTCGAAGCAGCACAACGTGCCTGTGACGCCCGAAGAGATGGCGCGCGAGGCCAAGGCTGCGTTCGACGCCGGCGCGTCCATCATGCACATTCATCTGCGCCAGCAGGCGCCGAACAAGGGCCACTTGCCGTCCTGGGAGGTGAGCGTCAGCAAGGAGATCCAGCAAGCGATTCGCGAGGCCTGCCCCGGCGTGATCATCAACCACACCTCGGGCGTGTCAGGGCCGAACTACTCAGGCGCGCTCGATTGCATTCGTGAGACGAAGCCGGAGATCGCGGCCTGCAACGCCGGCTCGCTGAACTATCTGAAGGTCAAGGCTGACAACAGCTGGGCCTGGCCGCCGATGATGTTCGACAACGCGGTCGAAAAGGTGAAGGACTATCTCGATGTCATGAACGCGGTCGGCACCATTCCCGAGTTCGAATGCTTCGACGTCGGCATCGTCCGCTGCGTCGGCATGTACCACCAGGTCGGCATGTACAAGGGGCCGCTCGAATATAACTTCGTGATGGGCGTCGCCTCAGGCATGCCGTCTGATCCCGAGCTGTTGCCGATCCTGCTCAAGCTGAAGCGGCCCGAAGCGCATTGGCAGGTCACGGCCATCGGCCGCGAGGAGATCTGGCCGCTGCACCAGCGTTGCGCCGAGCTCGGCGGCCATCTACGCACCGGTCTCGAAGACACCTTCTATCTCGCCGACGGCAAGAAGGTGACGTCGAACGGTCAGCTGATCGAAGCCGTCGCTGCCTGTGCCCGGCGTGCCGGCCGCGAGATCGCAAGCCCCGCCGAGGCGCGGAAGATCTTTGGGACGAAGCGCTGAACGTCGGTCCGGGGCGCGCGAAGCGCGAACCATGGTGCCCAATTGCGCACCTGAGAACCTCGAGATTCCGGGTTCGATGCTTCGCATCGCCCCGGAATGACGGAGTAAATTGTGTCCATTCTCGAAAACACCATTTCCCCCGGTAGCGCAGCCTACCACGCCAACCGCGACGGCATGCTTGCGCTGATCGACCGTATGCGCGCGCTGGAAGAGCGCACGCGGGCGGCGTCGGCGGCAGCGAAAGATCGCTTCCACAAGCGCGGCCAGCTTCTGCCGCGCGAGCGCGTCGCGCTGGTACTCGATCCCGGCGCGCCGTTCGTCGAGCTGTCGACGCTCGCCGGCTACAGGTTCGACGTGCCGGATCCGGACAAGAGCGTGCCCGGCGGCGGCGTCATTGCCGGCATCGGCTTTGTCTCGGGCGTCCGCTGCATGGTCAGTGCCAACGACGCCGGCATCGATGCCGGTGCGCTGCAACCTTACGGACTCGACAAGACGCTGCGGGTGCAGGAACTCGCGCTGGAGAACAAGCTGCCTTACGTCCAGCTCGTCGAAAGCGCCGGCGCCAATCTGTTGCGCTACCGCGTCGAGGATTTCGTCCGCGGCGGCAACATTTTTCGCAATCTCGCGCGGCTCTCGGCAGCGGGATTGCCGGTCGTCACCGTGACGCACGGCTCATCCACCGCCGGCGGTGCCTATCAGACCGGCCTCTCCGACTACATTGTCATGGTCCGCGGCCGCACCCGCGCCTTCCTTGCCGGGCCGCCGCTATTGAAAGCCGCGACGGGCGAGATCGCGACCGAAGAGGAGCTTGGCGGCGCCGAGATGCACACGCAGGTATCCGGCCTCGGCGACTATCTGGCCGAGGACGATCGCGACGCACTTCGCATCGCACGCGAAATCATGGCGGCGCTGCAATGGGACCGGCCGGGCAAAGCGGCTCTGCACTTCAAGCCACCGCGCTACAACCAGGACGAGCTCCTCGGCATCATGCCGATGGACCACAAGCGCCCGGTCGACATGAAACAGGTGATCGCGCGCATCGTCGACGATTCCGATTTCACCGAGATGGCGCCGAATTATGGTCCGGCCACGGTCTGCGGCCATGCCCGCATCGAGGGTCAGGCTATCGGCATCATCACCAACAACGGTCCGCTCGATCCCGCCGGCGCCAACAAAGCGACGCATTTCATCCAAGCCTGCTGCCAGACTCGCACGCCGCTGCTCTATCTGAACAACACCACCGGCTACATGGTCGGCAAGGCTTACGAAGAGGCCGGCATGATCAAGCACGGCTCGAAGATGATCCAGGCCGTGACCTCGGCGACGGTGCCGCAGATCACCCTCTATTGCGGCGCCTCGTTCGGCGCCGGCAATTACGGCATGTGCGGCCGCGGTTTCCATCCGCGCTTCTGCTTCTCCTGGCCGAATGCCAAGACCGCCGTGATGGGCGGCGAGCAGGCTGCAGAAACCATGGCGATCGTGACCGAGGCCGCTGCCGCGCGCCGCGGCAGACCGGTCGAGAAGGACAAGCTCGAGGCCATGAAGGCTGAGATCATCGGCGTGTTCGACGGTCAGATGGACGTGTTCTCGACCAGCGCGCGCGTGCTCGACGACGGCGTGATCGATCCGCGCGACACCGGCGCAGTGCTGTCCGAAGTGCTCGCGATCTGCCGCGAGGGTGATGCACGCACACCCCAGCGCATGCAATTCTCCGTGGCCCGCCCATGAGGAACGGATCAGTGCAGCACCGGCCGTTTTTCAAGGTCCTGATTGCCAACCGCGGCGAGATCGCTCTGCGCGTGATGCGCAGCGCGCGACGACTCGGCCTTGGTGTCGTCGCGGTCTATTCAGATCCCGATCGCGACGCCCTCCATGTGCGCCAAGCCGATCAAGCCGTGCGGATCGGCGAGGCGCTGCCGGCGCAATCCTATCTCAACATCCCCGCGATCATCGCCGCCGCCAAGGCGAGCGGCGCGGACGCTGTCCATCCCGGTTACGGCTTCCTCGCCGAGAACGAGGCGTTTGCGCGCGCCTGCAAGGAGGCGGGCCTCGTCTTCATCGGCCCTTCGCCGCAGGCGATCGAGGCGATGGGCAACAAGGCGGGCGCCAAGGAGATCATGAAGAAGGCCGGCGTGCCCGTCGTGCCCGGCTATCAGGGCGTCGACCAGGGTGACGAGGTGATGCTGTCGGAAGCCACAAGGATCGGCTTTCCCGTGATGATCAAGGCGGTCGCCGGCGGCGGCGGACGTGGCATGCGGCTCGTGACCGATGCAGCATCTTTTCCCGATGCGCTGCGCAGCGCGCGATCGGAGGCCAAGGCGGCGTTCGGCGATCCCACGGTCATCCTCGAACGGGCCATCCAGAACCCCCGCCATATCGAAATCCAGGTGTTCGGCGACAGCCACGGCAACGCCATCCATCTCGGCGAGCGCGATTGTTCGGTGCAGCGGCGGCACCAGAAGCTGATAGAGGAGGCGCCGTCGCCCGCCGTGACGCCGGAACTGCGCGCGAAAATGGGCGAGGTCGCCGTCGCTGCCATGAAGGCGCTGCGCTACGAGGGCGCCGGCACGTTGGAATTTTTGCTCGACCAGAGCGGCGAGTTCTACTTCATGGAAATGAACACGCGGCTCCAGGTCGAGCATCCCGTGACCGAGGCGATCACCGGGTTCGATCTCGTCGAGCTGCAGCTGCGCGTTGCGCGCGGCGAGCCGTTGCCGGTGAAGCAGCAGGATATCCGCTTCGAAGGCCACGCCATCGAGGTGCGGCTGTGCTCGGAAGATGCCGCACACGATTTCATGCCGCAGTCCGGCCGCATGGCGCGCTGGCAGGTGCCGGAAGGTATCCGCGTCGAGCATGCGCTGCAATCAGGCGCGGAGATCCCGCCGTTCTACGATTCCATGATCGCCAAGGTGATCAGCCATGGCACGACCCGCGAGGAGGCGAGGGGCCGGTTGATCGTCGGCCTCGAACAGCTCACGGCGTTTGGCGTGACCACCAATCAGGCATTCCTGATGTCCTGCCTGCGTCATCCTGGCTTTGCCCGGGGCGAGGCCACCACCGCCTTCATCGGCTCGCACCGCGATGAACTGTTTGCGCCGCGGACGGCCGCCGCCTTTGATACGGCGCTGGCCGGCCTGCTGCTCTACGCCACGAACCCGTGCGCGCCGTCATGGCGAACTGGACGGAGCCTTGCGACAACGTTTCCGCTGCCGGCAAAAGTCGAGATCGCAGGCCACACGCATGAGCTCGAAATCACGCGGGAGCGCGACGGGTGCTACGCCGTCGCAACGGATGGTCGGCAAGATCGATTCGAGATCGACCAGATCGATGCCGATGCCATCCGCTTCCGCCATGACGGCGTGATTGACAGCGCCAAATTCCTGCGCGATGGCGACCGGCTCTACGTCCAGCGCCGCGGCATCCATCTCGCGGTCGTCGATCTTACCCTGGCCGCGCCGAAGGCTGCCGCGAGCAATGGCGGTGACGGCAAGGTCCGCGCGGCCCTGAATGGTCGCGTCGTCGCCGTCCTGGCCAAGCCGGGCGATCGCGTCACCGCGGATCAGCCGGTGCTCACGCTGGAAGCGATGAAGATGGAGCACGTTCACAAGGCCGGCATCGACGGCATCGTCGCAGCGATCGATGTCGCCGAGGGCGAGCAGGTGACCACTGGGAAGATCATGGCTGAGATCGGGCCGGGGTAGCGGCGGCAAACTAACTTAACGCCCATGGGCCTTCACCGGGACGACATTAGAGAGGCCGCCCCGTCCCGTTATTGAGCAAACACGCGACCTGGTGCCCGCCGGCGGCATCCACCAGTGCCGGCCGTTCCACTCTGCACCGCTCCATCGCAAACCGGCAGCGCGTGTGAAACGCGCACCCCGAGGGCGGATTGACCGGGCTCGGCACGTCGCCATCGACCAGCGGCGCAAGTTTCTTCGCAAGCGGATTAGGGACCGGCACCGAGGCGAGCAGCGCCTGCGTGTACGGATGGCGCGGATTGCGGAACAGCTCGTCCTTGTCGGCAATCTCGACGATTCGCCCGAGATACATCACTGCGACGCGGTGGCTGATATGCGCGACCACGGCGAGATCATGCGCGATGAAGAGATAGGAGAAGCCGTGCTGCCGCTGTAGATCGATCAATAGATTGATCACTTGCGCCTGGATCGAGACGTCGAGCGCGGAGACCGGCTCGTCGCAGACGATCAGCCGCGGCTCCAGTGCCAGTGCCCGCGCGATGCAGATGCGCTGACGCTGGCCGCCGGAGAATTGATGCGGGAAGTTGCGCATCTGGTCTGGCCGCAAGCCGACTTGTTCAAAGAGCTTGGCGACGCGCCCCTCCAGCGCCTTGCCAGTGGCGAGTCCATGCACGGCCAGCGGCTCGCCGACGATGTCGCCCGCGGTCATGCGCGGATTGAGCGAGGCAAAGGGGTCCTGAAACACGATCTGCATCGAGCGGCGGTGCGGCCGCAGCGCCGTCTTCGAGAGATGGGTGATGTCCTCGCCCTCGAGACGAATTTGCCCTGAGGTCGGCTCGACCAGCCGCAGCACGCTCCGCGCCACCGTGGACTTACCGCAGCCGGATTCGCCGACGAGGCCGAGCGTCTCGCCGGTGCCGAGTGAAAACGACACGCCGTCGACCGCATGAACCGTGCCGACCTGCCGGCGCAGCACGCCGGCGCGGACCGGGTAGTGCTTTTTGAGGTCGGTGACTTCGAGCAGCGCTTCGGTCATGCCACCTCCGCCACTTCCGCCGCGCGCCAGCACGCCGCGAGATGGCCGCCGCCCCAGTCCGCCAGCGGCGGATACTCGGCCTCGCAACGCTTGATCGCGAGCGGGCACCGTGGCGCGAAGGCGCAGCCTTTCGGCAACCGCACCAGCGACGGCACGGTGCCGGGAATTTCGTTCAGCCGCGGCGGTGCGGCGACGCCGGACGCCGGCACGGCTGGAATCGAAGCCATCAGCCCACGCGTATAGGGGTGCTTTGGCGATGCAAACAGCGCTTCGACGCCGGCTTCCTCGACCTTCCGGCCCGCATACATCACGATCACGCGCTGCGCGGTTTGCGCGACGACGCCGAGATCGTGCGTGATCAGCACCAGCCCGGTGCCGAGCTCCTTCTGAAGGTCGAGAATCAGCGCCAAAATCTGCGCCTGGATGGTGACGTCGAGCGCGGTGGTCGGCTCGTCCGCGATCAGCAGCGCGGGCCGGCACGCCAGCGCCATCGCGATCATCGCGCGCTGGCGCATGCCGCCGGAGAGCTGGTGCGGATATTCCCGTGCGCGCCGCGCCGGCTCAGGGATGCGCACCAGCCGCAGCATCTCGACTGCGATATTCCCGGCCTCCTTGGCCGACAAGTTCCGGTGCAGCCGCACCGCCTCGGCGATCTGGTCGCCGATCCGCATCACCGGATTGAGCGATGTCATCGGCTCCTGGAAGATCATGGAGATGCGGTTGCCCCTGATAGCACGCATTTCCGCTTCATCCAGCGCTAGCAGATCGGTGCCTTCGAGCGTGACTGAGCCGCCGACAATGCGGCCGGGCGGATCGGGCACCAGCCGCATCAGTGACAGCGCCGTAACGCTCTTGCCGCAACCGGATTCGCCGACGATCGCCAGCGTCTCGCCGCGCCGCACTGTGAACGAGACGTCGTCAACCGCCTTGAAGAGGCCCGAATTGGTGAAGAACACCGTCTTCAGGTTCTTCACGTCGAGCACGAGATCGAATTTGTCAGCCATCAGCCGCGCTGCCGGGGATCGAGGATGTCGCGGAGGGCGTCGCCGAACAGATTGGCGCCGAATACCGCGAGGCTGATGGCGATGCCCGGGAAGATCACCAGCCACGGCGCAGTGCGGACATATTCGGCAGCGGATTCCGAGAGCATACGCCCCCACGACGGATAAGGTTCGGGAATGCCGAGGCCGAGGAAGGACAGCGAAGCCTCGGTCAGGATGGTCGAGCCGAGCTGGGCCGTCGCCAGCACGATCAGCGGCGCCAGCGTGTTCGGCAGCACGTGGCGCAGCGCGATCCGCATCTCGCTCATACCGATCGATTTTGCCGCTTCCACGAAGGGCTGTTCGCGCAGCGCCAGCGTGTTGGCGCGGATGACGCGCGCGACCGTTGGGATCAGCGGAATGGCGATGGCGAGGATGACGTTCGGCAGCGACGGACCCAGCGCCGCCGTCATCACCAGCGCCAGCACGAGAAGCGGCAGCGCCTGGAGAACATCGGAGACGCGCTGGAACACGAGATCGACCCAGCCGGAGAGATAGCCGGAGGTGAGGCCAACGATCACGCCGATCGAGCCGCCGAGCGCCGTGGAGCCAAGCCCGACCGCGAGCGAGATCCGCGCGCCGTGGATGATACGGCTGAACACGTCGCGGCCGAAGGAATCGGTGCCCATCCAGTGCGCAAGGCTCGGGCGCGCCAGCGCTCGGGCGGAATCGACCGTTAGCGGATCGTAGCGCGCGATGAAATCGGCGAAGATCGCAGTCAACACGAAGATCGTCATGATGACGAGCCCCGCCGCGCCCAGCACGTGCCGCTGCGTCATGAACAGCACGCGCCTCCAGCCGCCGGTCGCATGTGCGCCGGCGCGCCTTAATTCGAGATCATAGTCGATCGCAGTCAAGCTGATCTCCTAGTCCGTATACCTGATCCGCGGGTCGAACACCGCGTAAAGCATGTCGACGGTGAAATTCGCGAAGACGACGACGACCGCAATGAACATCACGAGGTTCTGCACGATCGGGTAATCGCGCCAGCGGATCGCCTCGACCAGGAAGCGGGCGACGCCGGGGATGTTGAACACGGTCTCGGTGACGATCAGCCCGCCGATCAGGAACGCCGCCTCGATGCCGATCACGGTGATGACGGGCAGGATCGCGTTCTTCAGCGCGTGGTGATAGTTCACGGCAGCATCGGATGCGCCCTTGGCGCGGGCGGTGCGGATATAATCCTGCCGCAGCACCTCCAGCATCGAGGAGCGGGTGATGCGCATGGTCAGCGCGGCGCTGCGGAAGCCGACCGCGGCCGCCGGCACGGCATAGGTGGCAAACGCTTCGAGCCAGGTCTGCGGATTGGGATTGAAGATCGGCATCTGCCCGAACATCGCCACCGACGCGGTCAGGATCAAAAGGCCAAGCCAAAACGAGGGCAGCGACAATCCGCTGAGGCTGACGACACGCAGGGCATAGTCGAGTTTTGTGCCCTGCTTCACGGCGCTGATGACGCCGAGCGGGATGCCGATGGACGCCGAGAACAACAGCGCAAGGCCGGCAAGCCGCGCCGTGATCGGAATCCGCGGCAGGATCTCCTGCAGCGCCGGCTTCTCCGAGACGTAGGAATAACCAAAGTCGCCGCGCAGAAGACCGCCGATCCAGTGCCAATATTGCACGATCAGCGGTTGGTCGATGCCGAGCTCCTTCTCCAGATTGGCCTTGTCGGCGGGATCGACGTAGCCGGCCGCTGCGAACAGAATGTCGACGATGTTGCCGGGGACGATGCGCAGCAGGAAGAAGATGACGATCGAGATCCCGAACAGGGTCACGAGCATCAGGAACAGGCGCCGCACCAGATAGGAAAACATGCACCGCCTCCTATCGAACCCGTCAGCTGCCCGCGCTACTTGTCGATCCAGACGTCCTCGTAGCGAAAGCCGTTATAGGAGCTGTTCGACATGATCGTGATCCCCTTGACATAGGGCTGCCAGCAGGTGCCGGCCCGCGCATGGAAGATGATCGGCCGGGCGACGTCCTCCTGCAGCTTCTTGTCGATGTCCCAGACCAGTTGCTTGCGCTTGCCTATTTCGATCTCTTGGGACTGCACGTCGAACAGCTTCTCGATCTCCTTGTTGCAGTAATTGGTGTAGTTCCGCTCCGAACCACAGGAGTAGTTTTCGTAGAATGACTGATCGGGATCGTCGACGGAATTGCCGGTCAAGTTCAGGCCGAGCATGTAATCCTTGCGTGCGACCTTCGGGAACCAGTTCGCCGTCTCCACGACGTCGAGCTCGCCGTCGATATAGATGCTCTTGAGCTGGTCGATCAGGATCACCGCGGGATCGCGATATTCCGCGAGATTGCGCGTCGAGACCTTCACCGCGAGGTGCTTGTCGGGGCCGTAGCCCGCCTTCTGCATCAGCTTCTTGGCCTCCTCCCGGCTCGCGTTCACGTTCGGGCCATAGCCTGGAATGGTCTCGAGCTTGTCCTTGGGCATGCCCCAGATGCCCTGCGGCGGCGGGAGCATGGTGCCGCCGATATCGGCCTGGCCTTCGAACAGGATGTCGACGAAGGCTTTGCGGTCGAGCGCCATCGCCATCGCCCGGCGAATATCGATGTTGTCGAATGGCGGGGACGCCGAATTGACGATGATGTTGGTCGAAACGTTGGTCGGCTCGACGGCGCAGATCGCGTTCGGCGCCTGCGACTTGATGTCTTTGAGGAGCGGGATGGTAATGTGCGTCGGGAAGGTCATGTCGAACTTGCCGGCGACGAAGGCGAGGATGGCAGTCGAGCGGTTGGTGATGATCGTGTACTCGATGCCGTCGAGATAGGGCAGGCCCTTCTTCCAGTAGTCAGGGTTTCGCGTCAGCTTGATCGATTCATTGGCCTTGAACTCGACGAATTTGAACGGGCCGGTTCCGACCGGGTGGGTGCGCATGTCGGCCGGCGAGACGTGACAGGGATAGATCGGCGTATAACCGGATGCGAGCATCGCCAGCAGCGACGGCTGTGGCCGTTTGAGGTCGAATGAGACCTCGAAATCGCCGTTCGGCGCGACGTCGTTGACCTCGTTGTACCAGGCCTTGCGCGGATTCTGCCGCAGCTTCTGCTGCGATTTGCCCATCAGGAGATCGAAGGTGCATTTGACGTCGGCCGACGTGAACGGCTTGCCATCGTGCCACTTCACGCCCTGACGCAGCTTGAACGTCAGCTTCTTGTTGTCGCCGCTCCAGGACCAGCTCTCGGCCAGCTCTGGCCTGACGGTCTCAGGGCTGTTCTGCGCTATGTGCTGATCATAGATGACCAGATTGTTGAACACCCCCATGAAGGGCACGTTGATCGAATAGGTCGCGCCCTCGAGGATGGACGCATTGGCCGGGCTGTCGCGATGATACATCCGCAGGATACCGCCCTGCTTGGGCTCGCCGGCAAGCGCAATGGTCGAAAACGCCAGCAAAGATAGCGCCGCCGTCGCGGCGAGCGCCCGCACGCTCCGCATCCTCGTCCTCCCTGGACATCGGCCTTTTGGCCTGTTTGAGGGGACGATAGCGATGGGCGTGAAGGGAGGCAACCGGCAAGGCCGTCCACGCTCTCGACAATTCGGATGACGGAAGGCCGCGGCGCTGTTCTCTCACGATGTCACAGTGCGGTGCGAAGGACGGTTCCTTTCGGGGCGCAGCCAACAAACGCCAGCGTTGTCCCAAATCGGTGCGCGCTGGGACAACAACCGAGTTTGTGGCTGCGCCTCACACGATACGCGACGCCTTGTTCCCCCAGTACCTGTCCCGCAGCAGCCGCTTGTACAGTTTCCCCGTCGGCAGTCGCGGCAATTCCTTTTCGAAATCGACCGAGCGCGGCACCTTCTGCCGCGACAGCGATTTTGCGCAGAACGCGATCAGCTCTTCCGCGAGCGCCGGGCCCGGCACCACGCCTGGCATCGGCTGCACCACCGCCTTCACCTCTTCGCCGAGATCGGCATTGGGCACGCCGAACACCGCGGCGTCGGCGACTTTCGGATGGGTGATCAGCAGATTCTCGCATTCCTGCGGGTAGATGTTCACGCCACCGGAGATGATCATGAAAGTCGCGCGATCGGTGAGGTAGAGGAAGCGGTCCTTGTCGACATAGCCAACGTCGCCGACCGTGCTCATGCTGCCGTCGGCAGAGCGCGCCTCCCGGGTCTTTTCGGGATCGTTGAAATATTCGAACGGCGAGGCCGTCTTGAACCAGATCTGCCCAGGCGTGCCGGTCGGGCACTCCCTCATGTTCTCGTCGAGAATGTGGAGGTCGCCGAGCAGCACCTTGCCAACCGTGCCGCGATGGGCGAGCCACTCCTCGCTGTTGCAGGCGGTGAAGCCGAGTCCTTCGGTGGCGCCGTAATATTCGTGGATAATCGGTCCCCACCATTTGATCATGTCGTCCTTGACCAGGGCCGGGCAGGGCGCCGCGGCATGGATCGCGATCTCCAGCGAGGATAGGTCATAGCGGATGCGTACTTCCTCCGGCAGTTTCAGCATGCGCGAGAACATCGTTGGCACCAGCTGGGTGTGGGTGATGCCCCATCGTTCGACGAGCTGGAGGTAACGTTCCGGATCGAAACTCTCCATGATGACGACGGTCCCGCCCATGCGGATCGTGAGGTTCACGGCAGCTTGCGGCGCGGAGTGATACAGCGGTGCCGGCGATAGATAGACCATGCCCTCGCGGTAGTGCCAAAGTTTCGTGAGGAAATCGAATAGCGGCAGATTGTGCTTTGGCGGCTCCTCCGGCAGCGGTCGCAGGATGCCCTTGGGCCGTCCGGTCGTGCCCGACGAATACAGCATGGCGGTGCCGAGCCACTCATCCGCGATCGGCGTTGTCGGCAGACCGGCGGTCACGTCGGCCAGGCCGACGATGCGCTCGCTCTCGCCAGGACCGTCGGCGACGACGCAGAGCCTGACGTCGGGGCAAGCCTGTATGGCTTCGCGCGCGATGTCGAGCTTCGCCATTGACGTGATCAGGATCTTGGACTGGCTGTTGACGAGGAGATAGGCGAGCTCGCCCGGCGTCAGGAAGGAGTTGATGCAGGTGTAGTAGAGGCCAGAGCGCTCGCCCGCGGCGCAGGCTTCGAGATAGCGCGAATTGTTCTCCATGAAGATCGAATAATGATCGAGCCGCTTCAGGCCGTGCCTACGAAACAGATGCGCGAGGCGGTTACTGCGCGCCTCCAGCTCGCGATAGGTGACGGTCTCGTCCGTCGCCGCCATGATGAAGGCAGGCTGAAGCGGGCGTAGGCGGGCATGCTGACCTGGGTACATCAGTCCTCCGGCTTTGGATCATGCGGCAAGAAGCAGGATTTCGCGCACTTGCGCGGGGCCATCGATCTTGCGGGGATTTCGCGGGATCCAGTTCGTGCGCATCGCCTGTTCGGCGATGGCGTCGAAATGTTCCGGCGATACGCGCACCTCGGCGAGGCTGCGGGGCATGCCGAGCGAGCGGATGAAGGCATCGAGCACGTCGGCGGCATTTTGGCCGGGGAAGCCCATGGCAGCCGCGACGATCATCTGGCGCTCGGCATTGTCGCGCGCATTCCAGCGCATCACCGCCGGCAGCATGACGCAGGAGGTGTAGCCGTGCGGCACGTCGAAGGCTGCGCCCAGGACGTAGCCGATGCCGTGGCTCGCGCCCATGGGAACGCCGGCCGAAAGCGCGCCCATCGACAGCCATGTGCCGATCTGCGCATCCATCCGCGCGTCGAGATCGGCGGGATCGGCCTTCACCCGCGGCAGCGCATTGGCGAGCATGGCGAGGCCCTTCACCGATTGCGCGTCGGCGTAAGGGTGCGTTTCGCGCGAGCAGATCGCCTCGACGCAATGGTCGACGGCGCGAATGCCGGTGGACAGAAACAGCCATTCCGGCGTGTGCACGGTGATAGCGGGATCGAGGATGGTTGCGCGCGGCACCGTGAGCGGATGCCGCAACATCTGTTTCACATGCGAGCTGCGGTCGGTCACGCCCGCGATGGCGCTGAACTCGCCGCCGGCAATCGTGGTCGGCACGCTGATCTGCCGCACGCTCGGGGCGGTCAGCTCGGGCGCGATGCCCTTGTGGACGCGGATGCGCTCGATGCCGCCGATATCATCGATGCCATTGGCGAGGCAAAGCTGCACCGCCTTGGCGCCGTCGGTGATGGAGCCGCCGCCGACGGTGACGATCAGATCCGCGTTCACCTCGCGCGCCGCATGGGTAGCCGCGATCACAGCCTCGCGCGGCGTATGCGCCGGCATGGCGTCGAACAGGCCGGCGCAGCGCTCGCCGAGCGCCTGCCTAATCTTTTTGATTTCGTCGGTCTTCCGGTTGAGCGTGCCCGAGACCATCAGGAAGGCGCGGCGCGTGCCCAGCCGGTCCATCTGCGCGACGATGGCTTCGGCCGCAGGATGGCCGAACACAACCTCCTCGATCGCGCCGTAAACGACACGTCCCTGGTGCACGCCTGTCCTCCCTGGACAATTCGTCTTTGTTTTAAGAGCATAATCTAGCCGAGCCGCTGGTGTCCGTCATGCGCGAAGACGCTGGCCGCTTCTCACCGTCCAGGGAAGTGCCGAGCATGGCTTTTCGTCACCCATCTCGCACTGCCCGTGTGCGACCGTCTCCGTCTCTGTCAACCCACCATCCGGTCAGGGCCGCTTCCCCAGCCTTGCGTCCGCCGTCGTCTTGAAGAGTTCATCATCGCGACACATCTTGTGTCGCCCGCGGGTAGACGAGTACCCTGTCCTGCGGCTTTGATGCGAGGACCTGGGATGAGCGGACCGGACGGAAGCGAGCAGTTTGTTAAAAAGCACGATTTCGTTCAGCGCAGCGCAATCGCCGGGCTTCTCGCTGCGGCGTTCGCCCTTTCCGGCTGCGACAAGCCGGCGTCACAGGCCGCTGCCCCGCCGGCGGCGCCGGTGACAGTCGCCCCGCCGGTCAAGCGCACGGTCACCGATTGGGATGAGTTCACCGGCCGCTTCGAGGCGGTCGAGGAGGTACAGGTGCGCCCCCGCGTCGGCGGCTTCGTCAACTCGGTCGAGTTCCAGGACGGCGCCATCGTGCGTCAGGGCGATCTGCTCTACGTGATCGATCCCCGTCCGTTCGAGGCGGTGGCCACGCAGGCGGAGGGGCAGCTGTCGGATGCGCGCGCCAGGGTGGAGCTTGCCAAGCGCGAGCTCGACCGTGGCCTCAATCTGGTGCAGACCAATGCGGTCTCGGAGCAGGTCGTCGATCAGCGTCGCCAAGCCCTGCAGGCCGCGCATGCGGCCGAGATGCAGGCCGAAGGCGCGCTGAAGGCCGCCAAGCTCAACATCGAGTTCACGCATGTGACGGCGCCGCTGACCGGTCGCGTCGGCCGCCATCTCGTCAGTCCCGGCAATCTCGTGCAGGGCAGCGACAACGGCGCTTCGACGCTGCTGACCTCGATCGTCACGCTGGATCCGATCTACATCTATTTCGACATGGATGAGGCGACCTTCATCAAATACAGCAAATTATGGTTCGAGGGGCGGCGCCCAAGCTCGCGCGACACTGCGAACCCGGTGCAGGTGACGCTGGCCGGTGAGACCAAGCCGTCGCATGAGGGCACCGTCAACTTCCTCGACAACCGGCTCGACGTCTCGACCGGTACGCTGCGCAGCCGCGCCGTGGTCAAGAATACCGACCTGTCGATCCTGCCCGGCCAGTTCGGGCGCGTCCGCCTGATTGGCAGTGCGCCCTATGATGCGCTGCTGATTCCGGACGTCGCTGTCGCAACCGACCAGTCCCGCAAGATCGTGTTCGTGGTGAAGCCCGATGACACGGTCGAGGCGCGTCCGGTGGTGCTCGGGCCGCTCGATGACGGCCTGCGCGTGATCCGCGAGGGGCTGAAGGCGGAGGATCGCGTCATCGTCAACGGCATCCAACGCGCCCGGGTCGGCGCCAAGGTCGCCCCGCAGACGGCGCAAGCGCCGGCCGGTGGCAAGTCATGAATCTTGGCCGCCTCTCCATCAACCAGCCCATCCTGGCAATGGTGCTGTCGATCGTGCTGCTGATCGTCGGCGCGATCGCCTACACCACGTTGCCGGTCTCCGAATATCCGCAGGTGGTGCCGCCCACCGTGGTGGTCACCACGCAATATCCCGGCGCGTCCGCGCAAACCGTATCCGACACGGTCGCAGCTCCCATCGAGCAGGAGATCAACGGCGTCGAGGACATGCTGTATCTCTACAGCCAGGCGACCTCGAACGGCCAGCTCACCATCACCGTCACCTTCAAGCTCGGCACCGATCTCGACAAGGCCCAGGTGCTGGTGCAGAACCGCGTCGCCATCGCGCAGCCGCGTCTGCCGGAGGAGGTCCAGCGCAACGGCGTCACCACGCGCAAGAACTCGCCCGACATCCTGATGGTCGTGTTCATGCTGTCGCCGGACGACACGTTCGACCAGCTCTACATCTCCAACTATGCCTTGCTCCAGGTCCGCGACCAGTTGCTGCGTCTCGACGGCGTCGGCGACATCCAGATCTTTGGCGCACGCGACTATTCGATGCGATTGTGGCTCGATCCCGACCGGATCGCCAATCTCGGCCTGACCTCGGCCGAGGTGCTGGCGGCGATCCGCGCCCAGAACGTTCAGATCGCCGGCGGCCAGATCGCCGAGCCGCCGATCGCCGACCGCGCTTTCCAGCCGAACCTCACCTTCACGGGGCGCCTGAAGGATCAGAAGCAGTTCGAGGACATCCTGATCAAGGCCGGCCCCGATGGCCGGATTGTCCGCCTGCGCGACGTCGCCCGCATCGAGCTGGGTGCCTTGTCCTACACCACCAACAGCTTCCTGCTGCGCAAATCCGCGGTCGCCATGCTGGTGACGCAGCGACCCGGATCCAACGCGCTCGCGACGGCGAAAAACATTTCCGACACGATGACGAAGCTCAAGGAGAGCTTTCCGAGAGGTCTCGACTACAATATCGGCTACAACCCGACCGAGTTCATCGCGCAGTCCGTCCACGAGCTGATCAAGACCATCTACGAGGCGATGCTGCTCGTGGTCGTCGTGGTGCTGGTGTTCCTGCAAGGATGGCGGCCCGCGATCATTCCGATCATCGCTATTCCGGTGTCGCTGGTCGGCACTTTCGCGGTGATGGCGGCGCTGGGCTTCTCCATCAATAATCTCACGCTGTTCGGTCTCGTGCTCGCTGTCGGCATCGTGGTCGACGACGCCATCGTCGTGGTCGAGAATGTCGAGCGGCATCTCGAGCACGGCATGAGTCGGCGCGACGCCGCGCTGAAGACGATGGAAGAGGTCGGCGGCGCGCTGGTGTCGATCGCGTTGGTGCTTTGCGCAGTGTTCGTCCCGACCGCGTTCCTGGGCGGCATTTCTGGGCAATTTTTCCAGCAATTCGCCGTCACCATCGCGGTCGCGACCGCGATCTCCTGCTTCTGCTCGCTGACGCTATCGCCGGCGCTGGCTTCGCAGATTCTGGTGCCGCACGAGGAGAAGCGGCCGCCGGCCGCCTGGAACGTCATCGCGCGCGGCTGGAATGCTTTCACTGGCGTGTTCAACCGGGTGTTCGACCGGCTGGCGCACGGCTATGCGGGTCTTGCCAATTTCGTGATCCGGCATTCGGTCGTGATGCTTCTGGTGTACGTGGTGCTGATCGGCAGCGCGGGCTGGCTGATCGTGACGACGCCGCAGGGCTTCATTCCCGCGCAGGATCGCGGCTACGTCATCATATCCGTGCAATTGCCGGGCGCAGCGTCGCTGGCGCGCACCACCGAGGTCGTACGTGAGATCGAGCGGATCTCGCTGGATACGCCGGGCATCGTCCGTGTTGCGGCATTCGCCGGCTTCTCCGGCGCCACGCGCACGCAGGCTGGCAACGCGGCGGCGCTCTTTCCGGTTTTCGATGAGCCCGAGGTGCGACTGAAAAAGGGGCTGTCCGCCAACGCCATCACGGCCGAGCTGCGCAAGCGCCTCACCGCAATTCAGGGTGCCTTCATCATCGTGATTCCGCCCCCGGCCGTGCCAGGCATCGGCACCGGCGGCGGCTTCACCATCCGCGTCCAGGATCGCCAGGGCCGCGGGCCCGAAATGCTTGCCGCTGCGACCGACGAGCTGGTCGCCGCCGCGCGCAAGGCACCCACTCTCACCTCGGTATTCTCGCCGTTCACGGCCAACACGCCGCAGCTCTTCGTGGACATCGACCGCACCAAGGCGCAGAAGCTCGGCGTTCCCATTTCCAACATCAACGACACGATCCAGTCCTATTTCGGCTCGACCTATGTCAACGACTTCAACCTGTTCGGCCGCACCTACCACGTCACCGCGCAGGCCGATTTCCCGTACCGCAAGGAGCCGAGCGACCTCGCGCGGCTGCGCACGCGCAACGCCTCCGGCGACATGGTGATGCTCGGCAGCGTCGTCGAGTTCAAGGATGTCTCGGGTCCCGATCGCGTCGCGCGCTATAATCTTTACGCCGCCTCCGAATTGCAGGGCGAGCCGGCGCCGGGCACCAGCTCGACCACCGCGCTCAACACCATCAAGCAGCTCGCCAACGATACCTTGCCGAGCGGCTTCACCTTCGAATGGACGGATTTGTCCTACCAGCAGGTCACCGGTGGCAATGCCGGCCTCTACGTGTTCCCGATCTGCGTGCTGTTCGTCTATCTCGTGCTCGCCGCGCAATATGGCAGCTGGACCTTGCCGTTTGCAGTGATCTTGATCGTGCCGATGTGCCTGCTCGCTGCCACCATCGGTGTGCGCATCATGGGCCAGGACGTCAACATCCTCACCCAGATCGGCTTCGTCGTTCTGGTGGGACTAGCAGCAAAGAACGCGATCCTGATCGTCGAGTTCGCGCGCGACATCGAGAACGAGGGCAAGCCGCGGCTCGAGGCCGTCATCGAGGCCTGCCGGCTGCGCTTGCGGCCGATCCTGATGACGTCCTTCGCCTTCATCCTCGGCGTGCTGCCCCTGGTGATCTCGAGCGGCTCCGGCTCGGAGATGCGGCAGGCCGTCGGCGTCGCCGTGTTCTTCGGCATGATCGGCGTCACCCTGTTTGGGCTTCTGTTCACGCCGATCTTCTATGTGGTGGTGAGGAACTTGGCGGAGGGGCGGCGGGACAAGAAGCCAGGGGTCGCTGCGTAGTCAGTGTCGCCACCGGCGTATCCACATCCGCGCCATCATCCCGGACAAGCCTAAGCACAGATTCGGGACCCACCCCCAGAGACGCGCGCTCGCTCAAGGCGCGCTTGGTCCGGTGACGAAGCGGGGAATATAGCGCCCACCTCCATACTAACGGCCTACGCCGAAATGGATGGGCACGCGCGGGGTTCTTCACTACTATCCGCGCGATTTCACAACAGAAGACTGCTGGGAGTTAACATATGAAATCAACATTTTTGGCCGCAGCGGCCTCGGCCGTATTGCTGGCGTCGCCGGCCGCCGCGCAGGGCGTCAAGATCGGCATCCTCAACGATCAGTCTGGCGTCTATGCCGACTACGGTGGCAAATGGTCGGTCGAAGCCGCGAAGATGGCGATCGAGGACTTTGGCGGCGAGGTGCTCGGCCAGAAGATCGAGCTCATCACGGCCGACCACCAGAACAAGCCGGATCTCGCTAGCTCGATCGCGCGGCGCTGGTATGACGTCGAGAATGTCGACATGATCACGGAGCTGACCACCTCCTCGGTCGCGCTCGCGATCCACGAGCTCTCCAAGGAAAAGAAGAAGATCGACATCGTCGTCGGCGCCGCGACCTCGCGCCTCACCGGCGATGCCTGCCAGCCCTACGGCTTTCACTGGGCCTACGACACCCGTGCGCTCGGCGTCGGCACCGGCGGTGCGCTGACCAAGGCCGGCGGCGACACCTGGTTCTTCCTCACCGCGGACTACGCCTTCGGCTACGCGCTGGAAAAGGACACCAGCGAGATCGTCACCGCCAATGGCGGCAAGGTGGTCGGCTCGGTACGCGTGCCGCTCAATTCATCGGACTTCTCCTCCTTCCTGCTCCAGGCGCAGAGCTCGAAGGCGAAGATCGTCGGCCTCGCCAATGCCGGCCTCGACACCACCAACTCGATCAAGCAGGCGTCCGAGTTCGGCATCGTCGCAAGTGGCCAGAAGCTCGCCGGCCTGCTGATGACGCTCGCTGAAGTGAACGGCCTTGGCTTGCAAGCTGCGCAAGGCCTGGTGCTGACCGAGGGCTATTACTGGGATCTCAACGATCGCACCCGCAATCTCGGCGAACGCTTCCTCAAGCGCACCGGGCGGATGCCGAGCATGATCCACGCTGGCACCTATTCGGCGACGCTGAGCTATCTCAAGGCGGTCAAGGCCGCCGGCACCAAGGATTCGGACGCGGTTGCCAAGAAGCTGAAGGAGCTGCCGGTCGACGACGACTTCGCGCAAGGTGGCAAGGTGCTCGAAAACGGCCGCATGGTCCACGACATGTATCTGTTCGAGGTCAAGAAGCCCTCGGAATCGAAGAAGCCCTGGGACTATTACAAGCTGCTCGCTACCGTCCCCGGCGACAAGGCATTCTTCGCCGCCAAGGAAAGCGGCTGTCCGTTGACGAAGTGACGCGCAGCGTTGTTTCGGGGCGATGCGAAGCATCGAACTATGGTGCGCAATTGCGCACCTGAGAATCTCGAGATTCCGGGTTCGGCGCCAATGCGCCGCCCCGGAATGACGGCGGAATTTGGAGCCGCAGATGGGCCCTCACACCAGCCGCAACGCCACAGCGCCATGGCGGCGAGGCTCTGGATCGCGAAACCCAGGCTGCGCTTTGCCGCCGCCTTGGAATAGCCGACGAAATAGGCGATGCGGCCGATGATCCAGACCACGCCGATGCTGGCTGCGATGGCGTCGCTGATATAGATTGCGAACAGCCACAGCGCCGGCAGGAAGATCGGCATCCATTCCAGCGTGTTCATCTGGATGCGAAAGGCGCGCTCGAAATCCGGATGGCCGGACATCGCCGGCACCTTGACGCCGGTCTTGGTGCGCGAGCGAGAGACGTTGACGGCGGTGAAAAAGTAAAATGCGATCGCCAGCAGCGTGACGAGGGCGGTGAGATGATGCATCGTTAGTCCCTTCGACGAGATCGCGCTTCAATAGCCCGTCAGCTCGAGATAGCCAACGCCATCATGCGTGCCGGCAAAGCTGATCGGCCCTTCCCAGTAGGAGAAGCCGGTCCCCATCCAGGCCCCTGGATTGAGCGGCTTGCACAGGATCGAGAACGATTGCGAGGGGATTGCGATCTGCCACTCCACCGGCAGCTTGCGTCCCGCAACATCCGCGGTCGCCTTCGGCATCATCTGGATGTCGCTACCTGCAATCATCCGCGTCTCGCCGGCGGCGCTGATCCAATTGCCGAACGGATAGTTTTGGCCGTCCTTCTGCCGCAGCCGGTACAGCATCAGCTTGTCGCCGGATCCGAGATGCAGCGACAGCCAGTCCCAACCGGTCTGATCGGCATCCAGCGGCTGGCTGCTCCATTCGCGGTCCATCCAGGCCTGGCCCATCACTTCGGCCGGCTTATCGTCGATCGTGATGCTGCCGCGCGCGCGGTAGAACGGCTGGCTGTAATAGTAAGATGCTTGCCCGCGCTCCGACTTGCGGCTGTAGCCGCGGTCGCCCTGCAATACCATCGGACGATCGGCCTCCAGCGTCAGCGCATAGCTGAAGTCGGTGGCGGAGGCTTTGAGCATCAGCGGCGCCAGCGTGCGATAATCGGTGCGCTCAAGCCCCTTCATTTCCCAATCGTCGATCCAGGCATCGAACGGCTTGGCCGTGACGCCGGCCTGCCCCACACCGCCGCGTGAAAACGTCTCGCTAAAGCGGTGGGTGTCGGCGCGCGTCACCGCCGCATGTCCCATCCATACCTGCTGATTGGCCCAGCCCTCGCGTTGCGGGCCCGGCTGCGCCGCCTGGCGGAACAGGGTCCATTGCAGGCCGCAGGCAGCGCCACTGGCATCGACGAGGTTGGCCGTGAGATACCACCACTCGATGCGAAACTCCGGATGCGGCCCGTGATCGCCCGGAAAGGTGAAGACCTTGCCCGCCGTTACCTTGGCAAAGCCGTCCGCGGTTTCGCCGAGCCCGGCATAGCCCTGCGCCCCTGCGCGAGGTGTGAGTGCCAGCGCAGCAAAGCCGCCGATGACCGCGCGTCGTGAGATTTTCTCAGCGCTCATTGGCGAACACCTTGACGAGATTTGCCGGCTGCATCCGCGCCAGCCGTAGCATCGGCAGCAATGCGGCAAGCAGCGAGGCGAGCAGCGCGACCGCGACCAGCTCGACCAATTGCAGCGGAAACACATGGAACGGCAGCCGCCAGCCGAATGCCTTCACATTGACGATCGCGATCAGGCACCACGCCACCAAGAGGCCGAGCGGCACGGCCAAGAGCGATGTGAACAGCGCCACCGATAGCGTCTTGGTCAGCTCGATCGCGGCAAGGCGCGGCCGGGTGAGGCCCATCGCCCACAGCGGCGCAAGCTGCGGCAGGCGGGAGTTGGCCAACGTCAGCAGGCTTGTGAGCAGCGCGATGCCGGCGACGCCAAGCGTAAAGGCATTCAGCGCGGACGTGACCGCAAAGGTGCGGTTGAAGATGCGGATCGATTCCGCCTTCACCGTCGCCTGGTCGGCGACGCTGCGATCGTCGAGCGCAAATTGCTTCTGCAACGCTGAGATCAGGCCGGGGATATCGTTCTTGTCGACGATGAGGCCGATCCGCGTCTGCGGCGTCTGTGGAAATTGCCGGATCAGCGCCGCGACATTGATGGCGAGCTGCCCCTTGGGATTGCCGTAGTCAGCATAGATGCCGACAATGTCGAGCTCCCAGGTCCCGCCCGGCGCCGGCACCTCGACGACGTCGCCGACGCGGACGTTCAGCCGGCGGCTCAACTGCTCGCTGATGAAGGCAGCATTGCCGGGCACGAGCCGGGTCCAGGCGCGCGGCGCGGCTTCCAGCAGCGGCCAGCGTTCGCGATAGAGCGCGTGGTCGGGAAGGCCGAGCAATTCCACCGGCTGGCCCTGAACTTGCGCCTCCGCGCGTCCGCCCGAGAGGATCGCCTGGACATCGCTGCGCTCGCGCAGCCAGTTCCGGATCGCAACGCCTTGCGTGTTGTCGGACGCGCTGATGTAGACGTCGGCCGCCAGCCGTCCATTGAGCCAGCCGATAAAGGTCCGGCTGAACGTCTCCACCATCGTGGACACCCCGACATTGACGGCGAGTGCAAGCAGCAGCGCCATCAGCGCCAGCGACAATCCGGAGAGTTGCTGCCGGCTGTCGGCCCAGAACCACAGCGCCAGCGGCCCTTTCGCCCAACGCTGGCCAACGAGCAGGATGAGTTCGAGAAATGCCGGAAGGATCAGGGCCGCACCGAGCATCAGCGCGGCCAGCACGCCGAAGCCTGCGATCAGCGATTGCCCATAGTAAAGCAGCAGCAGCGCGACCGCGAATACGGCGCAGGCGCCTGCACTTTGCAGGATCAACCAACGGCGCTGCACCTGCTGCCAGGCGCGTGGTTGCGCGGTTGCCAGCACCGGCATCCTGATCGCCTTGATCAGGCTGGTTGCGGCCGCAACTAGCGCGCCGACAACGCTGATGCCGATACCGGCCAGCCACCATTCGGAACGCAGCGTCAGCTGCCCCGGGATCTGCGCGCCATAGAGCCCGCGCAGCGACGCCGCGACGTCGGGCAACAGCGCTGCCGCGATGAAATAACCGCAGACGAGCCCGATCAGCCCGGCGATCAGCGCCAGCACCACCAGCTCCAGCACCAGCATCGTGTTGACCAGCCGCGCCGACGCGCCGCAGGCGCGCAACGTCCGCAGCATTGGCAGACGCTGCTCGAAGGCGAGGCCGACGGCCGAATTGACGATGAAGAGCCCGACGAAGAATGACAACAGGCCGAAGGCGGTGAGATTGAGATGAAAACTGTCGGTGAGGCGTTCCAGCTCCGTCTCGGCATCCGGCTCAACCCGCTGCAGCTGATCGCCGACGACGCTTTGAAGCGACGTGGGCTTACCCTTCGCCTTGCCGATCAGCAACCGCGACAGCTGGTCCGGCTTGTTGAGGAGCCGCTGCGCCACGCCGATATCGACCACCAGCACGCCGGGCACGAGCTGCGGCAGCACGCGCAGCGGCGGCAGTATTGCGCCGCTGCTGATCGCCGGCACCGCACCCTCCTGCTGCTGCAAGTCACTCAGCGTCTCCCGCGCCACCAGCGTCTGGCCCGGCGGCGCGACGAAACTGCTGAGATCCGAGGCGCCAAGGCGCGGCGCATTGCCGACGTCGGTCGGCAGCGTCACCGGCTCGATGCCGAGCAGCCGCACCGAGCGTCCATTGATCTGGACGCGTCCCTCCAGTATCGGGGAGACCGGCCAGCCGGCGCGGCGCAATTTTATGAACAGCTCCTGGGAAAAGGTCGCCGTATCCAGCGCGACCAGCATCGCCGTACGTGCGCCGCCGAATGTCGCCGCGGCGCGGTCATAGGCGCTGCGGGCCTGCTGGTTGATCGCCTGCACGCCACTCCACAGCGCGGTCGCCGCAATCAGCCCGATCAGCAGCGTTGCGAACTGCATCTGGTGACGCCGCCAATGGCTGAGCAGCACGGCGAGGATCCACAGCGCGCGCCTCATGCGATGCGCCCGCCGTGCAAAGTAAGGTGGCGGTCGAGCGTCGCTGCCAGATGCAGGCTGTGCGTCACCATCAGGAAGCCGCAGCCCGTGCGCGCCACGAGATCGCGCGTCAGCGCCAGCACGTCCTCGGCGGTGGCTTCGTCCAGATTGCCCGTCGGCTCGTCCGCCAGCAGCAGCGAAGGCTTCGTCGCCAGCGCCCGGCCGATGGCGACCCGCTGCTGCTGTCCGCCCGACAATTGCTCTGGATAACGCTTGAGGAGAGTGCGAAGTCCGAGCCGTTCGATCAGCTCTTTGGTCCAGGCCGCATCATGCCGGCCGGCGATCCGTGCCTGGAAGGCGAGATTGTCCGCGACCGACAGGCTCGGGATCAGGTTGAACTGCTGAAAAACCAAGCCGACCCGGTCGCGTCGCAAGCTGGCACGTCCCGCATCCGACAGCTTGGTGACCTCGATGTCCGCCAGCCGGATCGAGCCGCTATCAGCCGCATCGAGCCCGGCGATCAGGTGCAGCAGCGTGCTCTTGCCGCTGCCGGATTCTCCCGTCAGCGCGACCCGCTCGCCAGCCGCGAGGTCGAGATCGACGCCGCGCAGCACGTGGACCGGCTCGCCGGCTGAGAAGAAGGTCTTCGAGAGATTTTTGATGTTCAGCACGATTAATGGCGCCGGACGGAATTAGCGGAATTGCTGCCTAGCACACTTGCTGCGGAAATGCCGGGGTTGCGTTGGCATCCAAGCCGTTGTTAGCTCCAAGAAGGTCAAATCAAAAAAGTGCCAAAAAGATACATGGGGAAAATAGAAGCATGAGCGCTCAGGGAACGCCGTCCGCGGCGAGCAAGCCGACAGCGACGCCGAAGGGCGCCTGGACCATCACCTTTCTCCTGTTTCTGT
The DNA here is from genome assembly GCF_023073875.1 of Bradyrhizobium sp. 154. NCBI lineage: Bacteria > Pseudomonadati > Pseudomonadota > Alphaproteobacteria > Hyphomicrobiales > Nitrobacteraceae > Bradyrhizobium > Bradyrhizobium sp. 154. The sequence continues at coordinate 169,312 of NZ_JADPKG010000030.1, forward strand.
TCATGCTGGTGAACTTTGCCGACAAGATCGTCGTCGGTCTTGCCGGCGTGCCGATCATGGCGGACCTCAAGCTCACGCCGGAGCAATTCGGCCTGCTCGGCTCTTCGTTCTTCTTCCTGTTCTCGATCTCGGCCATCGTGGTCGGCTTCATCGTCAACAAGGTGCCGACGCGCTGGGTGCTGCTGTCGCTCGCGGTGGTTTGGGCGCTGGCGCAGTTTCCCATGGTCGGCACCGTCTCCTTCACCACGCTCCTGATCTGCCGCATCGTGCTGGGCGCCGGCGAAGGCCCGGCCTTCTCGGTCGCGGCGCACGCCATCTATAAATGGTTCCCTGACGAGAAGCGCACGTTGCCGACCGCGATCCTGTCGCAAGGCTCGGCCTTTGGCGTGATCATCGCAGTGCCGGCCTTGAACTGGATCATCGTCAACCATTCCTGGCACTATGCCTTCGGCGCGCTCGGCGTCGTCGGCCTGGTCTGGGTCTGTGCCTGGCTCGCGCTCGGCAAGGAGGGGCCGCTGGAGGATGCGCAGGCCCTCGCCGCCACCGAGACGAAGATTCCCTACATTCAGCTTCTCACCTCGCGCACCTTTCTCGGTTGCGTCGCCGCGACCTTCGGGGCCTATTGGGCGCTGTCGCTCGGGCTGACCTGGTTCACGCCCTTCATCATCAAGGGTCTCGGCTTCTCTCAGAGCCAAGCCGGCTGGATTTCCACTCTGCCCTGGATCTTCGGCGCCACCATCGTGATCCTGACGGGCTGGATCTCGCAAATGATGATGGCCCGCGGCTCGACCACGCGCATCGCTCGCGGCGTGCTCGGCTCGGTGCCGCTGGTCGTCGTCGGCCTGATCCTGGCGACGATGCCGCATGTCCAGGGCGCCGGCCTTCAGCTGGCTTTGCTCGTGGTCGGAACGGGCCTGTGCGGCGCGATCTATGTCGTCTGCCCGCCCATGCTCGGCGAGTTCACGCCGACATCGCAGCGCGGCGCCATCCTCGCGATCTACGGCGCGCTCTATACGCTTTCGGGCATCATCGCACCCGCCGTGATGGGCACCGTGATCCAGCACGCCGGCAGCATGCTCGACGGCTACATGACCGGCTTCACCATCAATGCGGCGATCATGGTCGGCTCCGGCCTGCTCGGCCTGCTGCTGCTCTGGCCGAACACCGAACGCGCCAGGTTGACGGGCGGTGCCGCCCCGCAGGCGGGCGCGCTGAAGAGCGCGGTATCGCCGACGTAAGGGTGGCGGCGCACGCCCAAGCAACACCCTCGTCCCCGGACAAGCGCGCCCCAAGGGCGCGCCGATCCGGGGTCATGACTGCGGGGCGATGTTTGGCGCCGGAACGGACGACTAGCTTTGTGGTCGCCGCTTCTGCTCCGTGAACCCTGACAGCACCACCGTCGCCGCCATGAAGATCACGGAGGCGCCGAACACCCAGTGCGGCGCGCTCTGGTCCATGATCCAGCCGAACAGCAGCGGGCTGACGATGCCGCCGAGATTGAATCCGGTGGAGACGATGCCGAAGGCACGCCCCGCAGCGCCGGGAGCAGCCGCGTTGCGCACCAGCATGTCGCGCGAGGGTGCGATCACGCCGCTGAGGAAGCCTGCGGCCGTCATCGCCGCGGTGAGAGCCCAGCCCGGCAGTGTGGCGAGTGCGATCAGCAGCACGATCGCCGCATTCGCGGCAAAGCAGGCCGCGGCGACCTGGCCGTGGCGCTCGGTTCGGTCGGCGAGCAAGCCGCCTGCGAGCACGCCGATGGCGCTGGCGCCAAGGAATGCCGTCAGCGCGATGTTGGCGGCGGAGTAGGAGGCGCCGTAGCCGCTCATCAGCGCCACCACGCCGAAATTGTTGATGCCGGCAACCGAGAGGCTCAGCAGCATGAACAGCGCGGTCAGCGTGATCAGCGCCGGCGTGATGACGGCCTGTTTTGGCGCGTTCGCGCTGCCGGGTTTTGTCTTGTGCGCGCCGGCGTCGGGAATGTTCATGGTGATCAGCAGCAGCGCCACCGCGACACCGATCGCGCCGGAGGCGATCAGCGCTCCAGTGCCACCGGACAACGTGACGAGCGCAGCGACGATGGCAGGAGCGACGGCGCCGCCGAGAAAGCCGGCAAAAGTGTGGATCGAGAAGGCGCGGCCCATCCGCGCCTCGTCCATGTGCGCGGCCAGGATCGCGTAATCGGCGGGATGGTAGACGCTGTTGGCGAGGCCCAGCAGCACGGCGCACGCGATTAGCGAGGCGTAGCTGAGGTGCAAGCCGAGCAGGATCAGCGCGAAGCCGCCGAGCGCGAGCCCGGCCAGCAGAATTCGTCGCGCGCCAAAATGGTCGACGAGATAGCCGGTCGGCGCCTGCGTCAATCCCGACACCACCGCAAACACGGTGAGTGCGAAGCCGAGCTCGATATAACCCACGCCGAGCTGGCTCTTGAGGAACGGGAACAGCATCGGAAGCACGAGCAGATGGAAATGGCTGACCCAATGCGCGATCGAGATCCCCGTCAGCGTGCGCAGCGCGCTGTCCGCCTTGCCTTGCTGCGGTGCGGCGAGAACGTCGACCATTGCAGTTCCGTCTTGCGTCCCAAAGGAGGCGCAAACTATCGGGCAGAGCGGTTATTTGTCCATGAACGCGGGCGCATGGCAGGTAGCGCGGGCGGCGGCATGAGGTTGCCTCCACTTCGCCGGAACGACTTTGGAGGATGTTGCGCCAGCGTGCGCTCAACCCGCGAGCACCGTCCTCACAACGGCTCGTCGTCCGGCCCGTAGCGGTCGCGCTTCGGGGTGGCGATGTCGCCGTCTTCGTAATCGTCATGGTCGATCTCGCGCGGAGGCTTGGGCTTTTTCGCCTTGTCTTGCGCTTGCTTATCGTCCGCGATCTTGTTGTCCGCGATCTTGGGCGGCTCGCTCGGCTTGCCGATCTTGGCCATGGCGGCTCCCGGATGGTGATGCTGCATCCGTCCTAGCCCGACATATGGGAACTTCCTGATCTATCTCAAGCACGGCACTCGGCCGTTCAGTGCACCACCGGCCCGCCTGCCTTCTTCCAGGCATCCAGACCGCCGGCGATGTGCGCGCTGTTGGAGAGGCCCGCCTCCTTGGCGGCGGCCACCGCCATCGCCGAGCGTTCGCCGAAGGCGCAGAAGAACACGACGCGGCGGCCGGTAGCGGCTGCGACCTCCCGCAGCATGCCGCCGGGCTTCAGGCTCTCCTCCACAGATTGATAGGGCGTGTGCAGCGCGCCTTCGAGCATGCCGTGCTTCATCCGCTCGTTGCTCTCGCGCAGATCGACCAGCAGGATGTCGGGCCGGCCGAGGATGCGGATCGCCTCGGCGGCGCTGAGCGCGCGGCCCTCTTTCTCGAGCTCCTCCTGATGCAGGCCGACATGCATGTTGGCAGGGACCGCCACATCCATCATCTTCGGATTGGGCAGCTTCAGATTGGCCATCAGCTCGATATATTCGTCGACCGAGCGGACCTGGAGCCGCGGATTGTAGCGCTTCTCCTCGCCGATGGTGGAGACGGTATCGCCCTTGTAGTCATGCGCCGGAAACACCATCGTCTCGTCCGGCAGCTTGAGCAGGCGGTTGAAAATCGAATCGTATTGCGCGCGCGATGAGCCGTTCTGGAAATCGGTGCGGCCGGTGCCGCGGATCAGAAGCGTATCGCCGGTGAAGACACGGTCGCCCATCAGATACGAATAGGAATCGTCGGTGTGGCCCGGCGTGTACATCACGTCGAGCGACAGGCCCTCGATCGTCACTTTGTCGCCGTCGGCGACCCGCATCGCCACCACGTCGGCCTTGGTCTGATCGCCCATCACAGTCATGCAATGGGTGCGGTCGCGCAACTCGCCGAGACCGGTGACGTGATCGGCATGCAGATGGGTGTCGATCGCCTTGACCAGCTTGAGGTCGAGCTCGCGCAGCAATTGGCAGTAGCGGTCGACCTTCTCCAACACGGGATCGAGGATCAGCGCCTCGCCGCCTGGGCGGCTCGCAAGCAGATAGCTGTAGGTGCCCGAAACACTGTCGAAGAGCTGGCGGAAGATCATGGCGGGACCTGACGTGTGGTGATTTCTAGGATTCTACTACGGGACGGGCCCCAGAGAGAAGCAAATCACTGTGTAGAGAATGAATTTTAGAAGATCTTTATTGCGCGGGTGGCCGTCCCCACCCACCCCTGTCATCGCCCGCGCAGGCGGGCGATCCAGTATTCCAGAGGCGCTGAACGGGATGAGGGGGCCGCCTTCGCGGGGAATGACACCGATTGTGTTGCGCGGACGTGCGACAAGCTCGGACAGCTCCTACGGCCGCACCACCGTGTAGCCGTTCTCCGCCAGGAACAGGATCTGCCCGACGCCCACCTGCACCGGCGTCGCCGCGGGAATGAACTCCGGCCGCTTGCCCGTCTCGCGCTCGATCGTGTCCACCGTATTGAGGCAGATGTCGAAGCGCACGCCCTGTGCGATCAGGCTCTCGACCTGCTTGCGACGCTCGCTGCCGGACAGCAGCAGATCGATACCGGGACCGAACGCCACCACTTCGACCGCGATCTTGTCAGGGTCGTAAGCCTTCAGCAGGTTGTTGGTGACGCTGAGCACCAGTGCCTGTTTCTTCGCATCGCCGTCGGAGAGCTGAAGCACGACCTTGTGCTCGGCGAACGGCTTGTCCTGCAGCGGCACCTGCTGCGCCAAAGCCGGCGGGATCGCTGCCCAGACGAGCAATGCCAGCAGCATCGCGGATGAGATTTGCGACCGCATCATCCTTGTCCTGCAATGCCTGGATTGCCCTCGACCCCTTTCAGCGTGACGCCGGAGCCGAGCCGCTCCTGAAACATCCGGCCCGAGCGCAGATATTTGCCAACGACGTCCCACACCGGCGCGCCTTGCTGGCGGTTGACCGAGGCCCAGCCTGCGACCTTGTAGCGGTGGCTGGCGCCGAGCGCCTTGCCGCCGTTGAGCTTCAGCTCGGAGATGCGGCCGCCGATCGCAGCCTCCGGCGTGCAGGTGTAGCTGAACCCGCCGGCGCGCACCATGTCGCCACCCTGCTGGTAATAGGGATCTGCGTTGAAGAGGTTGTCGCAGATGTCCTCCAGCACGTCCTTGATCTGTGCGCCGGTCATCTCCTGCACATAGGTCTCGGGATAGGTGATCGCGGTTTCCGCGAGCAGATCCTCCATGGTCAGCGCCTGGCCCGACAGCGCCGTGACGCCCCAGCGGAAGCCCGGCGACAGCGCGATCTCGGCATCGAGCTCGCTGCGCAGCGCCGTGCAGATCAACTCGTCGACGGGACCGGAAAAATTGCCCCGGCGGTAGAGCAGGCGATCGGGCGTTGTGATCTTCTCCGACCAGTCGCTCACATGCGGCGCGCGCAGCCGGCCGATCAGCTCGGCCATCCCCGGATCCGGCTTCAGCAGCTCGGAAAAAACCGGCAGCAGATGATAACGAATGTCGCTGACCTTGCCCTTGCCGATTGCGAGATCGAGCACGGCCAGGAATTTTCCGTTGGAGCCGGCATTGGTGACGAGCGTGGTTCCTCCAGCGTTCTTCACGGCAATCGGCTGCGGCACGGCGTCGTGGGTATGGCCGCCGAGGATGACGTCGATGCCGGTGACGCGGCTCGCGAGCTTGAGATCGACGTCCATACCGTTGTGCGACAGCAGGATGACGGCATCGACCTTCTCGGTGGCGCGCAGAGCATCGACATGCTTCTGCAACTCCTCTTCGCGGATGCCAAAGGTCCAGTCCGGCGTGAACCGCTTGGGATGCGCGATCGGCACGTAAGGGAACGCCTGGCCCACAATTGCGACACGATGGCCGCCGAGCTCCTTGATGACAGACGGTTTGAACACGCGCCCGCTGGCCTTGTCGAAGGCGGGGGCGTCGTTGAAGGCGGCCTCTTCGGTCAGGAAGACGTTCTGTGCCAGAAACTCGCCCTTGAAGCGCTCGAGATTGTCGCGCAGCACCTGCTCGCCATAGGTGAATTCCCAATGTCCGGTCATCGCCTCGATGTCGAGCAGATTCGCGACCTCGACCATGTCGCGGCCCTGCATGACGTTGGCAAGCCCGGTGCCCTGCCAGAGGTCGCCGCCATCGACGAGCAGCGAATGTTTTGCGCCGACGTCGCCGCGCAAGCGGTCGATCAGCGTCTTCAGATGGGCAAAGCCGCCGAGCTTGCCGAAGCGGCCCGCAGATTTCTCGAATTCGAAGCAGGTGAAGGCATAGGCATCCGCGCTGTCGGACCGGATGCCGAACCGCTCCAGGAAGGCGCGGCCAACCAGGTGCGGCGGTCGTCCCGCCATCTCGCCGATGCCGATATTGATGCTGGGCTCGCGGAAATAGACCGGATTGAGCTGCGCATGCGTGTCGGTGATGTGCAGGATGCGCGCATTGCCGAAACGCTCGATGTCATAGATGCTCGCGGTGTCGGCACCGCGCGCGAGCCGCGGCAGTCCGAGCGATGCGGCGGCTAGGCCCGCGCTCTTCAGGAAATCGCGGCGGCGGATGCCCATCTTAACTTCTCCGCGCCCTCAACGCTGTCGACTGTTCTACAAGCATATCCGGATCCGAAGGGCCGCGTCAGCGCAAGGTTTGGTGCGGCTTTCCGACAAGATCATGCTCAAAGAATGATCTGGAGCACGATGTTCTCGCGCGCCAAGCCCAGTCTAGCGGATTTCCATCGCCTTCCAGGCCTCTTTTTCGGAATTAGCCTGGAAGATCGACGCCTTCGCCAGCGCCTCGGCCTCTTTCGCTGCGGCAAATGCGCGGTCGAAATCGCCGCCATCGGCCGCCTTCTTCGCCGCCGTCAGCGTCGAGACGGTCGTGGTCCATTGGTGACGCAGGCTGGCCGCCTCCTTGGCTGCGGCTTCGGCGGCGGCATAGGCCGCCTTGTAGTCCGCTTCCGTTGCCGCGCGCGCCGACGGTAGCGCGATGGTCAACGCAACCAATGTGGCCAGGAGACATGCCCGCTTCATGGCCGCGCTCCCGGTCCCGAGATCGGCAGGCCGTTGGCGACGTAGGAGAGGAAATATTCGACGTCGCGATATTCGTCCGATTGCGGCTCCAGCGGAACCGCGCGGGTCTGGCTGTTGCAGGTGACGAAGCGGCGGCTGGTCGTGCCCATGCCGCTCCATTCGGAGCGGTAGATCGGCATCGCATTCAAAATGCCGAGCGCCGGCGCCAGAGTCTCGGCGCGGATGCGCTCGCCCGGGCTCTGCACGTGGCAGCTCGCGCAGGAGAAGTTCATCTGGCCGCGGCGGGTGTAGAAATACCGCTTCCCGTTCTCGAACGCTTCGAGCGCACGGGGATCATCGGGAATCTTGATGTCCATCGGCTTGCCGCGCGAGGTGTAGGCCATGTAGGCGGTGAGCGAGGCCATCTCGTCTTTGACGTAGGAATAGGGCGCCTCGCCATTGGCCTCGCGGCAGCGGTTCAGCGCGAGCTCCAGCGTGATGACCTTGCCTTCCTTGGTGTCGAAGTAAGGATAGTTCTGGCGGATGCCGATGCCGCCGTTCGGGAAGCAGTCGGCGTAAGTCTTGCCGTTCTTGAACGGGGTCGCAAACATTTCCTTGCCGGCGTCGAGCGCGAACTCGTAAGGCGGGAATTCTTCCTTCTCCTGCCACTGCCGCTTCATGTCCTCGTTCATGGAATAAGGACCGTTGACGAAATCCTCGCGCTTCACGTTCGGAAATTTCTGGAAGAAGAAATTCTGGAACGCCTTCGCATCAGCAACGGGATCGACCTTGTCGGCCGCGACGACGCGCGGCGAGGTGAGGGCGCACGCAACGAGTGCGGCGCCTACCGAGCCAAGCAGGAGGGAGAAGCGGGTCTTCATCACGCGATCTTCGCGGTGGTCGTATCCGACGCACCCTTGTTGTCGGTCCAGGAGATCTTGAGCTCGTCGCCCTTCTTGGCGCCCTTGAAGCTGAATTTGACGTAGGGGTCCTTGGAGACCGCCGTGCCCCAATTGGCGACAAAGACGTCCTTGCCGTTACATTCGAACTTCAGCTCCTGGATGAAGTGGGCCGGGATCAGCTCGCCCTTGGAATCCTTGACCAGGCCGGTGTCCATGGGGTGCTGAATCAGCGTCTGCACCTCGGTGATGTCGCCATTGGATGTTGCGCGCACGCGAATGCTTGATGCCATCGGACCGATCCTCCTAGCCGCCGCAGCCGCCGACGGTGACCTTCACTTCCTTGGTCGCGCTGTAGAGCTTGCCGTCAGCCTCGACGATGGCGACCAATTTGGTGGTCTTGGCCATCTTCAGCCGGTTGGCAACGCCCGGAATCGTGCCGTCGGCGATCCTGTAGGACGCGGCGAGAGCGTACGGGTTCTCCGCCACGAAGAACGAGATCGAGGTCACCTTGTCGAGCGTCGTCGTCACTGAGACCGGCACCACGCCGCCATTCTCGGCGATCTCCGGCGCGTCCAGCTTGACCTTGTCGGAGGGCTCGGCGGTCCTGCCATAGAGCGCCTTGATCGCGTCGGCCTCGCTCTTCTGCTTGAAGGCCTCTTCCGGATATTTATCGTTCGCCGCGGCGCTCGCTGGGCGGGCCGCGAACGGCAGGTTGCCGAGCCCGATCAGCGCGACCGAGGCAGCGCCCAGAAGGATCAGGCGCCGCGTCGGATGAGGGCCTGTGGTCGTGGTCATCGGAGGTCTCCTGGCCTACCGGCCGTTTACAGCGTTTGCAGGAAGTCAACGATCGCGTTGATCTCCTGTTCGGTCAAAATCCGGTTCCGGCCGAACGGCGGCATCATGGTCTGCGGATTGCGTTTGGTCTCGTCGAAGATGATCGCGGCCAGCTCGTTGCGGTCAGGGTATCTGGCCTTGATGTCCTTCAGTTCCGGCCCAATCGTCCCCGGCAGGTCGCCCCCCTGGATAACGTGGCAGGTCAGGCAATTGCCCTTGCTGCGGTCGAAGGCGAGCTTCCGGCCCTCGTTTGCCGCGGATTGGGCCTGCGCCGGGCTGGCGAGGCCGGCAGCGACGGCCAGCAGGAGGAACAGGACAGGCGTCCGGGACAAAGCAGGCAAGGCGTCATTCCGAGGCGTTATGGCGATGGTCGCGATCGCTGAAATAAAGGCGTTCCAGAGCATAAAGGACATCGCCTGACAATCGAGACTATGCACGGAGCAAAATGGAGTTAATATCTTCCGCATTGCAATTAAAGACATTATTGGTTCGGCCGATCTGGCCAACAATAAGGACAATGGGCGCGGGCCGGCTGTTTCGAGGGCGTTTTCGCGCCCATCCTGTTTTCATCGCGTTCTCGTGTTTTCAAGGGGACCTCACTTGGCTGAATATGTCGTCGAATTTGGCGGGGATGGCGGACGGGTCGCGCCCGATGGGCGGCTCGATGCGCCGGCCTTCCATCGCAACCACGAGCCGATCTGGGCGGCGCTGGAAAAGCATCTCGCCGGCACAACCGGTGACGTGGTCGAGCTCGGCAGCGGAACCGGGCAGCACGTGGTCCATTTCGCCCGTCATACGCCCGGCCTGATCTGGTGGCCGAGCGACCTCAACCAGCGCCATCTCAAGAGCATCGAGGCCTGGCGCGTTCATTCAGGCCTGCAAAACGTCCGCCCGCCCTTACGGATCGATCTCACCGACCCCGACTGGTGTCCGGAGATGAAAAGCGGGCAGGGGCCGACCAACCTTGCCGCATTGTTCTGCGCCAATGTCATTCACATCGCGCCATGGAGCGTGGCCGAAGGCCTGTTCGCCGGCGCCGGGCGCTATTTGCGCGCCGACGGCAAGCTGTTCCTCTACGGCCCGTTCAAGCGCGGCGGCAAGCACACCGCGCTCAGCAACGCCGTCTTCGACACGTCCTTGCGCGAGGGCAATCCCGAATGGGGCGTGCGCGACATCGGCGATGTCGAGGCGCTGGCGCAGGGCGTTCGCCTCCGGCTGATCGATACGATCGAAATGCCAGCGAACAATCTCACGCTGGTGTTTTCGCGGGACTGAGCGCGAGGCCGTCAGGCCTCGCCGTCCCGCCACCCGATCTTCTCCTTCAAGAACCGATAGCCCAGCACCTCGAAGCCGGCGCGCTCCTTGTTGTCCTTGCCGTAGCCGTGGCCGCCGGCTGCCGGTTCGTAGAACCAGGCCTCGTAGCCCATCGCCTGGAGCTTGGCAGCCATCTTGCGCGCGTGGCCGGGATGCACCCGGTCGTCGCGCCGTGTGGTGGCGATCAGGATCGGCGGATAGGGCTGAGCGGCCTTGACGTTGTGATAGGCCGAGTAGGTCTTCAGCCAGTCCCATTCCTCCGGCTTGTCCGGGTCGCCATATTCCGCGATCCAGCTCGCGCCCGCAAGCAGCTTGGTGTAGCGGCGCATGTCGATCAGGGGGATGGTGCAGAACAGCGCGCCGAAGCGCTCAGGGTATCGCACCAGCATGTTGGTGATGAGGATGCCGCCGTTCGATCCACCCTGTGCGGCGATGCGCTTTGACGTCGTCACGCCGCGGCGGACGAGATCGGCGGCGACGGCCGCGAAATCGTCATGCGACAGCCTCTTGCCGGCGAGCCGCCCGGCATCGTGCCAGCGCGTGCCGAACTCGCCGCCGCCGCGCAAATTCGCCTGCACAATCGTGCCGCCGCGCTCCAGCCACAGCTTGCCGAGCGCGGCATTGTAATACGGCTTCACCGAATGGGCGAAGCCGCCATAGGCGCTCATATAGACCGGTGCATCGCCGGTCTCGCCGGCAGGGCCGGTCTGGACATAGGGAATTCGCTCGCCGTCGATCGAAATGGCCTCGTGCTGCGTCACCACGAGACCATCGGCGGTGAACGTTTTCGGCGCCTGCTTGAGCACGGTCGGGCTGGCGACGCCGCGTTCGATCAACAGCAGCGACGGCGGCGTGAGTGGATCCTGCACATTGGCGAGCAGATCGCCGTTGCTTTCGGACGGATGGCGATCGAGCGGCCAGATGTCGACGACGCCGATCTGCGGCAGACCGCCAAGCATCTCGCGGCTCCAGCCCGCAGCGGATGGCGTGCAGATCTCGAAGCACGGGCGCAGCTCGTCGAGAATCGACAGCATGAGCTTGCCCGCGGCCCAGAACAGACCTTGCAACGCGCGCCGCGGCGCTGGCTCGAACAGCACCGAGAAATTGCGGCTACCGGCGAGGAACGCCGACAGCGACATGCCGAGCACCGTGTCAGCGGTATAGGTTCGGCCTTCGATGGACCAGTCCTTGCGCAGCTTGATCGCGAACCAGTCGCCATGCGCCTGCAACCAGATGCCGGTCGGCAGGTCGAACTTCGTCATCGCGCCGGCCGCATCGCGCAGCCAGATGGCGTGATTGAAGAAGTCGATCTGGTCGACGATCCAGGCGCGCGGCGCCGCGCCGGTGTCGTCGGCCATGCCGTAGATCACCATGTGATCGGCGGTGGTCTCGATAATGATCTCTGCCTGATCGACAGGCTGGCTGCGCCGCCACAGCCGAACGGTGCGCGCATATCCCGAGCTCGTGGCCATGCCCTCGCCATGCGCGCTCGACAGCAGCAGTGTGTCGGCATCGAGCCAATCCACGCCGCCCTTCGCTTCCGGCAGCGTGAACCCGCCGGCCACGAAGCTCTTGGTGTCGAGGTCGAACTCCCGCAACGTGACGGCATCGCTGCCGCCACGCGACAGGCTCAGAATCGCCCGCGAGCTTCCGGGCATCGTGGCGATCTGGCTCAGCAGCCAGTCCTCGCCTTCGCTTGCGGCGAGCTGGTCGATGTCGAGCATGGTCTCCCACGCTGGGTTGGCTTTGCGAAACTCCGCCAGCGTCGTCCGCCGCCACAGGCCCCGCGGATTGGTGGCGTCTTTCCAGAGATTGTGCAGATCGCTGCCGCGCCGGCTGACATAGGGAATGTTGTCGGGCCGGTCGTAGATCGCGGCGAGCGTGTCGCGGTCGCGCACGAATGCTGGGCCACCGAACGCGGCGAGCGTCAGTTGATTCTGCCGTTCGACGAAATCGAGTGCCTGCTTGCCTTCGATCTCTTCCAGCCAGAGCCACGGATCATCGTCGGGAGCGCTGAGCGTAGGCCTGTCGTCGACGGTCATGAGCGAAACTCCAGGAAGATCGCGGCGAATAGGATTCAATCGAGCGCAAGGCGTCAAGGGCGCCGCTCGCTATCATCCGTCCGATTGCGCCAGAGGCATGGCCCGCGCCCGTTTGCGCCGGTTGCCCGCCCTCTCGCGCCCCTCCATAGTGCCGGGATCAATGAGAGCTTCTTGAGCGCCCTTGGGGCGGAAATGCCGATGTTAGACGTGATCTCTACCGCCGAAATCGCCGACGACGCGCGCGTGCGTGCCAATGTGGTGCGCCTTGCCGCCGCGCAGGCGCTGACCGGCGCCAACTCGGCGGTGATCTTCGCCACCGGCTCGATCGTCGGCGCGACGCTCGCGCCGGACATGTCGCTCGCGACCGTGCCGCTGTCGATGTACGTGCTGGGGCTCGCCGCCGGCACCTTGCCGACCGGCGCGATCTCGCGCCGCTTCGGCCGCCGCGCCGCCTTCGTCATCGGCACCGGCCTCGGCACGCTCACTGGCCTCACCGGCTCGTTTGCGATCCTGCACGCCTCCTTCGCGCTGTTCTGCGTCGCGACTTTCCTCGGCGGCCTCTACGGCGCGGTCGCGCAATCCTACCGCTTCGCCGCCGCCGATGGCGCCAGCGCGGCCTATCGTCCCAAGGCGGTGTCCTGGGTGATGGCGGGCGGCGTCTTCGCCGGCGTGCTCGGTCCGCAGCTCGTGCAATGGACCATGGACCTCTGGCCGCCTTACCTGTTCGCCTTCAGCTTCCTGGTGCAGGCCGCGGTGGCGCTGGCCGCGATGGGCATCCTCGCCGGCGTCGACATGCCAAGGCCCGCGCCGGCCGATCTGCATGGCGGCCGGCCGCTCCTCAGCATCGTGGTCCAGCCGCGCTTCATCGCGGCCGCTTTGTGCGGCGTCATCTCCTATCCCATGATGAACCTGGTGATGACCTCGGCGCCGCTCGCCATGAAGATGTGCGGCCTCAGCGTTTCCGATTCCAATTTCGGCATTCAATGGCACATCGTCGCCATGTACGGGCCAAGCTTCTTCACGGGTGCGCTGATCGCGCGCTTCGGTGCCCCGAAGATCGTTGCGGCCGGCCTGCTGCTGGAGGCCGGCTCCGCCGGCATCGGCCTTTCCGGAATCAGCGCAATGCATTTCTGGGCGACGCTGATCGTGCTCGGGGTCGGCTGGAATTTCTCCTTCATCGGCGCCTCCGCGCTGGTGCTGGAGACGCACCGTCCGCAGGAGCGCAACAAAGTGCAGGCCTTCAACGATTTCCTGGTGTTCGGCATGATGGCGATCGGCTCGTTCTCCTCCGGCCAGCTGCTTGCCAATTACGGCTGGTCCGCGGTGAACATGGTGGTGTTCCCGCCGGTGGTTCTGGGTCTCGCCGTGCTCTCCCTGGTATCCTGGGCCCGCCGCCGCAAGGCGCGGCTGGACGCTGCGATGGGCGAGCTCCCGGATGCGATTTGACGCATGATCCGGAACCTGCGCAGCGGCTTTCCGGACCATGGTCAATAGGTTGGCAGGAGGCTGTCAGCAGCGTTGATGCTTCGATCGCGGTCGAAGTGATTTTCGGAGCTGGTGTCGTTACATGATGCTCGTCATGAAGAGACGGGCGTGAAGCAAGGCGCTCGCGGGGGAAACAAAGGAGAAGCGCAAATGCTCGACAATCCCCGGCCCGCTGCTCCAATCAACGAATCCTCTCTCCGCTACGAAGGCTGGCGCATCGTCGCGGTCTGTTTCCTGCTCGCGACCTTCGGCTGGGGGCTCGGCTTCTACGGCCAGAGCGTCTATGTCGCCGAGCTCCAGCGCGCGCATGGCTGGTCGGCGTCGCTGATCTCGTCGGGCACGACCTTCTTCTATCTGTTCGGTGCGCTGCTGGTCGTCTTCGTTGGCGAGGCCATCCAAAAGCATGGCGCGCGCCTCTGCCTGATCGCCGGCACGCTGGCGATGGCGGCGGCGGCAGTGGCGATCGGCGCGGTGCGCGAGCCCTGGCAGCTCTATCTCGCCAACGCCGTGCTCGCCTTCGGCTGGGCCGGAACCAGTCTCGCCATGATCACCAACACGATCAGCCTGTGGTTCGACCACAAGCGCGGTATGGCGATCAGTCTCGCGCTGAACGGCGCCAGTTTCGGCGGCATCGTCGGCGTGCCGCTACTGGTGGCGCTGATCGGTCATGTCGGCTTTGCCAGCGCGATGTACGCCGCGGCCGGCGCCATGCTGGTGCTGCTCCTGCCGGTGATCCTCATTCTCGTCGGCCGGCCGCCCGATCACGGCTGGCATGCGACTGCGAAGCCGAAGCCGCAATCGTCGGCGCAGATCCGCGCGCAGGCCTTGCGTGACGTCGGCTTCCTCACCGTGACGATTGCGTTTGCATTGGTGCTGTTCGCCCAGGTCGGCTTCATCGTGCATCTGATCTCGTTCCTCGATCCCGTGATCGGCCGCGAGCGCGCCGCCGTCGCGGTCGCGGTGCTGACGGCGATGGCGGTGATCGGCCGTGTGCTGTTCTCTCTGGTGATCGACCGCCTCGACCAGCGACCGGCATCGGCGCTCTCGTTCCTGAGCCAGGCGGCGGCGCTCCTCGTCATCATCAATTTTCACAATGATTACGTGCTGATCGCGGCCTGCGCGGTGTTCGGCTTCTCGGTCGGCAACCTCATCACGCTGCCGTCGCTGATCGTGCAGCAGGAGTTCGAGTCCGCCTCGTTCGGCGTGCTGATCAGCCTCAACACTGCGATCAACCAGGTCACCTACGCGTTCGGCCCCGGCGTCGTCGGCTTCCTCCGCGATCTCTCCGGCGGCTACTCGCTGCCGTTCTATCTCTGCATCGCGCTGGAAGTGATCGCCGCCGCGCTGATCATGGTGCGCGGAAGGCGCGCGAACAAGTCATAGAGACGCGACGGCGTTTCCAAAAAATTCCGTCATTGCGAGGAGCACTTGCGACGAAGCAATCCAGACTGTTTCCGCAGAGACAGCCTGGATTGCTTCGCGGAGCCTGTCATCGGGCCGCGCTGCGCGCGGACCCGTAGGCTCGCAATGACGAGGGGAGAGCGGAGCTCACGCCTCCCGCTGCTGCAACAGCGCTTCCACATCCAACCGCTTCGTAAACATCGCCAGCTTCCCATCGGGCCCGAACGGCCATCGCTCCCTCGGCTTGTCCCAATAGAGCTCGACGCCATTCTGGTCGGGGTCGCGCAAGTAAAGCGCTTCGCTGACGCCATGGTCGCTGGCGCCATCGAGCGCAATGCTCGCCGACAGCACCCGGTGCAGCGCGTCCGCCAGCGCCGGCCGCGTCGGATAGAGAATCGCGGTGTGATAGAGCCCGGTCGTGCCTGGCGGCGGCGGCGAGCCACCCTTGCTTTCCCAGGTATTGAGGCCGATGTGATGATGATAGCCGCCGGCCGAAATGAAGGCCGCGCCGGAGCCCATCCGCTGCATCAGCTCGAAGCCGAGCACGCCGCAATAGAAGCCGAGCGCACGATCGAGATCAGCGACCTTGAGATGGACGTGGCCGATCCTGGTGCCGGCGGCGATGGCTGGGCTTTGCGACATGCTGGTGCTCCGTTCACACTATGCACATAAGGCCTGCCTTGGGATCGCGCTACGGGCCGATCCCGAAACCCATTGTTTCCAAACGGGAAGCCAATCGGGGATGAAATTGATGGTGTCGGTATCAGCCCCAGGCGGAGGTGACCTCTCCCCGCTGGGGAGAGGTGAACAAAGTCCGGCGATCGTGCCCAAGGTCACTCGCTCTAGCTCAGCTCCGACACTTCGCCCTCGGGCAACCCGAATTCGAACGTGTTCAGCGTCATCGACACCATGGTGTAATAGCCGCACAGCCCGATCACCTCGACGACGCCGCGTTCACTGAGCAGTTTGACCGCCTCATCGTAGAGACCCTTCTCGACGCCATGCCCTTCGTGCAGCGACTTCGCGACGTCGTAGATCATCTTTCCCTGGGGATCGTCGAACTCAGGCGTGCGGCGGTCGCGGATCGCCTCGATGATTTTTGGATCCATGCCGCCGGCAAGCGCGAGGCGCTTATGCGCATACCATTCGTAATGCGCAGTCCAGTGCCGTGCCGTCACCAGGATCGCGATCTCCGAAAGCCTTGCCGGAAATATGGTGTCGAAACGGAGCACCTCGCCAAGCCGCGTGGCGTGCCGCGCCATCTCGGGGCTGCTCAGCCAGGCCATCATCGGCGCCGGCGGCTTGCCGCGCTTGCCGGCAATGGATTCGTCATAGGTCTGGCGCTGGCTTTCGTTCATTTCGCCAGGCGAAAGAAGTTTCAGGCGCATCCTCGTTTCCTCTTTGTTTTCAAGCCGACATGCCCCGGATTATAGCCGAAGGCAGCGCGGCGCGCGCGGCACGGAAGTGGTTGAATTCCACGGTGCGATGGCCCAGAGTCGCGTCCAACAAGTCGATTTTGATTGATGGAAACGACCAATGGCTGAATCTAGGACCAGCGACACTGAGAGCGCCGATCTCGAACAATTCCGCAACAAGACGCGCGCCTGGCTTGAAGCCAATTGCCCGCCGGAGATGCGCAAGCCGGCGACGTCGGATGCCGACGTGTTCTGGGGCGGGCGCAACGCAAAATTCTCGTCCGAGCCGCAGCGCGTCTGGTTCGAGCGCATGCGCGACAAGGGCTGGACAGTGCCGGACTGGCCGAAGGAGTATGGCGGCGGCGGCTTGAGTGCTGCCGAACACAAGGTGCTGCGCGCCGAAATGGCAAAAATGGGCGCGCGCCCGCCGCTGTCGAGCTTCGGCATCTGGATGCTCGGGCCGGCACTGCTGAAATACGGCAACGACGCCCAGAAGAAGGAGCATCTGCCGAAGATCGCCGCGGGCGAGATCCGCTGGTGCCAGGGTTACTCCGAGCCGAACGCCGGCTCCGATCTCGCCTCGCTCCAGACCCGCGCCGAGAGCGACGGCGACGACTTCATCATCAACGGTCAGAAGATCTGGACGTCCTACGCCAACTACGCCGACTGGATCTTCTGCTTGGTCCGCACCGATCCGACCGCGAAGAAGCACGACGGCATCAGCTTCATCCTGTTCGACATGACCTCGAAGGGTGTCTCCACAAAGCCGATCCTCCTGATCTCCGGCTATTCGCCGTTCTGCGAGACCTTCTTTGACAACGTCCGCGTGCCGAAGTCGCACGTGGTCGGCCAGATCAACCGCGGCTGGGATGTCGCAAAGTATCTGCTCCAGCACGAGCGCGCGATGATCTCGGGCATGGGCGAGCGCGGCGTCGGCCGTCCACTCGGCCAGATCGCGGCTGACACCGTCGGCACCGATGCGCTGGGGCGGCTCGATGATGCCATGCTGCGTGGCCAGATCGCGCGCTTCGACGTCGACGAAGCCGCGCTTGCCGCCTGTGCCGAGCGCGCGGTCGATCTCGCCAAGGCGGGCCAAGCGCATCCGGCGTTCTCGTCCGCGATGAAATATTACGGCACCGAGCTCAACAAGCGGCGCTACGAGATCCTGATGTCGGCCGGCGGCGTCGATGCGCTGGAATGGGAGAGCGAACGCTCGAAGCAGGGCGCCCGCCCGCGCGCCTGGCTGCGCACCAAGGCCAACTCGATCGAGGGCGGCACGTCCGAGGTCATGCTCGGCATCGTCGCCAAGCGCATCCTGGATCTGCCGGGGGCGTAACGTCCCGTCGTTCCGGGGCGGTCCGCAGGACCGAACCCGGAACCTCGAGATTCCGGGTTCGATGCTGCGCATCGCCCCGGAATGACAGCAACAATTCATTCCGCGCGATACTAGAGACTTAGACACATGGCCCTCGTCCTCACCGAAGAACAATCGATGCTCCGCGACTCCGCGCGCGGGCTGATCAGCGACAAGGCACCGGTGTCGCACCTGCGCCATTTGCGCGACAGCAAGGATCCCACCGGCTTCTCCAAGGAGCTTTGGCATTCCTTCGCCGAGATGGGGTTTGCCGGCCTGCTGGTCCCCGAAGAGTTCGGCGGCTCTGGCCTCGGCTATGTCGAGGCCGGTGTCGTCATGGAGGAGATCGGCCGCACCTTGATGCCTTCCCCCTTCCTCGCCACCGGCGTGGTCGCGGCCTCGGCCCTCAATCGCGGCGGCAATGCCGCGCAGAAATCGGAATATTTGCCGAAAATCGCGAGCGGCTCTCTGCTTGCGGCGCTCGCCATCGACGAAGGCGCAAAGCATCGTCCGCTCCAGACCAGCCTCCGGGCCGTGCGCGCCGGTAACGGCTTCAAGCTCTCCGGCGCCAAGGCACTGGTCGTCGACGGGCACGTCGCCGACCTCCTCATCGTCGCCGCGCGCACCGCGGGTGCTGCCGGCGAGCGTGAAGGCCTGACGCTATTCCTGGTCGACTCCAAGGCGAAAGGGATCGCGGTCGAACGCACCGTCATGGTCGATGCGCACAATGCGGCGCGGGTCGAATTCGCCAATGTCGAGGTCAATGCCGACAGCGTGCTCGGCGAGGTCGATCAGGCCGCCGGCCTGCTCGACAGCGTGCTCGATATCGGCCGGGGCGCCGTCGCCTCCGAAATGGTGGGATTGAGCGAAGAGGTGTTCAATCGCACCGTCGAGTACCTGAAGAGCCGCAAGCAATTCGGCAAGCTGATCGGCGAATTCCAGGCGCTCCAGCACCGCGCCGCCGAACTCTACATCGACATCGAGATCACCCGCGCCGCCGTCATGAAGGCGCTTCAGGCGCTGGATGCCGATGTCGCCAAAGCAGCCTCAGCCGTGGCGGTCGCCAAGGCCCGCGCCGGCACCACCTCGACGCGCGCGGTGCACGAAGGCGTGCAGATGCACGGCGGCATGGGCATGACCGACCAGTTCGACATCGGCTTCTTCATGAAGCGCGCACGGGTCTGCGAGGAACTGTTCGGCGACGCCAATTACCACACTGAGCAACTGGCACGGGCGCGGGGATATTAGGCGCACCGTCACGTCACCCTCGGTGTCATCGCCCGCGAAGGCGGGCGATCCAGTACGCCGCGGTTTTCCGGATACGATTGACATCTCGTAATACTGGATCGCCCGGTCTAAGCCGGGTGACGACAGTTGAGAATGTGACAGCGCTTGCCCCAAGCTCGTCATTGCGAGGAGCCCTTGCGACGAAGCAATCCAGACTGCGTCCGTGGAAAGATTCTGGATTGCTTCGCTTCGCTCGTAATGACGGCGGAGGGATCTCCTACCTCATTGGCGGTGCATACTGCACACCACCGGCATTCCACAGCTGGTTCATGCCGCGCGGGATCTTCAGCCTGGACTTCTCGCCGATGTTGCGGTCGTACATCTCGCCGTAATTGCCGACATGGCGGATGATGCGGGCGGCCCAGTCCTTGGTGAGGCCGAGCTGCTCGCCGTAATTGCCCTCGGTGCCGACGAGGCGCATCACTTCCGGCTTCTTCGACTTCAGGGCTTCGTCGATGTTCTCCGAGGTCACCCCCAACTCCTCGGCGTTGATCATCGCATAGAGCGTCCACTTCACGATCATCATCCAGTCGTCGTCGCGCTGGCGCACGACCGGGGCGAGCGGCTCCTTGGAGATCATGTCCGGCAGGATCATGTGGTCGCCGGGTTTTGAGAGGTTCAGCCTGAGCGCATAGAGCTGGGAGACGTCGGCGCTCAGCGTATCGCACTTACCGGTGTCGTAGGCTTTCACCACGTCGTCGAGCTTGTCGAACTTCACCTCGTCATACTTCATGTTGTTGGCACGGAAGTAATCGACGACATTGAGTGCCGTGGTGGTGCCGGACTGGACGCAGACCTTGCTGCCGGTCAGGTCGAGCGACGTCTCCTTGTTGCGCGAGCGCGGCAGCATGAAACCTGCGCCGTCATAATAGGCCACGGCCGGGAAATAGAGGTCGTAGTCGAGCTCGCGCGCCATGCTCCAGGTCGAGTTGCGGGAGAGGATGTCCACCTTCCGGCTCTGCAATTCCTTGAAGCGCTCGCTGGCATCGAGCGCGACGAACTTCGCCTTGCCCGGATCGTTGAAGATCGCCGCGGCCACCGCGCGGCAGAAATCGACGTCGAAGCCGGTCCAATTGCCCTTGTCGTCCGGGATCGAGAAGCCCGGCAGGCCCTTGTTGACGCCGCACAGCACCTCGCCACGGCGCACGGTCCGCTTCAGGGTGCGGGTGTCGTAGAATTCATAGATGATGGCCAGAACGGCGACCAGCACGGCGACCGCGAGCCCGATCAGCAGGCCGCCTCGAAAAGTGCGCATCATGTTGCTCTCTCGAAAAATCGGGAAAAGGAATATTCGCTAAGGCGAGGAAGATCAGAGCTCAGGCTTCTGCCGGATGACAACCTTGGTCCCGACCGGGACGCGATCGTAGAGATCGGCGACGTCATTGTTGACCAGGCGGAAGCAACCCGAGGACACCTTGGTGCCGATCGTATCCGGACGGTTGGTGCCGTGGATGCGGTAGACCGTGGTGCCCAGATACATGGCGCGGGCGCCGAGCGGGTTGCCAGGGCCGCCGGCCATGAAACGCGGCAGATAGGGCTGGCGCTGGATCATCTCGGGCGGCGGCGTCCAGTCCGGCCATTCCTTCTTGTTGGTGATGTTCACCAGCCCCTGCCACTGGAAACCGTCGCGGCCGACGCCGATGCCGTAGCGGATCGCGCGCCCGCCGGGCTGCACCAGATAAAGGTGCCGCTCGGCCGTCGAGATGATGATGGTACCGGGCGCCTCGGTGGTGCGGAAGTAGACCACCTGCTTCTGCCATTCCTGGTCGAGCTGGTAGCCGTCATCGGCGATCAAGCCCGGCTCGTCGCCGCGATCAGGCTGCTGCGCGAAGACGTGGGGAGCCGACAGGATCAGGCCCATCGCAGCCACAAACATCCCGGTCAGGCGACGAAAATCCGTCATGTAAAAGCTCTCCCCGCTGCCACAGCGCAAATCATTTCAGAACCATCAAACCTGAGGGGCAGGTTCATGGCAAGTTGATGGCGCGCCGCCCTAGTATGTCACGAGAATGCTTTGGTTTTTTGACGGGCGGCGCAATGCCACAAACAGGGGATGGCGCGAAAAGCATATATTGTCGCGGCAGGTCGGCGCACTCGCTTTCCCCGCGTGTGGAGAAGGGGATCGCATAGGACTTCCCGGCGGCCTAAGCGCGCGCCTCGTCCGTCGAGACGGCGCTCACGCGCCTCTTCAGGATGAGGCTAAGAGGCATCGCGGCATCACTCAAATTGCTGCCGCGGACTCCGTTCCTCATCCTGAGCGCCCGCCGGAGGCGGGCGTCTGGAAGGATGGCCGCAGGCGATTTGTCAGCTCCTCTCCAGATGCGACCGCTCTGTCGCAAGCAGGGTGAGAGCTAAATCCGGTTATTCTCCGCCGCGATCCCCAGCCGCCGGACGATCTCGGCGCCCACGGCGCGGGCCTCGAGCCGCGAGCCGATGCGGGGGCTGCGGAAGCGCCGCCCGGAGTGCAACCGGATCACGACGATGCAGTGCTCGTCCTCGGATCGGCCGCGGCGCTCGACCGTGATCGCCTTCACGTCGCCGCCCTCGATATGGTCGGCGCGCGGCGTGCCGTCGCCCCACAGGCGTTCGACGCGAATATCCCGTTGCCGGATGATCCAGAAAGCGCCGGTCACGAGATTGGCGTATCTGTGCACGGCGAACGCGGCGATCGCGCCAACCGGCAGCAGCATGATGTCGATCGGTCCGGGCGGCAGTCCGCGCCAGAGTTTGTAGGCGTAGGGAACGGCGCACAGTGCGACAGCGATCAACGCCACGATGCGGATGTCGCGCGCGGAAAACGGCTCGAGGGGTTCGCCGAGATGCATCTCGGGATTGCTGGCATCGAGTGGATTGCTAGGTGCCTCGACGTTGGGAACGCCGAATTGCGCGGCGATCTGGGCCACGGTATCGCGCACATGCGTGACGTCGGAGATCGGTGGGGACGTTAGGCGTTCCCCGGAGGCCAGCGTGAAGGCCAGCTGGAAGCGGGCTTTCGCCCTCTTACTGCCGGGAACCTGCAATTCCCTGATGTCGTCCTTCGGGACGACCCGCGTGCGGAGCTTTCCGAAAGGACGCTGTTGCCCGATCAGGATCTCGTTCGGTGTGATGATCCACACCACCGCCGGCGCCAGCATAATCCCGCAGACGAATGCCGCGCCCAGGAGGAGAGCGGCCACCGAGATGGTCACTTCCAGTGCGTCGTGCGTGAACAGGCCCGGCGTGAAGCACAGCGCAACCGCGGCCGCAGA
Source organism: Bradyrhizobium sp. 154 (assembly GCF_023073875.1). NCBI lineage: Bacteria > Pseudomonadati > Pseudomonadota > Alphaproteobacteria > Hyphomicrobiales > Nitrobacteraceae > Bradyrhizobium > Bradyrhizobium sp. 154. The sequence continues at coordinate 191,541 of NZ_JADPKG010000030.1, forward strand.
GCCGGCCATGATCAGCCGCTGCGCGATCGAGGAGCCTTCACGAAGGCGGATGTCGGTGCTGGTGGTCGCGTCCATCGCGGGCGGCTGATTCCGGGGCTGCGAAACTCCACGGACGGCTCCGTGGAGTCAAGCAACAAGGACGACAGATGAAGCCGGCGGGGCGATGCCGGCGCGGCAGCTGTTCACGTTCAGGAGCCGCGCCACCGTCTGGTCGTAGCTGCCTTCGCCTTCGTGCTGGAACACGATCTTGCCGGTCTGGTCGATGATGTACTGCGCCGGCCAATATCGGTTGCGGTAGGCGTTCCAGGTCTTGGAATCGTTGTCCTGCGCCACCGGATAGGTGATGCCGTGGCGTTTCAGCGCAGCCTGCACGTTGGAGGCGGAACGCTCGAACGGGAATTCCGGCGTGTGCACGCCGACAACGATAAGGCCTTTGTCCTTGTACTTGGCGTAGAGGTCGGTGACGTGCGGCAGCGTGTTGACGCAGTTGACGCAGCCATAGGTCCAGAAGTCGACCAGCACGACCTTGCCGCGCAGCTCGGCCATGCTCAGCGGTTTCGAGTTGAACCAGGTGTTGATGCCGGTGAAGTCGGGCGCGGTCTGCTGGCTCGCGGCCGCGGTGACGACGGGCGCAGCGCGTGCGGCCTCGTCGCAGATGCCGGGGATGACGGCGCCTGATATGGTCATGCTGATCAGGGCGGTGGCCACAGCGAGCAGTTTGAAAGTCATGAACGAGTCCTCCGGTTGAGATGCGCGATGATCACAGGCCGATCTGGCCGGTGGGATAGAAGCCGGTAAGCCACGCCACGATCAGCGTGTCGTATTGAAAATAGGCCGCAACCGCGAAGGCGTCACAACGATGCCAAAGCCCTGCTGCAGCCGCGGCGAGATGCGGGCGAGGCTGCGCACCCGCGTGCTGGCGGCCTGGCCGCCATAGGCGATGGCCAGCATCGGGATCGCCGCGCCGATGGCGTAGGCGACCAGCAGCGTGCCGGCCCAGGTCAGATTCTTGGAGGTCGCAACCAGCGTCAGGATCGAGCCGAGCACCGGACCGGCGCAGGGCGTCCAGACCAGGCCGGGCGTGGTGCCGAGCACGAGCCCACCCAGTGCGCCCTCGCGCTGGATGGCGCTAGAGCTGCCGAGATCGAGCCAGCCATTGAGCCGGATCGACAGCCATTCGAACGGCGTCGGCCACAGCATCAACAGGCCGAAGCCGAGCAGCAGGATGGACGCGGCCTCACGCAACACGTTCGGATCGAAATCGAACAGCCGCGTGATTGCTCCGAGCAGCAGCGCGGTGGCCGAGAACGACATGACGAAGCCGAGCGCGATCATGGCGGGGCGCAAGTGCCCCGCGCGCCCGATCGAGGCGCCGAGCAGGATCGGCAGCATCGGCAGCGTGCACGGCGCGGCGATAGTCAGGATTCCGGCAAGGACGGCGAAGAGAAGTTCGAGCATGGAGCCACTCGTGCATGAGGTCACGAGGGCTGTTCGGGATGGATGTGTCAGACGTTACGCAGCGTCACGCCTCGTGACGAGCGAGCTGCGTACCACGACGGCGGTGCGCCCCCTCTCCCGCAAGCGGGAGAGGCGGGAGCGCGCGGCACGAGTCTAGCCCCAAACACAAAACGACCCGGAGGGGGGCATCCCGTCCGGGTCGCTGGAGGTCCTTGGGAGGTTTAAGCAAAACCGTATGTGAGTTTTATAGGAGGGAAGTTTTTCCGCCTGATGTTGTGCTTTGTTTCAATTGTTTCGTCGGCGGTAACACTTCCGTGTCCGGGGATGGGGCCAAAGGAGCGGTCCTATCCCATTGAATCCATTGAGCTTAGGCGGCGAAACGATCCACGCCGGCGCCCTTAAGCAAATCGGCCAGTTGTTTGCGGGCGTAGAACATCCGCGTCTTCACCGTGCTCTGCGGGATGCCGATGATCTGGCCGACCTCCTCCACCGACTTCTCGTGGTAGTAGACGAGATTGATGATCTCGCGGTGGGCGGGCGACAGCTTCTGCACGCAGGCGCGGAGGATGGCGCTGGTATCGTTGCGATCGAGCGAGGTCTCGGGCGTCTCGGCATCGTCGGGGATCTGGCGCACGTCCTCCTGGTCGATGTCCTCGAAGCGCCGCTGGCGCATCGCGGTCAGCGCCTTGAAGCGGGCGATCGAGAGCAGCCAGGTCGAGACCTGCGAGCGGCCTTGGAACTGGCCTGCGGTCCGCCACACGTCCAGAAACACCTGACTGACCAGATCTTCCGCCGTGGTGGCATCGCGCACGATGCGCAGGATGAAGCGGTACACCCGAACGTTATGGCGGCAGTACAGCATGTGCATGGCCGTCCGGTTGCCGTCGGCGATGCTTTCGAGAAGCATATCGTCCGAAGTCGCCTGAACGGCAATGATGCTGTGGCTGGCTTGGGCGTTGATGGCAATGACGTTCGGCATGGACTTAGCTCCCCGTAGCGCCGCAACCGAGCGGCGTTTCCTTAAGCCGGAGTGTTAATGAGCCAACGTTTCGGGACGTCTGCACGAAAAGGAGAAAATGGTTTCGTGCGCCGCCAAATTGTTTCTTCGGAAGGGGTGCGACGAAACATTCGGGGCAAAAAATCGTGGAATTTCAATGTGCGGAAAATACGGGATAGGGGGGTAAAGCCGGGCGTACGCGCCGGGAACGGATTTCCGGCCCTTGCGTTTGGTGCGCCAAACACTCTCCTGTCGTCCCGGGTTCGCTTCGCGCCTAAGGGCGCGCTTGTCCGGGACGACAACTTTATTTGCCGCGCGATTTACGCCTTCTCGCCGGCCGGCGAGAACAGATAGCCGCCGCCGCGGATGGTGCGGATCACGGCGGGTTTTGCCGGGTCGGGCTCGATCTTGCGGCGGATGCGCATGATGCGCAGGTCGACCGCGCGGTCGAAGGCCTCGGCGTCGCGCGCGTTGGCGAGCTCCAGCAGGCGCTCGCGCGACAGCACGCGTTTCGGATTGGCCGCGAACACTTTGAGCAGCCCGAACTCGGAGGCGGTCAGCGGATGCTCGTTGCCCTCGTCGTCGCGCAAGGCCTGCGCTTCGAGATCGAGCCATTTGGTGCCGAAGCGCACCAATTGGTCCTTGTCGGACTTTGCGGCCGCGGCGTCCGGCGCGGCAGCCTTGGCCGGCCCGCTTCGCCGCAGCACCGAACGGATGCGCGCCATCAGCTCGCGCAGCTCGCACGGTTTTGCCACGTAATCATCGGCGCCGAGCTCGAGCCCGACGACGCGGTCGATCGGGCTCGCGGTCGCCGTCAGCATGATCACGGGCACGTTGATGCGGCTCTTGAGATCGCGGATGATCGAGAGCCCGTCTTCCTCGGGCATGTTGAGGTCGAGTACGACGAGGTCGGGCATGCTGCCCTGGATCGCGGCGCGCAAGGACTTGCCGCCGTCGCACAGCGTCACGGTGAAGCCGTGCATCTTGAGGTAATCGCCGACCATCTCCCGGGCCGGGGCCTCGTCGTCGACGATCATGATGTGCTGGCTTTGGGTCATGGTCTTGAGATCACGGCATTTCGGTCGCGGGGAGGGTGATGGTGAAGGTCGAGCCCTTGCCAGGGCCGTCGCTGTTGGCGGTCACCTCGCCGCCATGCATGTCGATAATGCGCTTGACGATGGACAACCCAAGCCCCGTCGAGCTCTCGCCGGCGGTCGGCTTTGCGGACAGGCGCTGGAACCGACCGAACAAGCGGCCGAGATCCTCCGGCGACAGGCCGGCACCCTCGTCGCTGACCCGGACGGTGGTTTCGGTACCCTCATGGGTCACGGCGACGGTGATCTTGCCGCCGATCGGCGAGTATTTGATGGCGTTGCTGATGAGGTTGTCGATCGCCTCGCGGATGCGGTCGGTATCGCACATGGTGACGATGTTGGGCGGCGCGGCGACGCTGATCGTCTGCTGCTTGTTGACGGCGAGCGGCTGGTTGGCATCGGCGACCTCCTTGACCAGGGCCGCGACGTCGACCGGCTCGCGGCGGATGGTGATGTCGAAAGCATCGGCCATCGCGTCCGAAATCAGGTGATCGACCATCGTGGTCAGCCGCTTGGTGGCATCACGGATGTGATCGACCTGAGCAACCACGCCGCTTTCCGATGCGCCGGTCGAGATCAGCTCCTTCAGCATCTCGGTGCGGCCGAGGATGACGCCGAGCGGATTCTTCAGATCGTGCGCGACGGTGCCCAAAATCTCGTTCTTGAAGCCGTTGGCGCGCTGGAGCCGCAGCCATTGCGCGGACAGGCGGCGGTTGGCCTGCATCAGCGCGCGGGTGCGCTGGGCGACGCGATCCTCCAGCTGCGTGTTGGCGTCCTGAAGCTGCTGATAGAGGATCACATTGTCGAAGGCGATCGAGAGCCGGCTGGAGAAGATCTCGACCAGCGAACGGTCGGTCTCGGACAGTTCGCGCTCGGCCTGGAGCAGCACCACCACCTCGCGGCCGCTGCCGGTGCGCAAGTAGATCACGCTGCGGTGGTCGGCGAATTCGTTCTTGCGGCGCTGGAACGCGGCTTCCACCATCTCGCGCAGATCGGGATCAAGCGCCTTCGATGTCGTGCTGCCGATGAAGCGGCTGTAGCAGCCGCTGCCGGCGAGCACCGAGAGCTCGGGGTCGATGCCGCCATTGTCGCGCAAGACCAGGATGCCGGCGCAGTCGACGTTGAGCAGCGAGGCGAGCTGGGTCAGCACGCCCTCGGCGAGCCGCTGCATCGACTTGAAGTCGTACAGCGTCGAGGCGGCGTCGATGATGATCTCGAGCCCGCGCCGCGTCTGCACCATGCGCTCGAGCTGCTGATAGGAGCGCAGCGCCGCGGTCAGCGAGGTAAACAGCTTGTCGGCGGTGAGCTCGGTCTTGGCCTTGTAGTCGTTGATGTCGTACTGCACGATCACCCGCCGCTCGGGCGCCTGGCCGGGCTGCCCGGTGCGCAGGATGATGCGGACAGTCTCGTTCTTGATCTCGTTGCGGATGAATTCGACGAGCTCGAGGCCTGCGACGTCGGTCTCCATGATGACGTCGAGCAGCACGGCGGCGATGTCGCCGTGCTCGGCCATCAGCTTGCGACCTTCTGCCGCGGAATAGGCCGACAGGATCTCCAGGCGCTGGCCGTTGAGGCTGTAGTCGGACAGCGCGAAACGGGTGCCGTCATGCACGGCCGGATCGTCGTCGATGACGGCGATCTTCCATTTCCGGGTGTTGGCATCCTCCGACGCGGTACCGGTGTCGTCGATCAGGTGGAGGACATCGTCCTGTTCGGCCATTGAGAAGTCCCGTCACTTTCTGTGCTTTGCGCGCCGCCCTTGGCAATGCGCGGCATGATAATGCGAAATGTAGTGCCTTGTCCCAGCTTGGATTCCAGCATCATGCGGCCGCCGAGCTGCTGGGTGACGAGGTTATAGACGATATGGAGGCCAAGTCCCGTGCCGCCTTCATTGCGCCGGGTGGTAAAGAAAGGGTCAAAGGCCTGGCGCTGCACGTCGGGGGTCATGCCGGCGCCGTCATCGGTGAAGCTGATCTCGATGTCGTCGGTCCCGCGCGGCCGCGCCGAGATGATGATGGTGCCGGCACGTCCGTCGGCGAAGGCGTGGTTGGCGGCATTGAGGAACAGGTTGGTCAGAATCTGGCCGTAGGAGCCGGGATAGCCGTCGAGCAGGAGCCCTTCGGGCACGTCGACCTGAAGCGTGATCGGCGAGCGCTTCAGCACCGGGCGCAAGCTGGCGATGATCTGCTCGGTGGCCTCGCTGAGCGAGAACTGCCGACGCTCGGCATGGGAGCGGTCGACCGCGACCTGCTTGAACGACTGGATCAGCTCGCCGGCGCGCTGGAGGTTGGCAACCAGCTGCTGCGAGGCCTCGCGCGAGGACTGCACGAATTCTTCCAGCTGCGAGCGGCGCAGGCCCCCATCGCCCTTGAGCTGCGCCTCGAAGATCTCGCTTCGCCGGGCAAAGCTCGAAGCGACCGTCAGGCTGATGCCGATCGGATTGTTGACCTCGTGGGCGACGCCGGCAACCAAGCCGCCGAGCGCGGCGAGGCGCTCGGCGTCGATCAGATTCTGCTGTGCGGTGTTGAGCTCGAGCAGCGCACTCTCGGCTTTTTCCTTCGACGCGCGCAGCTCGTCCTCGGTCTGGCGCTTGGCGATGGCGTTCTCGCGGAACACTTCCACGGCGCGCGCCATCGCGCCGACCTCGTCGCGTGCCTTGGTGCCCTGCACCTCGCGGCCGAGGTCGCCGAGCGTGATCGCGCGCATCGCCGTCATGAGCTGCTGGAGCGGCAGGCGGATCGACAGCGCGATCAAGACGCCGGCGGCGAGGATGATGCCGAGGAAGATCACCGCAACGGAGAGTACGCGGCGAGAGATGTCGGCCAGCGTGCGGTCGAAAGTCTCCTGCGCCTTCTGCTCGCGGTGGCGCATCTTGGTCGAGAGGTCGTCGATGGCGCCGATCGCCTCGGCTTGGCTGGCGTCGATGGTGTTGCGCAACAGCTCGGTGCGGCTCGCCAGCTGCTCGGACAGTTTTGCAAAGCCCTCGCGCAAGGACGCGGTGCGGTCCGCGAGCCGCCGCAAGGCCATGCGCTGGAGGTCGTTGTCGGCGAGGTCGATCATGACCGGGATGGTCTTCTCGATCGTCTCGGTGTTGCGCCGCGCGTCGTCGGCCGCGCCTGACGACAGCGACAGATAGTACGAATTGGCCGCGACCAGCATCGCGGTGAAAGCCTCGCGGGATTTTCCGAGCGAGGGCCAGATCAGCGCGTCGCGATGGCCGGTGGCGCCTTCGATGATGGAATAGAGCCCGGCCATGTCCCTGGCCGGACCCTGCACCTGCTCCTCATAGGTCTTGGCGATGGTGGCTTGCACGCTGCGCAGCTCGCCAAAGCCGTTGAGGAAGCGGTCGGTGGTGCGCTCGAGCTCCTCGACCGAGCCTGACAGCATCGGGTCCTTGGTGGCGCGGCCCGTCAGCGTGCCCAGCACCGCCTCGCGCAGCAGCAGGATCTCGGCGAACAGGTCCGGGCTCGGCTGGTTGATGTAGCGGTGGATCAGGTTTTGCAGCCGCCCGGTCTCGCTTTCGAGCAGCGCCAGGATCCGGTCGGACTCGCGCACCTGGCGCACGTCGTCCCAGGCCGAGCCCAGCACTTGCACGCCGTTCCAGATCATCGCGACCAGCACCACCACCACGGCGGAGTTCAGCGCCGCGATTGACAGGATGCGCCAGCGGATCGGCACCGCCCGGAGCGCGGCGACGATGCGCGCGCGCACCCGTCCGAGCGGGCCGGGCGGCCTCTCTGCGGTCTCGCTGTGTCCGAGCCCAGCCAAGAAGCTCTACTCCACCTTGCGAATGCGTTCGATCAGCGCGGCCGCGGCCGGATCACGCCCAGCCTTGGCATAGATTGGGGCCATCGCCTCCTCGAACGGCTTGCGGTCGACGTCCTTGATGACCGTGACGCCCGCGTCCTGGGCCTTGCGCTGCGACTGCTCCTCGAGATCGCGCCATTTCTCGCGCATGAAGCGGCCAGAGCGCTGCGCGGCCTCCCTGAAGATCACCTGCTCCTCCGCCGAGAGGCTCTTCCAGGCCTTCAGCGAGATCACCAGCACTTCCGGGCTCATCGTGTGCTCGGTGAGCGTGTAATGGCCGGCGTGTTTGTAATGGTCTGTCGTCACGAAGGATGGCCAGTTGTTTTCGGCGCCGTCGATCAGGTGGTTGGCAAGCCCGGTGAGCACCTGCCCGTAAGGCAGCTCGACCGCTTCGGCGCCGAGCGCGCGCATCATCTGGCTCATCAACTCCGACTGCTGTACCCGGATCCGCATTCCCTTGAGATCGGCGACGCTTCGGACCGGGCGGAGAGCGTTGTAGATCGACCGCGCGCCGGAATCGTAGAAGGCGAGCCCGACGAACCCATAGGGCTCGAAGCTGCCGAGGATCTCGCTGCCGATCGGCCCGTCCAGCACCTTCTGCATGTGCTCGATGGACCGAAACAGGAACGGCATGGCCAGCACATTCATCGCCGGAACGAAATTGCCGATCAGCGCCACGTTGGTCCGGTTGAGGTCGATCGCGCCAGCGCGGGTCTGCTCGATGGTCTCCTTTTCCTCACCGAGCTGGCGGGAGTGGAACACCTTGATCTCGTGCCGGCCGCCGGTGCGCTCGGCGATCAGCGTCCCCATGTAGCGCAGCGCCTGGACGGTCGGGTAATCCTCGGTCTGGGTATCGGCGGCGCGAAATTCGCGCGCAACGGCGTCCGTTGCACAGACGGCAAGCAGAAGCGCGACGAAGATCACCCCGGTCCGCGAGAGTTCGGCACGGCTCAGCACTGGCACACTCAACCCCTCAGTGGTGCAGTCTGTGGCGGAAGGAAAAGGTTCAACGCAATCTAGCAGATGGTAAAGGGAAGGCCATCCCGCTCCGGGCGGTGGGCCGATTGTGCGGCGCGGCCGCCGCGCATTCCCGGTTGAAACTGCCAATGCCGCGCCTTAAGCAGGGCAGCCGCCTTTTGTCGCGCGCGCCGGGAAGAGCCATCGTGATTTCAGCATTGCGCTTTTTGCAGGTCGCCGCCGTCTTTGCGGCTGTCGCCTGGGCCACTCCGGTGCGTGCCGCCACGGACATCGCGCTGTGGCACGCGATGTCCGGCGAGCTCGGCCGGCAGCTCGACAAGCTTGCCGCTGACTTCAACGCTTCGCAATCCGATTACCGGATCGTGCCTGCGTACAAGGGCAATTACACCGAAACGGTGACGGCGGCGATCTTCGCCTTCCGCTCGCGCAGCCAGCCCGCGATCGTCCAGGTCAATGAGGTCGCCACCGCCACCATGACCGCAGCGAAGGGCGCGATCTATCCGGTGTTCAGCCTGATGCGGGACCAGGGCGAGCCGTTCTCGCTGAGCGATTACCTCCCCGCCGTCTCCGGCTATTACACCGATGCAGCCGGCAATCTGTTGTCATTCCCGTTCAATTCTTCGACGCCGATCCTCTACTACAACAAGACCATGTTCCGGGATGCGGGCCTCGATCCGGAAACGCCGCCGAAGACCTGGCCGGAATTGGGACTAGCTGCAAAGCGCCTGCGCGAGCGCGGTGCTCCTTGCGGCTTCACCACGTCCTGGCCGTCCTGGATCCATGTCGAGAATTTCTCCGCCTTTCACAATCTGCCGCTGGCGACGCGGGCGAACGGCTTTGCCGGGCTGGATGCGGAATTGACCATCAACAATCCGTCTCTCGTGCATCACATCGCAGTGCTCAGCGAGTGGCGGAAGACCAAGCTGTTCGACTACAGCGGCCGCGGACAAGCGGCCGAGCCGCGTTTCCAGAACGGCGAATGCGGCATCTTCATCGGCTCCTCGGCAACGCGGGCCGACATCAAGGCGAATTCGAAGTTCGAGATCGGCTACGGCATGATGCCGTACTGGCCCGACGTGAACGGCGCGCCGCAGAATTCGATCATCGGCGGTGCCACGCTCTGGGTGCTGCGCGACCGGCCGCGCGAGGAATACAAGGGCGTGGCGCGGTTCTTCGCCTATCTGTCGCAGCCCGGCGTGCAGGCCGCCTGGCATCAGAACACCGGCTATCTGCCGATCACCCGCGCCGCCTTCGAGCTGACGCGGGCGCAGGGATTCTACGAGCGCAATCCCGGCTCGGCGATCTCGTTCGAGCAGATCACGCTGCATCCGCCGACGGAGAACTCCAAGGGCGTCCGGCTTGGCTCCTTCATTCTGATCCGCGGCGTGATCGAGGACGAGCTGGAGCAGGCTTTCTCCGGCCACAAGAGCGCGCAAGCCGCGCTGGATTCGGCAGTCGAGCGCGGTAACAAGCTCTTGCGCCAGTTCGAGCGTGCCAGCCCGGAGCGGTAGGCACCTCGGTGCCGTCGCAAAGAAGGTGCGCTCCCTCCCCCGCCTGCGGGGGAGGGCAGGGGAGAGGGTTGACTCCGCAACGGGACAATCCCCTAGAGGAGAAAACCCTCACCCGACGCTTCGCGTCGACCTCTCCCGCAAGCGGGAGAGGTGCACCGCCTGCTCGGTTTGCACTGAGTCAATCAAGCTTCTCTTGCTGAGTGAATGCGGATGACCAAAGGTCCGTCGCAACAGCTGCCTCACCTCACCGATGCCGCAAGCTTCCGCGCCTTCCGCTCCGCGTCCGCGCAATGGCTGCCGATCGCGCTCGACATCGCCCGCAGCCACGGCCTCGATGCCGGCTCGCCGCAGGTATTTGCGACCGGCACCAATCTCGTGGTCGGCCTCGGCGACACGCTGATCCTGAAGATCTTCCCGCCGCTGCTCGCAGCGCAGTTCGCCTCGGAGCGCGCCTCGCTGACGCAGCTCGCCGGCCGTCTGCACCTGCCGATCCCCGAGATCGTCGCGGACGGGATGCGCGACGGCTGGCCCTATCTCGTCATCACGCGGCTTGCCGGCACGCTGGGCTCGGAGGTCTGGCCCTCACTGCCGGAGCGGCAGAAGGAGCGTCTGCTGCGCCAGATCGGAGAGATCATCGCCTCCGTGCAGCGCGTTCCGCTAGGGGAGCTCGCGTCCATCGAGCCGCGCTGGGACGCGTTCATGCACGCCCAGATGCAGGGCTGTAAGGCGCGGCACACGCGCCTCGGTCTCGCGCCGAAATTCCTCGCCGGCCTCGACGATCTCCTGCGCGATGCGGCAAAACTCATTCCAATGGATGCGCCGCCGGTGATCCTGATCGGCGAATACATTCCGGAGAATTTTCTGCTCGCCTGTGATGACGGCCAATGGTCGCTCGCCGGCCTGTTTGACTTCGGCGACGTCCTGACGGGGTGGCGCGATTACGATTTGCTCGGGCCCAGCGCTTTCATGGCGGCGGGACGGCCGGGCAGGGTGCGCAGCCTGCTCGACGGCTTTGGCTATGCAAAGCTCGACTTCGCGCTCAAGCGGCGCCTGATGGCGCTGATGCTGCTGCACCGGGCCAGCGACCTCAACAGCCACATCTGTGTCGAAGGCTGGCAGGAGAGGGCGAATGATCTGGTCGAATTGCAGGAGCTGATCTGGCCTGGGTGATCCCGCCCCACAGTCCGGGGCGCTGCGGAGCGGCAAGCCCGGAATCATTGTCCCGCGCATTCTGCGGCTGGATGGATTCCGGGCTCGATGCTGCGCATCGCCCTGGAATGACGGCCAATCCTCATCGCTTCAGCAGGTCGCCACGCTACCTGCTCAAGGGATTCTGCTATCGCCTCTGAATGGGCCTCTGCGCTCCGGCTTAATATTTAGGCAATTTCCTGTCCTTGTATGCAGAAGAGGAGCGTGCCGCATCGGCTGTGAAAGGCCTCCTGCCTTCATTTTCGTGGAATACCAATGTCTTAGGATCAGGCTAAGCCTCCATTAAGCCTTGGCACGAACCTTGCGAATCCGGCTCCAACCAAAAACTTTGTGTTGGAGCGATTTCATGAAGCGCCGCGATTTCCTCAAGTCCGTTTCCGGATTGGCCGCTGGCGCGGCGCTCCCGGCCATGCCCTCGATGATCTCCTCGGCCGAAGCCGATGCGCGCTCCGAGACGCTGCTGATCGTCTCCGAGGGCGGCCCCAACAATCTCGACATCCACGGCGTCGGCACCAACGTGCCCGGCTATGAGGTGTCCTGGAATTGCTACGACCGCCTGATCAGCCACGAGATGAAGAGCGGTCCCGGCGGCGTGCCTTATTACGACCGCGACAAGTTCAAGGGCGAGCTCGCCGAGGACTTCAAGATCGACGACATGTCGGTCACCTTCAAGCTGAAGAAGAACGCCAAATTCCACGACGGGGCGCCGGTCACCGCCAAGGACGTGAAATGGTCGCTCGACCGCGCCGTCAGCGTCGGCGGCTTCCCGACCTTCCAGATGAGCGCGGGCTCGCTGACCAAGCCGGAGCAGTTCGTCGTCATCGACGACCATACGGTGCGCGTCGATTTCCTGAAGAAGGACAAGCTGACGATTCCCGATCTCGCGGTCATCGTGCCCTGCATCGTCAATTCCGAGTTGGTGAAGAAGAACGCCAGCGAGAAGGACCGTTGGGGCCTCGAATTCACCAAGCAGCAGACCGCGGGCTCCGGCGCCTACAAGGTGACGAAGTGGACGGCCGGCACCGAGGTCATCGTGGAGCGCAACGAGGATTGGGTCGGCGGTCCCTTGCCCAAGATCAAGCGCGTGATCTGGCGCATGGTGCCGCAGGCCGGCAACCGCCGGGCCCTGCTCGAGCGCGGCGATGCCGACATCTCCTATGAGCTGCCGTTCAGGGATTTTCAGGAGATGAAGGCGAACGGCAAGCTCAACGTTGTATCGCTGCCGTTCTCCAACGGCATCCAGTATATCGGCATGAACGTCACCAAGCCGCCGTTCGACAATCCCAAGGTGCGGCAGGCCATCGCCTTTGCATTGCCGTACCAGAAGATCATGGAAGCGGTGCTGTTCGGGCTCGGCAATCCCATGTTCGGCGCGCCCAAGGACAAGCCGACCGAAGTCGCCTGGCCGCAGCCGCACAAATTCAACACCGACATGGACAAGGCGAAGGCGCTGCTCAGCGAAGCCGGCTACGCCAACGGTTTCGAGACCACGATCTCATTCGATCTCAACTTCGCCGGCGTCAACGAGCCGCTCTGCGTGCTGGTGCAGGAGAGCCTCGCCCAGCTCGGCATCAAGACCACCATCAACAAGGCGCCCGGCGCCAACTGGCGCACCGAATTGAACAAGAAGGAGATGCCGCTTTTCACCAACGTGTTCTCGGGCTGGCTCGATTACCCCGAATACTTCTTCTACTGGTGCTATCACGGCAACAATTCCGTCTTCAACACCATGAGCTACAAGTCGGCGGAGATGGACAAGCTCATCGACGGCGCGCGCACGGCCGCAGCCACCGGCGACAAGGCAGCCTATGAGGCCGACGTAAAAGGCTTCGTCGATCTCGCCTATTCCGACCTTCCGCGCATCCCGCTGTACCAGCCCTTCGTCAACGTCGCGATGCAGAAGAACATCAGCGGCTACCAGTACTGGTTCCACCGCCGCCTGGATTACCGCGCGATGGCGAAGGGGTGAGGGGGCATGGTCGGCGCGCGCGATATGGTCGCGACTCTGGCTGCGTTTCCGAGTGAGGTGGCCACTGCTCTCTCACTCCCTCCCCCCTTGTGGGGGAGGGGCGGGGAGGGGGGGTAGCCACAAACTCCGACCTCTCCCGGAGCCACTCCCCTCCCTAGCCCTCCCCCACAAGGGGGGAGGGAACGCAGTGGAGTGTGCGGCCAGCAGCGCGCGCAACACGCCCAGGAGCACCGCATGCTGACCATGATCGGCAAGCGGTTGATGTTCGCGATCCCCTCGCTGATCGGCGTCGTCATCGTCACCTTCCTGCTGACGCGCGCGCTGCCAGGCGATCCCGCCGCCTACTTCGCCGGCCCCGCCGCGACCAAGGAAGCCGTCGAACAGATCCGCAAGAAGCTCGGCCTCGACAGGCCGCTGATCGAGCAGTTCTTCCGCTACACCAACGATCTCGCTCATGGCGATTTCGGCAACTCGCTGACCACCGGCCAGCCGGTCGCGGCCGAGATCCGCAACCGCCTGCCGGCGTCCGCCGAGCTGACGCTGCTCGGCCTCTTCGTCTCGATCGCCATCGCCATTCCGCTCGGCGTGCTGGCGGCAACGCGGCCGGGATCGTGGATCGACCATCTCTGCCGCGTCACCACCACGGCCGGCGTGTCGCTGCCGGTGTTCTTCACCGGCCTCGTGCTGGTCTATCTCTTCTATTTCCGTCTCGGCTGGTCGCCGGCGCCGCTCGGCCGGCTCGACGTGTTCTACAGCGCGCCGCCGACAGTGACCGGCTTCTACCTGATCGACACGCTGCTCGCGCGCGACATTGAGGCGTTCCGCTCCGCGCTGAGCCAGCTGATCTTGCCCGCGACGACGCTCGCGATCTTCTCGCTGGCGCCGATCGCGCGCATGACGCGCGCCTCGATGCTGGCGGTGCTGGCTTCGGAGTTCGTGCGAACGGCCCGCGCCAGCGGCCTGTCGCCGGGGACCGTCATCGTCACCTACGCCTTCCGCAACGCCATGCTTCCGGTCATCACCACGCTGAGCATGGTGTTCTCGTTCCTCTTGGGTGCCAACGTGCTGGTGGAGAAAGTGTTCGCATGGCCTGGCATCGGCTCCTATGCGGTGGAAGCGCTGATCTCGTCCGACTTCGCGCCGGTGCAGGGTTTCGTGCTGACCATGGCCGTCATGTACGTGCTGCTCAATCTCGTGATCGACATTTTGTACGGCGTGATCGATCCGCGCGTCAGGCTGGAGGGATAGCGCATGAGGTTTGGTGGGATTAAGCTAGCCGCGGGGACGGTCACCTCTCCCGCTTGCGGGAGAGGTCGGCGCGTAGCGCCGGGTGAGGGCTCTTTCCTCTTGGGGAGCCTCAATGAGGAGACACCCCCACCCCAGCCCTCCCCCGCAAGCGGGAGAGGGGGCGCACTTCCTTTGTGGCAACAACCGGATTCGACCGCATCACGATTCTGGGGGACATCATGAGCACCGTTGCACCAGCGGTCGAGCCCGTCGGCCCCGCCCGCACCTCGGGCCTGGTCGCAATCCTCGAACAGACGCGCTATGTGCTCGGCGAGAACAAGGTCACGGGCTTCGCCTTCGCGCTGCTGATTCTGATCCTGGCCGCCGCGATCTTCGGCCCCTATGTCGTGCCGTATGATCCGCTCGCCTCCGATACCGCCGTCGCGCTGAACCCGCCGTCGGCGGCGCACTGGTTCGGCACCGACCAGCTCGGTCGCGACATCTTTAGCCGCGTCATCGTCGCCACGCGGCTCGATGTTTTCATCGCGGTCGCCTCCATCGCGCTGGTGTTCTTGATGGGCGGGCTCGCCGGCATCGCCGGCGGTTATTTCGGCGGCTGGACCGACCGCATCGTCGGCCGCATCGCCGACACGATCATGGCTTTCCCGCTGTTCGTGCTGGCGATGGGCATCGTCGCTGCGCTCGGCAACACCGTGCAGAACATCATCCTCGCCACCGCGATCGTGAACTTCCCACTCTATGCCCGCGTCGCTCGCGCCGAGGCCAATGTCCGCCGCAATGCCGGCTTCGTGCAGGCGGCACGTCTGTCCGGCAACGGCGAATTCCGCATCCTCCTGGTGCACATCCTGCCGAACATCATGCCGATCATGATCGTGCAGATGTCGCTGACCATGGGCTACGCCATCCTCAACGCCGCCGGCCTGTCCTTCATCGGCCTCGGCGTCCGCCCGCCCACCGCCGAATGGGGCATCATGGTCGCCGAAGGTGCGGGCTTCATGGTCTCGGGCGAGTGGTGGATCGCGCTATTCCCCGGCCTTGCTTTGATGATCGCCGTGTTCTGCTTCAACCTCCTCGGCGACGGCCTGCGCGACATCGTCGACCCGCAGCGGAGGACGTGATGGTGGTCGGATTCGTGCAGCGAAGTCGTGAGGAGGGCACGTCTCTCTCGCTCCCTCCCCCCTTGTGGGGGAGGGCAGGGGAGGGGGGTAGCCCCAAGCGACGTCGGAGTTCGTGGCTACCCCCCTCCCTGCCCCTCCCCCGCAAGGGGGGAGGGAATGAGAGAGCCAAACCTCCCTCACGCGCAAAAATCCGTCAAAAATTCCCCAATGATTCCAACGCCATTCTACTGTGCATGGGGTTGTTTTCGCGTTTTTTGAGCGGCGGGACCGCGTCATGACGGCCCAACCCCTGCTCGACGTCCAGGACCTCACCGTCGAATTCACCACCCGTCGCGGCATCGTCAAAGCGGTGCAGCAGGTCAGCATCTGCCTCGCCAAGGGCGAGACGCTGGCGATCGTCGGCGAGTCCGGATCCGGCAAGTCGGTGACCTCCTATGCGGTGATGCGCATCCTCGATCGCGCGGGGCGGATCGCCGAAGGCTCCGTGATGTTCTCCGGCATCGACGTCAAGGCCGCGACCGAGGACCAGATGCGCGATCTGCGCGGCCGCGAGGTCTCGATGATTTTCCAGAATCCGCGCGCCGCCCTGAATCCGATCCGCAAGGTGGGCGACCAGATCGAGGACGTCTTGCGTACCCATGTGCAGCAGGCCCAGGTCGCCGACCATGGTGAAAAAGCCATTGAGGCGCTGGAGCAGGTCAAGATCGCCCGGCCGCGCGAGCGCTACCACGCCTATCCGTTCGAGCTGTCAGGCGGCATGTGCCAGCGCGTCGTCATCGCGCTCGCGCTGGCCTACAATCCGCAGCTCCTGATCGCGGACGAGCCGACCACCGGCCTCGACGTCACCACGCAGAAGGCGGTGATGGACCTGATCGTCGAGCTGACCAAACGACGTGCGATGTCGACCATCCTGATCACGCACGACCTCGGCCTCGCCGCCGCCTATTGCGACCGTGTGGTGGTGATGGAGAAGGGAAGGGTGGTTGAGACCGCCAAGGCCGCCGACATCTTCGCGAGCCCGCAGCACCCCTACACCAAGAAGCTGATGCGCGCGACGCCGCGGCTGGGTGTATCGTTGCGAGACTTGCTGCCGGAGGAGGGGGCTGGAGCGGCGCAATCCCCATCCGTCATGGCCGGGCTTGACCCGGCCATCCATCACACTTCGAAAGACCACCCTCAGTCGATGGACCCCCGGGTCAAGCCCGGGGGTGACGAGAGTACAAAGCCCCTTCTCCTCGTCGAAAAGCTCGTCAAGGAATACCCCCGCCAGGGCGCGACCGCCGTGCTCGGCAAATTGTTCGGCCGCAAGCCGCCCGTCGAGCCGGACGTGTTCCGCGCCGTCGACGGCATCAGCTTCTCGATTCGCGTCGGCGAGAGCGTCGGCCTGGTCGGCGAGTCCGGCTGCGGCAAATCGACGACGTCGATGATGGTGATGCGCCTGCTCGACCAGACCTCGGGCCTGATCCAATTCGGCGGCGATGACATCGGCAGCATCGCGCCTGCCGCCTTCGCCCGGCTGCCGCAGCGCAGCCGCATCCAGATGGTGTTCCAGGACCCGACCGACAGCCTCAACCCGCGCTTCACCGCCGCGCGCGCCATCGCGGACCCGATCATGCATCTCGGCGACATCAGGGGGCGCGACGCGCTGCGCGCCCGTTGCGAGGACCTGGCCACGATGGTCGGCCTGCCGCACGACCTGCTCGATCGCTTCCCACATCAATTGTCCGGCGGCCAGAAGGCCCGCGTCGGCATCGCCCGCGCCATTGCCCTGCATCCAAAACTCATCATCCTGGACGAGCCGACGGCGGCGCTTGACGTGTCGGTGCAGGCCGTTGTCCTCAATCTACTTCAGGACCTGAAGCAGCGCCTAGGTATGAGCTATCTGTTCGTCTCGCATGATTTGAATGTGGTGCGCTTGTTGTGCGATCGTGTCATTGTGATGCGGACGGGACGGATCGTCGAAGAAGGCTCTTCCGAGAAGGTCTTGAGCGATCCGCAGGACGCCTACACCAAGGAACTGCTGATGGCGATCCCGCATCCGCCGTTGCAGGTTCACTGAGATAGTTTGGGAGCGTGATGGCCGAGCCGCTGGACGACTATATCGAAGCCGTATCGAAGGCGCTTGCGCTACCGGTCGAGGAGGCCTGGAGACCCGCCGTTCGCGCCAATCTCGAAGTCTCGCTGCGGCTTGGCCGCCTCGTCGACGAATTCGCGCTGCCGGACGAGACCGAGCCGGCGCCGATTTTCACGGCCTGATGTCGCCATGATCACAAAGCCAGAGATGACCGCCACCGAGATCGCGAGCGCGGTTGCGGGCGGCAGGATGTCGGCGCTCGCTGCCACGGAAACAGCTCTCGCGCGCATCAAGCAGCACGACACCATCCTCAATTCCTTCACCGATGTCACCGCCGACCGCGCCCGTGCCAAGGCGCGCGCGATCGATGCCGAGATCGCCGCGGGTAAGAAAGTCGGCCCGCTCGCCGGCGTGCCCTTTGCAGTGAAGAACCTGTTCGACGTAGCTAACCTCGTGACGCGCGCGGGCTCGAAGATCAACCGCGACCTCTCGCCAGCCAGGCGCGACGCCGCGCTGATCGAGCGGATGGAAGCAGCCGGCGCCGTGCTGGTCGGTGCGCTCAACATGGGTGAATACGCCTACGACTTCACCGGCGAGAACGTCCATGACGGTCCCTCGCGCAATCCGCATGACACCACGCGGATGACCGGCGGCTCCTCGGGTGGATCGGGCAGCGCCGTTGGCGCCGCGTTGGTGCCGATCGCGCTGGGCTCGGACACCAATGGCTCAATCCGGGTGCCG
Source organism: Bradyrhizobium sp. 154 (assembly GCF_023073875.1). Lineage (NCBI taxonomy): Bacteria > Pseudomonadati > Pseudomonadota > Alphaproteobacteria > Hyphomicrobiales > Nitrobacteraceae > Bradyrhizobium > Bradyrhizobium sp. 154. Next base: position 209,745 of record NZ_JADPKG010000030.1, read on the forward strand.
TCCTCGTTCTGCGGCATCTTTGGTTTGAAGCCGACCTACGGCCGGCTGTCGCGGGCGCGCTCGTTCCCGTTTGTCGCGAGCCTCGATCATCTCGGCCCGCTGGCACGCTCCGTCGCCGACCTCGCGCTCGCCTATGACGTCATGCAGGGACCGGATGCCGACGATGGCGCCTGCACCACGCGTGGCGTCGAACAGGTGGCGCCGCTGCTCGGCCAGTCCATCTCGGGCTTGCGCATCGCGATCGCCGGCGGTCACTTTCAGAAGAACGTGTTTCCGGAAGCCGTCGAAGCCGTCAGCCGCGTTGCCAAGGCGCTTGGCGCGACTGAGATCGTCGACATTCCCGAAGCCTCGCGCGCCCGCGCGGCGGCTTACGTCATCACCACTACCGAAGGCGCTTCGCTGCATCTCGATCGCCTGCGCAAGCGCCCGAACGATTTTGATCCTGCCGTGCGCGACCGGCTGATTGCGGGCGCCATGGTACCGGCGCCGCTGGTCGACCGCGCACAAAAATTCCGACGCTGGTATCGCGGCCAGCTCGCCGAGATTTTTAAGTCTGTCGACGTGTTGCTTGCGCCGGCGACGCCGTGCACCGCGCCGAAGCTTGGCCAGATCAATTTCACGCTCGACGGCGTCGAGCTGCCGGTGCGCGCCAGTATCGGCATCCACACCCAGCCGATCTCCTTTATCGGCCTGCCGGTCGTCGCCGTGCCGGTGCCGCTCGAGCCGCTGCCGATCGGCGTGCAGATCATCGCCGCGCCCTGGCGCGAGGACCTCGCCTTGCGCGTCGCGTACGCACTGGAGAAAATGGGCGTGGTATCGGCGCCGTCGCCAAGGGGACTTTAAGAGGATTTTGAGATGGAGATCGATCTTCCCGACGTGATCGCCGAAGTCAGAGCCGCGTTCGAGCGCTATGAGCAGGCCCTCGTCAGCAACGACGTCGCCGTGCTCGGTGAGCTCTTCCGCAACGACCCCCGCACGCTGCGCTACGGTATCGGCGAGAACCTCTACGGCTATGAGGCGATCTCCGGCTTTCGCGCCGGCCGCTCGCCGGTCGGCCTGAACCGGCGCACCGCGAAGACCGTGATTACGAGCTATGGCCGCGACACGGCCGTGGCCTCCACCTTGTTCTATCGCGACACCGCGCCCGGCAAGGTCGGCCGGCAGATGCAGACCTGGATTCGCTTTCCGGAGGGCTGGCGCGTCGTCGCCGCCCATGTCAGCATCATCGACGAGCCGAAAGAGACCGTATGAGGCTTGACGACTTTCCGCCGGGAGCGCTGCCAGCCGAGCCGGTGGTGCCGCGCGTCGACCGTCCCTCACCGTCGCTGCACAAGGTCACGCGCGCGGAAGAGCTGCGTCTTCAGCTCGCCGACGAGATCGTGCGTGGAACTTTGGCTCCCGGTGCGCCGCTCGACGAGACCGACATCGCGCGGCGCTTCAGCGTCTCGCGCACGCCGGTGCGCGAGGCGTTGCGCCAGCTCGTCGCGAGCGGTCTTGTCGAGGCGCGCGCCCATCGTGGGGCAGTGGTGGCGCAGCCCTCGATCGAGCGGCTGAAGAGCATGTTCGAGGCGATGGCGGAGCTCGAGGCATTGTGCGCCGGCCTTGCCGCCGAGCGCATGTCGGCCGCCGAGCGGCACGGCCTGGAGGCCGTCCACGAGGAGCTACGGGTGCTGAGCTATGCCGGCAATCCCGAGCGTTTCCACGAGGTCAACGAGCGCTTCCACAACGCGATCTATGCGGGATCGCAGAACGGCTACATCGCCGAGATCACGCTCGCCACCCGCGTCCGCGTGCAGCCGTTCCGCCGCGCCCAGTTCCGCAATCTCGGACGGCTCGCCAAGTCGCAAGCTGAGCACGACCGCGTCGTCGTCGCCATCATGCGCGGTGACAAGCAGGGCGCCGCGGCAGCCATGCGCGCGCATATCGAATTGGTCCGCGGGGAGTATGAGATCTATTCGGTGTCGGTGTAGGGCGACTCGCTCGGTGCGGTAGGGTGGGCAAAAGGTGCGAAGCACCGTGCCCACCATCCATCCGCAATGATGTTGGATGGTGGGCACGCTTCGCTTTACCCACCCTACCGCACCTACGTCGTCGCGGCTTCCGCCATATACTTCCGCCAGCCGCCATACGCCGTGATGTCGCGTGCATCGGGCAACGCCTCCGGCTCGACGAGAAACCCTTTCACACTGCGGCCGTCAGTAAGCCTTATCGTGCCGATCGCCATCGGCGAAGGAATCGCATTGACGAACTTGCCGAAGGCAGACGACGACAGGGACCAGATCTCCAGCTCGATTGCGGCGCCCTTGCCGGCTTCGACGCGCAGCATGCCCGGCTTGGGCGGCGTCGTCTTGAGTGCATAGAGCTTGTAGTCCGGCGCGGTCTTGGTCGCTTCGATCAGGCGTCCGTTCAGCGCCTTGAGCTCGCCATTCAGCGCCATGCCGGAGAGATGGGCGCCGACGACTGCGATCGGAATCTCCTCGCCGCTGCTTGCGGGCAGCGGCGCGAGCGGTGCTTGCGCCACGTTCTTTGCGCCGAGACCCAGCTGCGTATCCGCATGGAACACACGGCCGATGCTGGCGAGCAACGCATCGCACCCTGCGGGGGCGAGCAGCGTAATGCCGAACGGAATGCCGTCGGCGCGCATCGACGCCGGCACGGCAAGGCCGCAGAGGTCGAGCAGATTGACAAAGTTGGTGTAGGTACCGAGCCGGCTGTTGAGCTCGATTGGATTGGCTAGCACCTCCGCGGTCGTATAGGCGCTCGGCGCGGTCGGCAGCACCAGCGCGTCGATGTTCGCAAATGTGCGCTCGGCGATCTTGCGCAGGCCCTGCAGGCGATAGAGCGCGCAGAAGGTCTCGGCGGCCGTCAACCGCGCGCCGGCCGCCGTGATCTCGCGCGTCACGGGGTGGATCGCATCGGGTGCGGACGCGAGCAGATCCTTGATCACGAGGTAGCGCTCGGCGACCCACGGGCCCTCATAGAGCAGCCGCGCCGTCTCGTAGAATGGCTCGAGGTCGAACTCGACGAGATCCGCGCCAAGCGCGCTCCAGCGTTTCAGCGCATCGCCGTAGGCGGCTTCCGCCGTCTTGTCGCCGAAGAAGATCAACTGCCCGTTGCGTGGCACGCCGAGGCGCAAATTCGCCGGGAACGGCGTGAGCTGCTGAAGCGGCCGGTCGCGCGAGAACGGGTCGGCCTGATCCGGGCCGGCCATCACGGAGAGCGCCAGCGCGGCGTCATCGACTGTCAGTGCGAACACCGAGATGCAGTCCAACGTGCGGCAGGCGGGCACGAGACCTGCGGTCGAGATCATGCCGAGGCTCGGCTTCAGCCCGACGATGTTGTTGAGCATCGCCGGCACGCGGCCGCTGCCGGCAGTGTCGGTACCGAGTGAGAGCGGCACGAGCCCGGCGCCGACGGCGACTGCCGAGCCCGAACTCGATCCGCCGGGAATGAGATCCTCATGGATCGAATTTTTGGGAATGCCGTAGGGCGAGCGCACGCCGACCAGGCCGGTCGCGAACTGATCGAGATTGGTCTTGCCGATGATAATGGCGCCCGCAGCGCGCAGGCGCTCCACGGCGCTGGAGTCGCGCGTTGGCGTATAGGCGAAGGCCGGACAGGCCGCGGTGGTCGGAAATCCCAGCGCGTCGATATTGTCCTTCACCGCAACCGGCACGCCATAGAGCGGCAGGCTCGCGGCATCCTTCGTGGCAAGTCTCTCGGCCTCCGCGATCGCGTCCTTCTCGTCGCGCAGGCTGATGAAGACCGCAGGATCGTTGTGGTCGCGAATGCGCTGGTAGGTCCGTGCGACCGTCTGCGCCGGCGTCAGCGTGCCCGCGCGATGCGCGGCCACAATCGCGGCGATCGTTTCAGGCTGCTCAGCCCCCATGACGACAAAACTCCGGCAACTGGTTCACCCGGCTCGAAGCAAGCGATGTGCCATTGTGTACAGCATCGAGGTTGGGCAAATACCCAGGATAATATCGTGATATCAGGGCTTTGCAGCGAGCTGGGGGTCGAGCGCACGCGCTTGGTTAGGGGGCATCTGCTTAAATTATGAGCAGCCGGGGTCACGTGAAGTCGGCGAGAATCCGAAGCAGGTGTTGCCGGTTCTCCCTTCCGATCTTCGCCTCGACATGCCGCTCATGCTCCGCGGCAAGTCGTTTGAACTTGGCCAGTGCCGTCGCGCCCTGCGCCGTGAGGTGCAACGCGTGCGAGCGCCGGTCCGTCTTCGACTTGACCCGCTTCACATATCTGCGCCGTTCGAGGCTGTCGAGCAGATGCACCAGCCGCGCGCGCTCGATGCCGAGGCGCTTGGCTACCGCCATCTGCGACAGGCCCGGATTGGCACCGATCACCGTCAGCACCGAATATTGCGTCGGCCTGATGTCGACCTCACCGAGCGTCCTGATGAAGTCCTGAAAGATCCATATCTGGAGGCGCCGCACCGCGTAGCCGGCATGCCCGACTAACGCATCGAGGCCGACCTCGTCGGAGTCACTCCGCTGCACTGCGCCGTTGCCGGCGCGTTTGCGTGGGGACGTCTGGGCTGCGCTGCTTGTCACATCGTGTCTCCCTCGGCGCGACCTTAGCGCCTCGACGGGCGGCGCGAAAGATTGTTGTTGACGACAACAATTGTCCCGCCCAACATTGTGGCCAAGCAGCCCGGAACGAGGCGGCAGCCGATCCCGAATCCGGGCGGAGGAGGAAACCCCATGACGACCGCCCCACGCGGTGACGCTGCAAGCCTGTTCGCAACGCCAAGGACGGTCGCAGAGCATCGCGCCGACGGCAGCATCGTGCTGCGCTCGCCCGAGCCACTTGGCGCGAGCGCGCGCTGCACCGGCGACTGGCTGGAGCAATGGGCGCGGCAAACATCCGATACGATCTTCCTCGCCGAGCGCGGCAGTGCCGATGCGCCTTGGACTACCGTCACCTATGCGCAGGCGCTGCGGCAGGTGCGGGCGGCCGCGTCCTGGATCCTGGCGCAGGGCCTCAGTGCCGAGCGACCGCTCGCTATTCTCTCCGACAACAGCATCGATCACGCGCTGCTCGCGCTCGCCGCGCAGCATGTCGGCGTGCCCTCAGCGGCCGTTTCATCCGCCTATTCGCTGGTGTCGAAAGATTTCGACAAGCTCAGGAGCATGATCGCGCTGCTCGCGCCGGGCGCGATCTATGTCTCCGCAACCAAGCCATTTGCGGCGGCGCTGGCCGCGATCAGGCCGTTGCACACGGCGCAGATCATCAGCGGCCATGCCGACGACGCCGATGCGCTGTCGTTCCGCTCCATTGCGGAGACCGTAGAGACGCTCGACGTCGCCAGAGCCTTCGCCGCGGTGACGCCGGATACGATCGCGAAATTCCTGTTCACCTCGGGCTCGACCGGTACGCCCAAGGCGGTCATCAACACCCAGCGAATGCTGACCTCGAGCCAACAGGCCAAGGCGCAGACCTGGACGTTTCTCGAACCGGGCCGCGGCGATCTCGTGATCCTCGATTGGCTGCCCTGGAGCCACACCTTCGGCGCCAACCACAATTTCAACCTCGTGCTGCGCAACGGCGGCTCGCTCTATATCGACGGCGGCAAGCCCGCGCCGGGTCTGTTTGCGACGTCCCTCGCCAATCTACGAAGCGTGATGCCGACGGTCTATTTCAACGTGCCGCGCGGCTTCGACATGCTGACCGCGGCACTGCGCGGCGACGAGGAGCTGCGCCGCCGCTTCTTCGGCGAGGTGAAATTCGCTTTCTATGCCGGCGCGGCGCTGCCGCAGAATATCTGGGATGCACTCGAAGATCTCTCGATCAAGACCGTCGGCCATGCGTTGCCGATGGTCTCGGCCTGGGGCTCGACCGAGACGTCCCCGCTCGCGACCGATTGCCATTTCCTCGCAGAACGCTCGGGCAATATCGGCGTGCCGATTCCCGGCACCGAGCTCAAGCTCGTCGCCGCCGGCGACAAGCTGGAAGTTCGCGTGCGCGGCCCCAACGTCACGCCGGGCTATTGGAAGGCGCCGGAGCTGACGAAGCAGGCGTTCGACGACGAAGGCTTCTATCTCATCGGCGATGCCGTAAAGTTTGCCGATGCGAAGCGGCCTGAGCGCGGCTTGTTCTTCGATGGGCGCGTCGCGGAAGATTTCAAGCTCAATTCCGGAACTTGGGTCAGTGTCGGCACCTTGCGTGTCGCCGGCATCGCCGCATTGGCGCCGCTCGCGCAGGATATCGTCGTTACCGGCCATGGCGGCGACGAGGTGCGCTTCCTGGTGTTTCCGAATATTGCTGCCTGCCGCGCCCATGCCGGGCTGGGCGACACGGCGGCTGTGAACGACGTGCTGGCGCATGATAAGGTCAGGACCGCGATCGCGCAGGCTCTGACGCGGCTGAAACAGCAGAGCAGCAACTCCTCCGGCCATGCCACGCGCGCGCTGCTGCTCGCCGAGCCGGCCTCGGTCGACGGCGGCGAGATCACCGACAAGGGCTACATCAACCAGCGCGCCGTGCTGACGCGTCGTGCCGATGCGGTGGCGCGGCTGAATGATGATGCGTCGAGCGAGTGGGTTGGCTTGTAGCTATCTGCTGGTCGAGACGAAGTCAGGCACGCTCTTTCCACGTCGTCGTTGCTGTGCAGAGGGACCCTTGCGACGAAGCAAATCAGACTGTCCCCGTGGAAGGACTTCCGGCGAAATCCGACTAAACGGCTTGGCCAATAGGCCAGTCATTCTGTCGCAATATCTTGCCAATTCTTTTTGTTGCCCAAGCAACTAATTTATGCGAACCGTTTCCGGCAGGGAGGACGGCGGGGCAACCGCCGCATCCGCTTCGGAGGAACACCATGCGCGGCAGGAATGGCACCGTCGGCAGGTGCCGGCGTATGCCTGGGCAGGAGAGGAGCAGACAGCTCGCGCGCGATCTGTCAGGGCTCAGTGCTGCCGGTCACCGCGCCGAGATTTTCGTGCAGCCGACGGAGCAGGTCGATCAGCACCTCGCGCTCGTCCTTGCTGAGGCAGGACAGGAGGCGCCGCTCGCGTTCGAGCGCCGCGACGATCACCTTGTCGTGGGTGGCGCGGCCCTTCGCCGTGAGCGAGATCGAATGGGTGCGGCCATCGTTCGGGTCGGTGCGGATCGACACCAGCCCGCGCTTTTCGAGCCCCGCGAGCGTCCGGCTCACCGGGCCCTTGTCGAAGCCGATGACGTGGCAGATGCGCGACGCCGGAATGCCGGGCTCGATCGCCAGCAGCGACATGATCCGCCATTCCGTGACGTTGACGCCGAACTGCCGCTGATAGAACGAGGTCGCGCTGTTCGAGAGCTTGTTGGCGATGAAGGTGATGAAGGCCGGGACGTAACGGTCGAGATCGAGCGTCGGCCCGAATTCGGCGGGCGCAGGCTTTTGGCGGGCTCTGGTCAAGGACGGCGGCATATCGGGGTTCTGAGTCGCGGCTTGTCCCATGACCTAAGGGTAAGCGCCGCCCTTTCACAAGATCAAAATGAGAGAGGTCTTCCATGACCGCATCCGGCTCCCCTGTAGCAACTGACGTCGCGGCCGTGCCGCATCTCGACGTCGATCCCTTCGCGATGAGTTTTTTTGCCGATCCCTACCCCACGCATGAACTGCTGCGGGAGGCGGGCCCGGTCGTCTATCTCGACAAATGGAGCGTGTACGGTGTGGCGCGCTATGCCGAGGTCCATGCCGTGCTGAATGATCCGGCGACCTTCTGCTCCAGCCGCGGTGTCGGCCTCAGTGATTTCAAGAAGGAGACGCCGTGGCGGCCGCCGAGCCTGATCCTGGAGGCCGATCCGCCCGCGCACACCCGCACCCGCGCCGTGCTGTCAAAGGTGCTTTCCCCCACCGTGATGAAGCAGGTGCGCGACCGCTTTGCCGCAGCGGCCGAGGTGCGGGTCGATGCGCTGCTGGAGAAGCGCAGCTTCGATGCGATCGCGGATCTTGCCGAGGCCTATCCACTCTCGATTTTTCCGGATGCGCTCGGGCTTAAGCCGGAAGGCCGCGAGCATTTGATTCCCTATGCGAGCGTCGTGTTCAACGCCTTCGGCCCGCCCAACCAGTTGCGCCAGGAGGCGATCGAACGTTCGGCGCCGCATCAGGCTTATGTCGCCGAGCAGTGCCAGCGCGAGAATCTGGCACCCGGCGGATTCGGCGCCTGCATTCATGACCGCGTCGATGACGGCGAGATCACCGCGACCGAAGCGCCGCTGCTGGTGCGCTCGCTGCTGTCGGCCGGCCTCGACACCACTGTCAACGGCATCGGCGCCGCGGTCTATTGCCTCGCGCGCTTCCCGGATCAATGGCAGCGCCTGCGCGAGGATCTCTCGCTCGCGCGTGGCGCTTTCGAGGAGGCCGTGCGGTTCGAAAGCCCGGTGCAGACCTTCTTCCGCACCACCACGCGGGAGGTCGAGCTGTCCGGCGCGAAGATCGGCGAAGGTGAGAAGGTGCTGATGTTCCTCGCCGCCGCCAACCGCGATCCGCGGCGCTGGGACAAGCCCGACAGCTACGACATCACCCGCCGCACCTCGGGCCATGTCGGGTTCGGCTCCGGCATCCATATGTGCGTCGGTCAGCTCGTCGCCCGCCTCGAAGGCGAGGTGATGCTGACGGCTCTGGCGCGCCGTATCGCGAAAATCGAGATCGCGGGTGAGCCGAAGCGCCGCTTCAACAACACGCTGCGCGGGCTCGACAGCCTGCCTGTCACCATCACCCCGGCCTGACGAGGAGCTTCATGCCCGCCATCACTTTCATCCATCCCAACGGCAGGTCTGATCGTGTCGAGACCAGCGATGGCGAAAGCGCCATGCAGGCCGCGACCCGCCACGGCGTCGACGGCATTCTGGCCGAATGCGGCGGCAACGCCATGTGTGCGACCTGTCACGTCTATGTCGACGAGAGCTGGCTCGCGCGCCTGCCAGCAATGGCCGACGAGGAGGATGCGCTGCTCGAGGGCACCGCAAGCGAGCGGCTCCCGAACAGTCGGCTGTCCTGCCAGATCCACATCACGCCCGCGCTCGACGGGCTCATCGTGAGGCTGCCGGAGCGGCAGGTCTGAAATCTGTGCCGCGCCGGCAACGGTCGGCGTGGCAACACATTCAACAGGAGAGGGAACGATGAAGCATCTGAAGTGGACGCTCGCACTGGCTGCGAGCCTGATGGTCGGCGCGGCAAGCGCCGAGATATCCGACAATGTCGTGCGCGTCGGCGTGCTCAACGACATCTCCGGCATCTTCCAGGACACCAACGGCATGGGCTCAGTCGAGGCCGCGCGCATGGCGGCCGAGGATTTCAACGGTGGCGGCAAGGGCATCAAGGTCGAGATCGTCTATGCCGACCATCAGAACAAGGCCGATGTCGGCCGCGCCATCGCGCGCAAATGGCTCGACGTCGAAGGCGTTGATGCCATCGTCGACGTGCCGAACTCGGCGGTCGGCCTCTCCATCAACTCGCTCTTGCGCGATAGCCGCATGACGTTCCTGGCGTCCTCGACGGCAAGCTCCGATCTCACCGGCAAGGCCTGCTCGCCCAACACCATTCAATGGGTCAACGACGCCTGGGCGACCGGTAACACCACGGCGGCCGCGATGATGTCGCGTGGCGGCAAGGAGTGGTATTTCCTCACGGTCGACTACGCGCTCGGCAAGGGAATCGAGGCTGAGGCACAGAAATACATCGAGGCGCATGGCGGCAAGGTGGTGGGTTCGTCCAAGCATCCGCTCGGGACCTCCGATTTCGCGTCCTTCCTGTTGCAGGCGCAAAGCTCGAAAGCGCAGGTTATCGGCCTCGCCAATGCCGGCGGAGATACCATCAACGCAGTGAAGCAGGCCGCCGAATTCGGCATCCAGCAGAGCGGCCAGAAGCTGGTTGCCTTCCTGCTCTTCATCAACGACGTCCACGGCATGGGCATCAAGGTCGCGCAAGGGCTCCAGCTGATGGAAGCCTTCTACTGGGACATGAACGACGACACGCGCGCTTTCGCCAAGCGCTTCGCCGCGCGGCCCGGCATGAACGGCAAGATGCCAAGCGGCAATCAGGCCGGCGTCTACGCCTCCACGCTCGCCTATCTCAACGCCGTCGCCGCCACGGGCAGCGATAATGCCAAGAACGTCGTGCCCGAGATGAAGAAGTTCAGGGACAAGGACAAGCTGTTCGGCGACACCACGATTCGTCAGGATGGCCGGGTCGTGCACCCAATGTACCTGTTCGAGGTGAAGAAGCCCGAGGAGTCGAAATACCCCTACGACTATTACAAGCTGGTCTCGACGATTCCCGCGGACCAGGCGTTCCGCCCGCTGGCGGAGGGCGGGTGTGAGTTGGTGAAGTAGGTGGAGCTGCGCGCGCTGCTGCACCCTCTCCCCTTGTGGGAGAGGGTGGCTTCGCAAAGCGGAGCCGGGTGAGGGGTTGTCTCCTCACGAACTCCCTTTCGAGTTGAGAGAACCCCTCATCCGGCGCTTCGCGCCACCTTCTCCCACAAGGGGAGAAGGAGAACTACACCACCTTGCTACTCCCTTGCGTGATCAGTCGCGCCGCCCGCTGGTCGCGGGCGTAGATCCAGAGCCAGCTCAGCGCGACGCTGAGGCGGTGGCGGAGGCCGATCAGGAAGTAGATGTGGGCGATGCCCCAGATCCACCACGCGATGGTGCCGCGCAGCTTGATGCGGCCGAAATCGATTACCGCGAGCCGCTTGCCGATCTGCGCGAGGCTGCCGGCGTGCTTGTAGCGGAAGGCGCCCTTCGCCTGCCCGCGTAGCCGAGCCTTGATGGTCTCGGCGACATGGCGGCCCTGCTGCTTCGCCGCCGGCGCGATGCCGGGCACCGGCTTGCCCTCCCAGGCATTGATGCTGACGGTATCGCCGATCGCGAAGATCTCGGGATGCCCCGGAATGGTCAGGTCCGCCTCGACCTGCACCCGCCCGGCGCGATCGCTTGGTGCGCCCAGCCATTCGGCAGCGGGCGAAGCGCGCACGCCGGCGGCCCAGATCCTGGTCTTGGCGTTGAGCCGCGTGCCGCCGAACACCACGCCATCGCGGTCGATCTCGGTCACGGGTTGCCCCAGCACGACCTCAACGCCGATCTTTTCCAGCGACGCCTGCGCGTAAGCCGAGAGGTCGTCGGCAAAGCCGGCGAGCACGCGCGGGCCGGCCTCGATCAGCACGACACGCGCCTTGGTCGTGTCGATGTTGCGGAAATCGCCGGGCAGAGTGTGGTGCGCCATCTCGGCGATGGTGCCGGCGAGCTCGACGCCAGTCGGGCCGGCGCCGACGATGACGAAGGTCAGCCGCGCCGCGCGCCTCTCCTGATCCGTTTCGCGCTCGGCGCGCTCGAATGCCACCAGGATGTGCCGGCGCAGCGTTGTCGCGTCCTCCAGCGTCTTCAGGCCCGGCGCGAATTGCTCCCATTCGTCGTGGCCGAAATAGGCGTGTCGCGCACCGGTGGCTAGCACCAGCGTGTCGTAGGGCACCTCGCTGCCGTCGTCGATCAGAACGCAGCGACGTGCCGTGTCGACGCCGCTCACTGTGGCAAACAGCGTCGTCACCTCACGGCGATCGCGCATGAGATGGCGAATTGGCCAGGCGATCTCGCTGGTCGCCAGCGAGGCGGTCGCGACCTGGTAGAGCAGCGGCTGGAACAGATGATGGTTGCGGCGGTCGATCAGCGTGATCTCGACCGGCGCGCCCGCGAGCCGATAGGTCGTCTCCAGCCCGCCAAAGCCGGCTCCGACGATGACGACGCGGTGCGGTGTCGTGGTCATGATGCGCCCCTCGAATCGCGCTGCTCTATTTGTTCATTTAAGTGCGGTTCTGGGGCCGCGGTCCAATAGGCGTCATCAATCGTCGAATAGGCCAAGTGTATCGATGTGGCGCGAAAAAGCGCCGCAGCGTTGATCATGGCTTGGCCGAAGTGAGTAGAACTATATTTCTTGCCATCTCCAATTGGGGCGAAATATGGTGCAGGGACGGGCCCTGAGCCATTGGCGGCTCGACAGATTTTGCGTTCAATAGAGACTGGCCCGGGGGCGGCGATCACCCCGCCTCGGGACCGATAATCAAGGAGGGGAGTGGTTATGAGGACGGCATTCTGGCTGGCGGGCGCAGCGGCGCTGGTGCTGGCAAATCCGGCATGCGCCGGCGACACCATCAAGATCGGCTTCGTGTCGACCTTCAGCGGCCCGACCGCCGTGATCGGCAATGACATGCGCAATTCCTTCGAGCTCGCGCTCGATCATCTCGGCCGCAAGATGGACGGCAAGCCGGTCGAGGTGATCTACGAGGACGACGGGCAGAAGCCGGATGTCGGCAAGCAGAAGACCGAGAAGCTGGTGCAGTCCGACAAGGTCGATTTCATCGTCGGCTACATCTGGTCGAACGTGCTCCTGGCCTCGCTCAAGACCGCGGTGGACTCGCAGACCTTCCTGATCTCGGCCAATGCCGGTCCCTCGCAGCTCGCGGGCGAGCTGTGCTCGCCTTATGTGTTCTCGACCTCCTGGCAGAACGACCAGACGCCGCAGGCGATGGGCCTCTACATGAACCAGAAGGGCGTCAAGAGCGTGTTCCTGATCGGGCCGAACTACGCCGCCGGCAAGGACATGCTCGCCGGTTTGAAGAGCACGTTCAAGGGCGAGATCAAGGGCGAGGAGTACACGGTCTGGCCGAGCCAGCTCGACTTCTCCGCCGAGCTCTCCAAGGCGCGCGCCTCCGGCGCCGAGTCGATCTTCGTGTTCTACCCCGGTGCCGCCGGCGTGCAGTTCCTCAATCAATATGCCCAAGCCGGCCTCAAGAGCACCATGCCGCTCTACACCGTCTTCACCATCGACGAGCTGTCGCTGCCGCTCCAGAAGGAGAATGCGCTCGGAGTGCCCGGCGCGCAGGAATGGGTCAATGACCTCCCCAACGAGCAGAACAAGCGCTTCGTCGCCGATTATCGCAAGAAGTATCCCGGCCTGCGGCCGACCTACTACGGCGCACAATCGTATGATGCCGCCCAGCTCATCAACAGCGCCGTGGTCGCGGTGAAGGGCGACACCAGCAAGAAGGATGCGATGAAGGCCGAGATGGAAAAGGCCAACTTCAAGTCGCTGCGCGGCTCCTTCAAGTACGGCAACAATCACATCCCGATCCAGAGCTTCTATCTCCAGGACGTGGTCAAGGACGCCGAAGGCCAGCTCGCGCTGAAGACCGTCGCCACCATCGTCGAGAACGACCAGGATCGTTTCCACGACAAGTGCAAGATGAAGTGAGGTCTTGATCTTCCCCTCTTCCCGCGCTTGCCCGCCGAAGCTTTAGCGTACGCGGATGCGGGGAGAGGGGCTGGGTGAGGAGAAGTCTCCGTTGGGACGGAGAGAGACGTTTATTCGATAGTCGCCGCACCGTCATTGCGAGCGTAGCGAAGCAATCCAGAGTCTTTCCGCAGAGGGATTCTGGATTGCTTCGCTACGCTCGCAATGACGTGTTGAGGGAGCCTTGCTCGTCGCTGCGATGTGACTCGCGGAGACCCCCTCACCCGGAGGAGCCTACATCCTTGGCATGCTCGCAGGCCGCACCTCGCGGGCCTGCGCTGCGAGCCTGATGCCGGCATTGGCCGCGCCAAAGCCCTGATAGCGCCGCCGTTCGACGATCTCGAAGAAGAAGCGCTCGTCGAAGATGTGGGTGTAGACCTGGAAGAATTCGCCGTCACCCTCGCGGTCGTAGAGGATGTGATTGGCGCGCAGTTGCGCCATCAGCTCGGGCGAAAGGTCGTATTTGGCTTCGATGTCGTCGTAGTAATTATCAGGGATGTCGAGGAAATCCGCGCCGCGCTTGCGCATCTCCGCGACCGTCGCAAAGATGTTGCGGCACGAGAACGCGACGTGCTGCACGCCGGAGCCGAAGAACTCGGAGATGAAGCGCGACGGCAGCGTGCGGTTGGCAGAGGAGCCGTTGAGCACGAAGCACAGGCTCTGGTCGGCGTTGATGATGGCCTGGCTCTGCACCAAGCCTCTCGGGTCGACGATCTCCATCTGCGGCAGTCGCGTCAGGTCGAGGATGCCGGTGTAGAACAACAGCCAGGACAGCATCTCGTCATAGGGCATCGACTGCGCGATGTGATCGACCGCCAGCAGCGCGTCCTCGCTCGCCTCGCTCGGTACCGGCTCGAAATCGGTGTCCCAGTTCTTGCCGGCCTGATCCAGAAAATAGAGCAGGCTGCCGCCGACGCCGTGGATCGCCGGGATCTCGAGTTCGCCCGGCCCGACCGGCTGGTAGAAGGTGCGCGCCTTCAGCGCTTCGGCGCGCTGCATGGAAAGGCCCGCATTGTCGACGTCGAGTGCGATCGCACAGACGCCGGGGCCATGGGTGACGTAATGCGAATGCGCAAAGCCGTCCGTCTCGGAATTGATGACGAGCTCGACCTTGCCTTGCGACCAACGCTCCACCGCCTTGCTGCGGTGCTTGCCGGTCCTGCGAAAACCGAGCTGCGCGAACAGTCGGGCAAGCTCGCCGGCCTTGGTCTCGTTGACGGCGAACTCGACGAAGCCGGTACCGTGGCTTCTGGATTTCGGCGCCAGCGGCTCGCGGACAAGCTTTGGCCAGTCCGGTGCGAGCTGGTCCTCCAGCAGGATCAGCGAGCGCAGGCCGTCGACCGCCGTCTGGGCCGCCGAGCCGGCGCGGAACTGGTCGTTGAAGATCTCCAGCGACAGCGGCCCGGCATAGCCGGTCGCCGCCACCGCCGCCATGAACTCGCGGACCGGGAGGTCACCCTGGCCCGGGAAGGAGCGGAAGTGCCGGCTCCAGGAGAGGATGTCGAGCTCGAGCTTCGGCGCGTCAGCAAGCTGCACCAGAAAGATCTTGTCGCCGGGAATCGAAGCCATCGCGCGGGTCGGAAAGCCGGGCGCCAGCGCATGAAAGCTGTCGAGGATGATGCCGATTGCCGGATGATCGGCGCGGCGCACGATCTCCCAGGCGTCGCGGTAGTCGTTGACGTGTCGTCCCCAAGCCAGCGCCTCGTATCCGACGCGCAAACCACGTTTCACCGCACGTTCGCCGAGCTCGCGAAAATCGTCCGCGGCACGGTCGATGCCGCCAAGCGAGGTGGGCGAAACGTTGGAGCAGATCAGCAAGAGATCGGTGCCGAGCTCTTGCATCAAATCGAACTTGCGCATCGCACGGGCAAAGTTGCGCGAACGCTGCGGCTCCGGCATGCCTTCGAAATCGCGGAACGGCTGGAACGCGCAGATCTCGAGATTGAGGTCCTTGCAGAGCTGTGCCACCTCGCGCGGGCCCGCGCCGAACGACAACAGATCGTTCTCGAAGATCTCGACCGCGTCGAAGCCGGCTGAGGCGATGGCGCGCAGCTTTTCGTCGAGGGTGCCGGAGAGGGACACGGTTGCGATCGAACGCTTGTTCATGCGGCGCTCTCCTCCATGGCGCCGCCCAGGAACAATTGCCCGATGCGGGGATCGTTCAGAATGCGCTTGGCGTCGTCGATCATCCGGGTCTGGCCGAGCTCGAGCACGATGCCGATGTCCGAGATCTCCAGCGCCGAACGTGCGTTCTGCTCGATCATCAGGATCGTGACGCCGCGGTCGCGCAAGCTTTTGAGGATATCGAAGGTCTGCTGCACCATCAGCGGCGACAGGCCGATCGAGGGCTCGTCGATCAGCACCAGCCTGGGTTCGAGCAGCAGCGAGCGGGCGATCTCGAGTTGCTTCTGCTCGCCGCCGGACAGCGTGGAAGCCTGCTGCGTCGATTTTTGCCGCAGCGCCGGAAACAGGTCGAGTGCCGCCTCGATCCGCTTGGGAAGATCGAGGCTCTTGTCCGCAGCGACGCCGCCGAGTTCGATGTTGTGGCGTACCGAAAGCTCGGGAAAGATGTTGCGGCCCTGCGGCACGTAGCAGATGCCGGCATTGAGCAGCGCGCGCTGGCTCAGGTTCGTGACGTCGCGGCCGGCAAAGCTGATCTTGCCCTCGCGCAGCTTGAGCAGGCCGAAGATTGCCTTGAAGACGGTGGACTTGCCGGCGCCGTTCGGGCCGATGATCGTCGTGATCGTGGCTTGCGGCACGGCGAAGGTCGTGCCGTTCAAAATCGTCATCTTGCCGTAGCCGCCGACGAGATTGTGAACAGAGAGGATCGGGTCGCTCATGGCTCGCGCTCCCTAATGTCCGAGATAGGCTTCGATGACGGCGAGGTTTTTCCGCACCTCATCCGGCCGTCCCATCGCCAGCACCTTGCCTTCCGCCATCACCATCACCCGCGAGCACAGCGACATCACGAATTCCATGTTGTGCTCGATCACGACGAAGGTGGCGTTCTTCTCGCGGTTGATCGCAACCAGGCGGTCCTTGAGGTCCGCCAGCATCGACGGGTTGACGCCGCCGGCTGGCTCGTCGAGCAGCACCAGGCGCGGTCCGCCCATGAAGGCCATGGCGGCATCGAGCAGTTTTTGCTGGCCATAGGAGAGGCCGCCGGCCGGCTCGTCCGCGAGATGGTCGAGCTTGAAGAAGCCGATCATCTGGTTGGCGGCGTCGCTCAGCCCGGCATCGGAGCGGCCGACGAGGCGCGAGGCCATGTTGCCCTGGTGCTCCTGTCCGGCCAGAATCAGGTTCTCCCGCACCGAGAGCTTTGGAAAAACCTGCAGGAGCTGGAAGGTGCGGCTGACCCCCAACTTGTTGAGTTCGGAGGGCCGCAGGCCCGTCACCACCTTGCCGTCCAGCCTGACCTCGCCGCCTGACGGCGTGAGCTGGCCGAGGATGCAGTTGAACAGCGTCGACTTGCCGCAGCCGTTCGGTCCGATCAGGCCGAGGATCTCGCCCTCGCGCACGTCGAAGCTGACGCCATCGACGGCGCTGATGCCGCCAAAGTTTTTCTTGATATTGGTAACCTCGAGGACTGCGCTCATTGCACCGTCTCCAGGCGTGACTTTGCGACGGCGCGCAGCGCGGACGCCGCCTTGGTCCGTCGCGCCGCCATCGCGCGATCGAGGATTCCCAGGATGCCGGTCGGCGACCAGATCAAGAGCAGCATCACCGCAACCGCATAGAGCATGAGATAATAGCCTTCGGTGAAGCGCAGCCATTCCGGCAGCAGCACGGCAATCATCGCGCCCAGGAACGGACCGAAATAGAAGCCGGCCCCGCCGACGATCACCATCATCAGCAGGTCGAGCGAGAGCGACAGGTTGAACGGCACGGGATCGATATATTGCGTCAGCGGCGCATAGAGTGCGCCGGCGACGCCGCCGAGCGCCGAGCCGATCGCAAAGGCCATCAGCGTGTAGCGCCGGGTGTCGACGCCGAGCGATTGCGCACGCAGCGGATTCTCGCGCAGCGCCATGAAGGCGCGGCCCCAGGGCGAGCGGATCAGCCACCACACGGCAAGCGACACGATCGCGAGCGAGCCGAGGCAGACATAATAGAAGGGCAGCGGCTTGTTGGTCGCTAGCCCGAAGACGTGCGGGCGCGGGATGTTGGAGATGCCGTAGATGCCGCCGGTGAGCCAGCTCTCGTTGCGGAACACCAGGAAGGCGAGAGTGGAGAAGGCGAGGGTAACGAAGGCGAGGTAGTGGTGCTGCACGCGCAGCGCGGGATAACCCAGCACCCAGCCGACCGCAAAGCTCAAGGCGATCGCGACCAGAATCGCGGCCGGCAGCGGCCAGCCATGGGTGGTCATGATCGCCGCCGCATAAGCGCCGATGCCGACGAAGGCGCCCTGCGCCAGCGAGACCTGGCCGGCATAGCCGAGCGTAAGGTTGAGCCCCATCGCGGCGATGCTCATCACCGCCCATTGGCTCAGGATGAACAGACCGTAACGGTTGAAGTTCATGGGGACAATGATCAGCGCGGCGATGGCGATGAGGCCGAGCGCAATCTTCAGGGGTTTGCCAAAGCTGATCATACCGTGCGCTCCTCGGCGCGGCCGAGCAAGCCCTGCGGCCGGAACAGGATGACGGCGATCAGGAAGATCATCGGAACGGCGGCGCGATACTGCGTCGAGACATAGGCGGCCGCGAGATTGTCGAGCACGCCAATCAAAAGACCGCCGGCGATTGCGCCGCGCACCTGGTTGAAGCCGCCGACGATCGCGGCGATGAATGCCGCCTGGCCCAGCACCTCGCCGGAGGAGAATTTGGCGAGATAGATCGGCGTGATCAGCAGTGAGGCTAGCGCCACCAGGAAGGCGTTGATCAGGAAGGTCAGCAGGATCATGCGCTCGACCGGCACGCCGATGATCCGCGCCACCGTCGGGTTCTGCGCCGCCGCCTGCATCTGGTGGCCGAGCGAGGTGCGGTTGAGCAGTGCGGTCAAGCCGAAGACGGCAAGGATGGCGACGACGAGGACGCCGATGCTTTGCAGCGACATCGCATGGCCAAGGATGGAGATATCGCCGGTCGGCGCGATCGACGGGAAGGGCGAGGCCTCGGCGCTGAAGAACTGCTTGACGGATTCCTTGATGCCGATGGCCAGCGCCATGGTCGCGATCGCCAGCGGCAGCACGCCGTGGCGCATCATCGGATCGACCAGCAGCAGCTTGAAGGCGAGACCGAGCAAGATCATCGAGAGCAGGATGCCGAGGATGATCGCGAGCCAGAACGGGGCGCCGGCATGCATCGCCGCCAGCATCAGGAACGCCGGCAGCATCACGAACTCGCCCTGGGCGAAATTGATGGTCTGCGAAGTCTGCCACAGCAGCGTGAAGCCGACCGCGACCAGCGCATAGATCGCGCCGGTGGCAAGTCCCGCGACCAGAAGATCGAACAGACTGGACATTTTCCCCTCTCGCCGTTCTGCCTTCCCGTTCGTCACGTTTGCGGGCAGAGGCGTAGGCGGCCTACGGCCGCCGTTCTTAAGAACGCCGATGCGAAGCATCGGCTACGGTGAGGGCGAGCCTTCGCGAGGGCGGTAATAGTTGGACCCGCGGAAGCTCCCCCTCACCCGGAATTTGCTGCGCAAATTCCGGTCTCTCCCCGCAAGCGGAGAGAGACGAACCTCACTTCACTTTCGGCAGCACCTGCTTCACGACCTGCTTGCCTTCGACCACCTCGACCAGGAAGCTCTGACGGTCGATGTCTCCGGTGTCGCTGAAGGTGACGTCCATCAAAATGCCCGGCTCGTCGGCGGCCTTGATGGTCAGGCCATGCAGCGTGTCGGCAAACTTCTTCGAGTCGACCTTGCCCATCTTCTCGGTGGTGGCCTTGACCATGTAGACGGCGAGATAGCCCTTCAGGCCGTTATGATCAGGCACGTAATTGTACTTCTTGGAAAATTTCTCGCGGAACGCCTTGATCAGATCGACCGGGGCATCGGTGGTGAGGCCGACATGGCCGCGCGCGCCCTTGGCGGCATCGCCAGCGAGCTCGATCACCTTCTGGCCGATCAGCGTGGTCTCGCCCATCAGCGGTGCGGTGACGCCCTGCCGCTTCAGTTCTTTCAGGATGCGCGCGCTCTCTTCCTCATTGAGATAAACGAACACGGCATCGGGATTGGCAGCCTTGATCTTGCCGACGTCGGCGGCGAAATCGGCCTGGCCCGCTTCGGTGGAGAGATCGGCAACCACCTTGGAGCCGAGCCGGTCGAGCTCCTTGACGACGACGTCGCGGCCGCCGCGGCCGAAGTCGTTGTTGACCCAGACCACCGCAACCGTCTTCGCCTTCATCTCGTCGTGGATGTATTTGGCGACCTTCGGCATCGAGGATTGCTGGCCGAACGAGGTGCGGAACAGGAACTTGTTGCCCGCCTGCGTCAGCTCTGCGGCTTCGCCGCCCATGATCTGCGCGATACCGGCTTCGGCCGCGAGCGGCGCGGTGACCTTCACCGAGCCGGAATAGCCGGGACCGAGCAGCACATAGGGCTCGGCGTCGAGCGCCTTCTGCACCTGGGCGCGGGCGACGCCGGGGTTGGACTGCGAGTCGGCGTGGGTGACCTCCAGCTTGCGGCCGAGCACGCCGCCCTTGGCGTTGATCTCCTCGATCGCGAGGTCGATGCCGTTCTTCCAGTTGGTGCCGACGGTGGCGCCGCCGCCGGAGAGCTCGGCGACGTCGGCGAGCTTGATCGCCTGGCCAAGGGCGCTCGTTGCCGTCATGGCGGTGAGCAGCGCGCCCACCAATAGCGTTGATTTCATCGTCCTCTCCTCCCGTTTCAAATCTTGCAAGCGGCCTTGTGCCCGGCCGCTTCGTCTCAAGCTGCCTGATAGGCGGCGGTGCGCGCAGCCATCACGGCATCAAAAGCCTCTCCCATGATCTCGGTCGATGGAGCAAGGCCGGTGAACAGTTCAAAGGCGTCGGCGGCCTGATAGATCGCAAGCTCCCGCCCGGTCATGATCAGAGCGCCTTTCTGTCGCGCTGCGGCAAGCAGCGGCGTGATCAGCGGCGAATAGACGGCATCGGCGACCCACAGGTCTGCCCTGAGCAGCGCCGCCGGCACCGGGGTGTCTCGGTTCGGCAGCATGCCGACCGGCGTGCCATTGACGAGACCGGTTGCACCATCGAGTGCGTCCTCGACGTTTCCGGCCACCCTCGCGCGGCCCTGCCTGGCAAGCAGCGAGGCGAGTTTCTCGGCGCGCGCCGGCTCGCTGTCGAAGATGCGGATATCGGTCACCTCCAGGCCCGCCAGCGCAAACGCGATCGCCTTGCCGACGCCGCCTGCGCCGATCACGGCAACGGAGTTGGCTGATGGCGCCAGCAGCGGGGCCACCGCACGCGCAAAGCCTGTAGTGTCGGTGTTGTGGCCGGTCAGCTGGCCGTCCCTGACGACGACGGTGTTGACCGCGCCCATGGCGGCAGCGTCCGGCGCCAGCGCATCGAGCAGTGGGACCACCGCTTCCTTATAAGGATAGGTCACATTGACGCCGGCAAAGCCGAGCCGGCGCACGCCTTCGAGCATCATGCGGAGCCCGGCCGCATCGGCACCGGCCACTTCGATGAGCTGGTAGTGGCCGCGCAGGCCGAGCGCCTCGGCGGCGCGCTCATGCATGGCGGGGGACGCGGAATGCGCGATCGGCGCGCCGATCAGGCCGGTGAGAAGCTTCCTGCTGGCGGCGTGTTCGCGCTTCGACATGGTTCGCTATCGTCTCGTTGGGAGCGTCCGGGCCCGGCCATTAGCGGGGAAATCCGCGCAATTCCAGCCGCGACGATAGCCTTTCCCCTGCCTAACACAATTACCCTTTTATCCGGTAAACCTAACATAATGTTATTTCTTCCGCCCGCGTGCCGAAACGGCCTTGCCGTTGCCGCGGGACGGCTCGACCGCGCGCATCTCGGCGCGCAGGGCATCGATGAAATACTCGGCATGGAGCGACAGCGGCGCGCCGCGCTTCACCGCGATATAGGTGTCGAACCGCGTCGGCTCGGTGATCTTCAAGAGCTCGATTCCGGGATAGCCGCCATGGGCCACCGTGAACTGGTCGATGATGGCGATGCCGAGCCCCGCCTTGACCAGGGCGCAGACCGTGGTGCCGAAGCGCGCGCGGATGGTGATGTTGTAGTCGAGCCGGTTGCGCGCAAAGATCTCGGCCATGATCCGTCCGTAAGGGTCGTTCGGATCGATCCCGATCAGCGGATAGCGGGTGATCTCGGCGGCAGAGACCTGCTTGCGGCCGGCGAGCTCATGTCCCGGCGGCACGATGCAATAGAGCTCGCCCGAGGCGAGCGGCATGAGGTCGAGCCCTGAATGTTCCAGTCGGTAGCTCATCGCCACGCACTCGCCGCGGCCGAGCATCAGATAATCGATGGCTTCCTCGAGCTTGAGGATGTTGATGTCGATGCCGAGGTCCGGATAGCGGCGGCGGACGCGCTCGATCGCGCGCGGCACCATCACCTGCGAGATGCTCGGCACCGAGCCGATGCGCAGCTCCGACAATCCGCCGCGGCCGATCTTGGAGATGATCTCGGAGAGGTCGTCGACCTTCTTGTAGACGCCGTTGATCTGCTCGAAGATGTTCTCGGCTTCCGGCGTCGGGAAATAGCGCCCGTTCTGGCGCTGGAAGAAGCGGATGCCGAGCGAGCGCTCGGTGTATTTGACGAGGCGGCTGATCCCCGGTGCCGAGACGTTGAGCAGCTTCGCCGCGCCGCCGATGGTGCCCGTCACCATCACGGCACGTATCACTTCAACCTGGCGCAGCGTCATCATGTCCGGGCGTCCGAAGGATGATCGTGATCTCGATCATCTCACGAGAGCCGAGATGTCATCCAGCGGCAAGTGTCTGTCAACATGGGCGGAGGAGGCAAGTTGCTCTCGGGTCCTTAGGCTTCCCGCTCGGGAGGGGAGACGGCAACAGTCGGATCGTTTCGACGGAAATCAGCGCGTTCAAATGGAAGCGGGGCGCGTGAAGCTGCAACTGCGTTGGCTAACCCGCCGGGCCCTCGGGCAAGAGGCTGTTCGCCAGCTCGGCGCGCTCGCTTTGCAGCACCTCGCGCGCGAACTCGATGATCTTTTGCTTGTTTGCCGTTTGGCGGACGGCGAAAAACACGCGGTTCAATTCCAGGCCGAGCACGCTGTTGAGAGCGATGTCCTCGTCTTCCATCGTGGTTTTCCCGCTTCGTACGCTTCAGGTGTATCGTGACGTCATTTCTGCCACAAGTAGATTAAGTCTTCGGAGCGGATGAGCACCGGTAAACTACGGCCACGGCGACCTGAGGCAGCTCCCCAATGCGTGCTATACGGCGGGGCGAGAGTCAGGAAACGCACTGATGTCCGCCGTAGACTATGGTCGGGAGGCGCTCGACTTCATCGAAGGCTTGGAAGCCTATACCAAAGTTCCGGACGCCATGGACGCGCTTGCGACCGCGTTCAGCCGATACGGTTTCGAACATATCATCGTAACGGGCTTGCCGAATCCCGATCAGCGCTTTTCCCAGATGGTGCTCGCCAAGAAATGGCCGGCGGAGTGGTTCAACCTCTATGTCCAAAAGAGTTACGACCGTGTCGACCCCGTGATCCGCAAATGCCGGCAGACGGTGAATCCTTTCGAGTGGTCTGAGGCGCCGTATGATCCGGAGCTGGAGCCGGGTGCGGTGGAGGTGATGCGGCGCGCCGCCGATTTCCGCATGTCGCGCGGCTTCGTCGTGCCGATCCACGGCTTGACCGGCTATGAGGCCGGCGTCTCGCTCGGTGGCGTCCACCTCGATCTCAATGCGCGCAGCAAGCCGGCGCTGCACCTGATCGGGATGTACGGCTTCGATCACATTCGCCGTCTGCTCGATCCGGCGCCGCATCCGTCGATGCGCCTGACCCCGCGCGAGCGCGAGGTGATTGCCTGGGCGTCGCAAGGCAAGTCCGCCTGGGAGATCGGCGAGATCCTGCACATCACGCAACGCACTGCGGAAGAGCATCTTGCAACTGCCGCGCGCAAGCTCGGCGCCGTCAACCGGACGCATGCGGTCGCGATCGCGATCCGCCACAGAATCATCAATCCCTGAAATCCTCGCCTACTGGGAAATTTCCCAATAGTCGACTTTGCCTTTTTCGCTGAGGCTCCCTTCATTTCGAGCCAGGGGGAGTGCATGATTCATGTGATTTCTGCCGCCAATCGGCACCTCAACGAGGACGTTCTCGAACAGTATTTTCGGGTCCGTCACGAGATTTTTGTCGAGGAGCGGAAATGGGAGTCGCTACGCAAGCCCGACGGCCGCGAGATCGATAGCTACGACAATGACGATGCGGTCTACCTGCTGGCTCTCGAAAACCGCCGGGTGCTCGGCAGCTTCCGCCTGTATCCCACCGCCAGACCGACAATGATGAGCGAAGTCTTCCCGCATCTCGCGGCCGTGCGCGGATGCCCGTCGGACCCGCTGGTCTGGGAGTGGTCGCGCTTCTTCGTGTCACGGGAGCGCCGCGACGGCGCCTTCAATCTGCAATTGATGGCGGCTGCGCAGGAGTTCTGTCTCGATCAGGGCATCGAGCGTCTCTGTCTCGTCATGGAGACGTGGTGGTTGCCGCGCTTCAACGACATCGGATTCATCGTGACACCGCTGGGATTGCCGGCGCGGATGGAAAATTCCTGGACCATGGCTGCAACGATCGAGGTCAGTCAGGGGTCGCTCGATATCGTGCGCGACCGTATCGGAATGACGAGCATCGTCCAGCAGGACGGTCCGCGGATCGACTGTATTGCCCGTGCTAACCTCCGCGGCGTCGCTGCCGCGCAACGAAAGAGCGCTTGAGATGTCGAACATGATGCGGGACAGCCAGATCATGGCGCAGATCGAGGACGAGAATCTCGGTTACATGTCCGACATGGCGCTCGAGCTCGCGCAGATGGCGGACGATGCCGGACTGACGACGCTGGCCTATCTGTTCAGGATGGCAGCGCTGGAGGCCTCGACGGTGAATAGCGTGCTCGCTGAACCGGACGACCTTCCCCACCAGATGACGTCGCACTAGACGCATCTCTCGCTAAAGCTTCAACGACATTCCACCCTCCCTCGGCTTGCCTGGGGGAGGGTGACCGTTTGGGTGCGGCAGGTTGCCCCATACCGCGCGGCAATCTTCTTGCATTGCAAAGCAGGTGTCGGCCGCGTGGCGCCGGGATGCAACAAAGTGCATGTTTGGTGTCAAATCGCACTTGCCTCGGAACGATACTGCCATTACCCATTTTTCGGCCTTGAACAGGCAGGGGGAGCTCTTTCACTGATGGCGACCGTGTTCGAACATCGGCGTGACACTGCGTGCGCCTGAAAGAGTCTTGATGCTGCTCGTCGTCGAACAGTTCTTGAACGGATTGCAGTTCGGCCTGCTGCTGTTCCTGCTCGCCGCCGGCCTGACGCTGGTGTTCGGGATCATGGATCTCGTCAACCTCGCGCACGGCTCGCTCTACATGATGGGCGCCTATTTCGCCGCGACCTTCGCCGCGTGGACCGGCAGCTTCCTGCTCGGTGCGCTGATGGCGCTTGGCGCAACCCTCGTGCTCGGCATCGTGCTCGAGATGACTGCGCTGCGGCATCTCTACGGGCGAGACCATCTCGACCACGTGCTCGCGACCTTCGGCCTGATTCTGTTCTTCAACGAAGCCGTGCGGCTGATCTGGGGCCCGGCCGGCCTGGCGTTGCCGCTGCCGGCCTGGCTCACCGTGCCGGTCCCGATCCTGCCCGGCATTCATTATCCCGCCTATCGCCTCGCCATCATCGCGGTCGCGCTGCTGGTCGCGCTTTTGCTCTATCTCGGCGTGATGCGCACCCGCATCGGCATGCTGATCCGGGCCGGGGCCTCCAACCGCGAGATGATCGGCGCGCTCGGCATCAACATCAAGCTGCTCTACACGCTGGTTTTTGGCTTAGGTGCCGCGCTCGCAGGCCTTGCCGGTCTGATGCAGGCGCCGATCCTCACCGTGCAGATCGGCATGGGCGAGAACATCCTGATCCTCGCCTTCGTCATCATCGTGATCGGCGGCATTGGCTCGATCCGCGGCGCGTTCCTGGCCGCAATCTTCGTCGGCATGATCGACACGCTCGGCCGCGCTTTCCTGCCGAACCTGCTCCGGCAGGTGCTGAGCGGCGCCGCGGCCTCCACTGCCGCGCCCGCGCTGTCGTCCATGCTGATCTATCTCCTAATGGCGATCGTGCTGGTGGTGCGGCCGGAGGGGCTGTTTCCGGCCAATCGTCGATGAAGGCTTTCAGTGTGAGCAAAGCCGTGACGGCCCTGATGCTGGCGGGCCTCGTGCTGCTGCCGCTCTATTCGCACCTGACCGGCAACATCTTCATCCTGACGCTGTTCACCCGTATCATCATCTTGGCGCTGGCGGCGGCGAGCCTCAATCTCATCATGGGCTTCGGCGGCATGATGAGTTTTGGTCACGCTGCCTATCTCGGCATCGGCGGCTACGCAGTCGGGATGCTCGCGCAGGAGGGCGTCGGAAGCGGCTTCATCCAGTTTCCCGTCGCGCTTGCGGCCTCCGCGACTTACGCGCTGGTGATCGGCGCGCTCTCTTTGCGCACGCGCGGCGTCTATTTCATCATGATCACGCTGGCCTTCGCGCAGATGGCCTATTACGTCGCCTCGGGCCTGGCGCGCTACGGCGGCGACGACGGTCTCACCGTTTACAAGCGCAGCGACTTCTCCGGACTGATCAATCTCGGCGACCGCATGCAGTTCTATTATCTCTGCCTCGCCTGCCTGCTCGGTGTCATTTTCCTGATCTGGCGCATCGTCAATTCGCGCTTCGGCCTCGTCGTGCAGGGCCTGCGCTCCAACGAGCAGCGCATGCAGGCGATCGGCTTCGCCGCCAAGCGCTACCAGCTCGTCTGCTTCGTCATATCAGGCACCATGTGCGGCCTTGCCGGCGCGCTGCTCGCCAATAACACCGATTTCGTCAGTCCCGCCGTGATGTACTGGACCCGCTCCGGCGATCTCATGGTGATGGTGATCCTGGGGGGCATGGGCACGCTGTTCGGTCCGATCATGGGCGCGGTGGTGTTCCTGCTGCTGGAAGAGTTCTTGTCGCAGATCACCGAATATTGGGCGCTGATCATGGGCCCGCTCTTGCTGCTCATCGTCCTGTTCGGCCGCGGCGGCATCATGGGCGCGCTCGGGAGGGCTGGCCGTGGCTGAACCCCTGCTCCGCGTCGAAAAGCTGGTGCGCCGCTTCGGCGGCATCATCGCGACCGACAACGTCTCGCTCGAGGTCGCTAGCGGCGAGTTGCACGCCATTATCGGCCCGAACGGTGCCGGCAAGACCACGCTGATCAGCCAGCTCACGGGGCACCTCGAACCGCATTCCGGCAGCGTGTCGCTGGCGGGGCGGGACATCACCTATCTGCCGGCCTATCGCCGCTGCGCGCTGGGCCTCGCCCGTTCGTTCCAGATCACCTCGCTGCTGCTCGACTTCACCGCCGCCGATAATGTCGCCCTGGCAGCCCAAGCGCATGCCGGTACGTCGTTCCGCTTCTTCGCCAATGCGCGCAAGGAGAAGGGCCTGCGCGATGCCGCCCATGCAGCGCTCGATCGCGTCGGCCTGTTGCACCGCGCCGATGTCGTGGTGTCCAGGCTCAGCCATGGCGAGCGGCGCGAGCTCGAGCTCGCGGTTGCGCTCGCGAGCAAGCCGAAGCTCCTGCTGCTCGACGAGCCGATGGCAGGTCTCGGCGTCACCGAATCGCAGCGCATGGTGAAGTTGCTCCAGGAGCTGCGCAAAGAGGTCTCGATCGTGCTCGTCGAGCACGACATGCCCGCGGTGTTCGCGCTCGCCGACCGGATTTCGGTGCTGGTTTATGGCCGCGTCATCGCCTCCGGCGATCCGGCCGCGATCCGCCAGAACGAGGACGTCAAGCGCGCCTATCTCGGCGATCAGCATGTGGTGACGCATCATGGCTGACACGCTGCTGGACGTCGAGGGCATCGAGACCTGCTACGGCCTGTCCCAGGTGCTGTTCGGCCTGTCGCTGTCGATCAAACCGGGCGAGATGGTCTCGCTGATGGGCCGCAACGGCATGGGCAAGACCACCACCATCCGCTCCATCATGGGCCTGACGCCGGCGCGCGCAGGCAGCATCCGTTTCGCGGGCGTCGAGGTGCGGCAGCTTCCGTCATACCGGATCGCCCAGCTCGGCGTCGGCATCGTGCCGGAGGGACGTCAGATCTTCCCGAACCTCACCGTGCGCGAAAATCTCGTAGCCGCCGCCGCCGATCGTTTCGCTAGCCCCAATCCCTGGACGCTGGCCGCGATCTACGTGCTGTTTCCGCGCCTCGCCGAGCGTGCCTCCAACATGGGCAACCAGCTCTCCGGCGGAGAGCAGCAGATGCTCGCCATCGGGCGCGCACTGATGACCAACCCGAAGCTTCTGATTCTGGATGAAGCGACCGAAGGCCTCGCGCCGCTGATTCGCGAAGAGATCTGGAACTGCCTGTCGCTGCTCAAGAGCCGCGGACAGTCGATCCTGGTGGTCGACAAGAATGTCGATCACCTCGCCCGCATCTGCGACCGCCACTCCATCATCGAGCGCGGCAAGACGGTCTGGAGCGGCACCTCCGACGAGCTGATGGCCGCGCCGGACCTTCAGCATAAATATTTAGGAATCTGAGGCCCCTAAGGAGCGCGACGTCCGCCCCAACTTCGCCCTTGCGAGCGCAGCGAGCAATCCAGGATCCTCGGCGGCAGTCTGGATTGCTTCGCTTCGCTGGCAATGGCGGTCGTGAGAGCTTGCCCTCACCAATAAATCCCGTGGCGATGCAGTTCGCGGATCACGCGCGCTTCGACGGAGGGCTGGCGTCGCTTCGCCTTGCTGCTGCCGGTCGTGCTGCTCGCGGGCGTGGCAGTCGACTGCGCGGCCGTTGCGGCGGTTGCAGCAGGTGGCGGCGTGGGCGTCGTCGTTGTGGCCTGAACGGCCGCGGGCCCTGCCGGGGCCTGGGTCGACTGCGGCGCGGCCGTCGCGGCGGGCTGCTCGGCCTGGCTCGCATCGGTTGCGGCGAGGCTCAGGCTTCGCGGGCCAGCAGCAAAGGCTTCTGTTGCAACCAGCAACAGGGCCGCGATCAGAATCAGCTTGCGCATGTAAGTGCCCATTTGGCCAATGCGTGTTACCTATTCGGTCCGATAGGGAAGTTAACGCGCTAGCCGATGCGTCCCGATCTCAATCAGCGTGGTCCGGCAGGAGAGGTGATAGATCAGGCTGAATAATTGGTCCCACATGATCGAACTCCGTTGTTCATCACGGCTAATCTAGACCCGGCGTCTTTCCGCCGGTTTTCGAGGGATGGGGAAAATGGCTTCGTCGGATGGCAGTCAGATGTCGTCGGAACAGGTGGGACGAAGTCGCCTCACGGAGGCGTGAGCTCCTCGATTAAAACATCTCGAAATATTCGCGGTGCTCCCAGTCGGTTACCTCAGACAGGAAGCGATCGATCTCGGCGTTCTTGATGTGGGTGTAATAGTCGGCGAACTCAGGCCCAAGCTTTTCGCGGAAGAACGGATCGTCCTTCAGCGCAGCGACGGCGTCGCGCAGCGATTTCGGCAAGAGCGGCGCCTTGGTCTCGTAGGGTGTGTCCGCCGACGGGCCTGGATCGAGCTTGCGGTCGACACCGTCGAGGCCGGAGAGAATCTGTGAGGCCATGTAGAGATAGGGATTGGCGGCGGGCTCGCCGATGCGATTCTCCAGGCGCGTCGCAGCATCGCCGGGCGTGCCGAGCACGCGGATCATCACGCCGCGATTGTCGCGGCCCCAGATCGCGCGGTCCGGTGCCAGCGAATAGGAGCGGTAGCGCTTGTAACCGTTGATGGTCGGCGTGGTGAACACGGTGGAGGCGCGGGCGTGGTCGAGCAGGCCGGCGAGGTACGCCTGGCCGAACGCGCTGAGCGGCTCGCTGTCCTTTGCCGTTTCCTTGGCCATGAACAGGTTCTCGCCATTTCCGCGCGAGACGATCGATTGGTGCAAGTGCCAGCCGCTCGCGAACACGTTCGGCAGTTTCGGCCGGCACATGAAGGTGGCGTGATAGCCATGCCGGCGCGCGATCTGCTTTATGGCAGAGCGGAACAGCACCATGTTGTCGGCGGGCTCCAGCCCCTTCTTCGGCGCGAAGGTGAACTCACACTGGCTGGGGCCGAACTCGACCTCGACCGAGCGCAAGGGCAAGCCGAGCGCGACGATGTCACGCCGCAAAATCTCCAGCACCGGTTCCATCTGGTCGAAGCGCTGCTCGGTGAGATATTGATAGCCGTGGCTGAGCAGGCTGACCGAGGGCGGCGTGCCGGGCTGGCCGGCGTCCTCGGGCCGCATATGCGCGTCGTCGAGCTTGAAGACGTGGAATTCGACCTCGAGCCCGGCGACGAAATCATGGCCGCGGCTTGCGAGGTCATCGAGAACCTTGCGATACAGCGCCCGCGTTGCGAACGGCACGGCGCGGCCATCGTTGAAATAGAGATCGCACAGCACCCAGCCTGTGGCGGGCGCCCACGGCAGCACGCGAAAAGTGCTGGGATCGGCGACCATCAGCACGTCGGCTGCGCCCTCCATCTCCTTCATGCCGAAGCCGCCGCCGGAGGTGAACACCGGAAACACCGTGCGATGCGAGGTGTCCTTGGCAAGCATCGTCGTGGTGATGGAGCAGCCGCTCTCCAGCGAGGCGAGAGCTTCAGCGGCGATGATGGTCTTTCCCCGCAAGATGCCGTGCTGGTCCGGGAAGGCGAGGCGGATGATCTCGAGGTTCTTTTCCTCGACGATGCGGCGCATGCGCGCCGCCGCGTCCCTCTGCTCATCCGACCACAGCGCATGGCGCGCGACGAAAGTCACTTTGCTACTCCTGAAGCCGTAAGGCGCGAGGCCGCTGCAACATACCCCGTCATTGCGAGCGCAGCGAAGCAATCCAGGGTCTTTCCGGAGAGGCAGTCTGGATTGCTTCGCTGCGCTCGCAATGACGAAGGAGGGCCCTGCATTCCGCGCTACTCCGCCGCCGTCAGCCGGTGCACGTTGTCGGCGATGTCCTTCGGCACCGGCGCGGTCCATGGCGCGTCGCGGCGGCGCTTGACGTCGACCTCCATCCAGTAGGTCTCCCAGCCCCGCGTCGGACCAATGCCGTCCATGGTCGCCGGTCCCTGGATGCTGCGCGCGTTGGCCTCGTCCAGGAACAGCATCGGCTTCTCGCCGCCCGACACCTTCTCGATCTCCTGCCGCAGCAGGCGGCGATATTGCACGATCGCCTTGTCGCTCTGACCGAGATGCTCCTTGGTGCGGTCCTGGATCGCGCCCATCGATTCCACCGCCCACTGGTCGTGGACGTTGATGTCGGTGCCCATGCCGGTGTAGGTCGCGGTCTGCTGTTCGTGCGGATCGAAGCCGTAATCGTTGCTGCGGTTCTTGCGCGATTTGTAGTCGGGCAACTCATAGAGCTCGAGCCGCTGCTCGCGCATCTTCGCCTTGTCCACCGGGTTCGTGTAGCTGGTGAAGATCGCGTACCAATAGCAGTTCTCGTCATCGAGCGGCACGTGCCACTGCGTGATCGTCATCTCCGTGCTCATGGGGATGACGAAGCCGTGTGGGAAGAGCTGATTGGTGACGCGCACATGGGTGCGCTCCTCGTCGATCTCGCGCAGCGCGATCAGCCTGAGGCCGTATTCGGTATGCTCGACATTGATGATTGGACGGTCGTATTCGCGCAGGATCTTCGTCATCGGCAAGTCAGAGCCGGCGGAGGCACCGCGGAATTGCTTGCCGTAGGCGGTCGAGGTGTCCTCGTCCTCGAAGAAGCGGTGCAGATAGGAGGCGTGCGCGGGATCGATGCCGACCTCCAGCGCCTGGAGCCAGTTGCAGGCCATGTGGCCCTTGAAGGCGAACGTGTGCGTGCCGGGCGCAACAAAGCAGTCGAGCTCCGGGAAGGCCGGCGGCGCACCTTCGCCGAGATAAGCCCAGAGGATGCCGCTCTTCTCGACGACGGGATAAGAGCGCTGGCGAATGTTCTGACAGAGCTTGGAATCCTTCGGCTCGGCCGGCGTCTCGATGCACTGGCCGGTGGCGTCGAACAGCCAGCCATGGAAGGCGCAGCGCAGGCCGCTATGTTCGAGCCGACCAAAGGCGAGGTCGGCGCCGCGATGCGCGCAATGGCGGTCGATCAGGCCGTACCGTCCGGTCTCGTCGCGAAACAGCACCAGGCTCTCGCCGAGCAGTTTTACGGGACGGATCGGCCGCGCACCCTCTAGCTCGTCCACCAGCGCCGCCGGCTGCCAGTAACTCCGCATCAGTCTGCCGCAGGGGTCCTTGGGCCCGGTGCGGGTGATCAGGTCGTTCTGCTCCTGGCTCATCATGGCGCGTACATCCTTGTGCAGGGAGTTTGTTCGCCTATTGAACGAATGGGCGAATTATGACATGCCTTGGCGCGGCAGCAAGCACTATTTTGCAGGATCATCTGAAGCCATGCCCAAGGTAAAGCGGAGCGAGAGCGAGGAGCGCGCGACGGATTTCGTCGAGAGCCTTGATCGCGGTTTACGGCTGCTCCAGTGCTTCGGCACTACAGCCGGCCCGATGACGCTGAGCGATCTTGCCCGCGCCGCCGATCTGCCCCGCGCCACCGCGCGGCGCATGCTGTTCACGCTTCAGCGCGGCGGCTTCGCTTCCGGTGACGGAAAGCTGTTCTCGCTGACGCCTCATGTGCTGACGCTGGCAGCGTCCTATCTGCGCTCGAACCAGCTCGTCGTGGTCCTTCAGCCGGTCCTTGATCGCATCGCGACCGCCGCGCAGGAGATCTCGTCGCTCGCGGTGCTCGATGGCGATGACGTCGTATTCATCGCGCGCGGAAGCCCTGCGCGCGTTTTCTCCGGCGGTCTCGAGATCGGCTACCGCCTTCCGGCCTTCTGCACCTCTGTCGGTCGCGCAATGCTCGGCCAGTTCGATGACGCCGATCTTGCAGCGCGACTGAAGACCATGAAGCGCGAGGCGCTGACGCCGCAGACGGAGGTTGATTCAAAAGCGCTGCTAGCGCGCATCACTGCCGACCGCGCGCAGGGCTATTCACTGGTCGACCGCGAGGCGGAGCCGCATTTCCGCTCGATCTCGGTTCCCGTCCGGCGCTATGACGGCGTGATCGTCGCCGCCATCAACATGGGGGCTCACGTCGACCGCGTGCCGGCACAGGAGCTGCTCGACCGTTTCCTGCCGCTGTTGCGCGAGGGCGCGGAATTGGTGCGCTCGCAGCTTCTGTAGCTGCATTCCCGTCGCCTCGAAACCGGTGCTATAATGAGGGCAAGCACAAGAGAACAGGGAGGACGCCATGCACCATACCATGGTTCCCAGCGATCGCGTGGAGCACGTCGCCGTGTACGGACGCGACGGGACGAAGCTCGGCACGATCGAGCGACTGATGCTGGACAAGATGAGCGGAATGGTCGCCTATGCCGTGATCAAGACTGGCGGGCTGCTCGGCACCCGTCACCATTACCCTCTCCAGTGGAGCGCGCTGAAATACGATCCAAGCCGGCAGGCGTTCCAGACCGAGTTGACGCTGGACGAGCTCAGCAGCGGCCCATGCGAGTTCGACGACGATGCGTTCGACTGGGGCGACCGCTCGCGGTCCTACCCGCATCCGCATTACTGGTCGGTCTAGCCGCGTCGCAGCTCGTGTGGGCGGGCTAAAGGTCGGCAGCACCACGCCCGATCAATTCCGGTTGCGCATCCAGTCGGCGAGACCGGACAGCGCCTTGGCGAGGTCCTGCCGCGCGTTCGTGTCACTGACCGTCTCCTCCAGCGCGCCGCGCATGCAGGCCATCCATGCGTCGCGCTCGGCATCACCGATCGCAAAGCCGATGTGGCGCTGGCGCAGCCGCGGATGGCCTTTCTCGACGGAGTAGAGCCGCGGGCCGCCGGTCCATTCGGTCAGATAGCGCTTCAGCACGTCCCTGATCAGACCGAGGTCGGCCGCATGCATCGCGCGGATGACTTTCGCTTCCGGCAGCGTGTCCATGCGCTCGTAGAAGCGATCGACCAGCCGCTCGATCGTGGCACTGCCGCCGATCCGCTCGAACATGGAGATTGCGACGTCGCTATCGGTCATCGGTCTTCGCTTGCTGTTGGGCTGGGATATAGTGAAATTGGAGGGTGTAGATGCAGCGAGGAAGGGATTCTACAGCGCGAGGCTGCGCAGGCCGAAGCTGCGCGCTTCGTTCTGCAGCACCGGGCGGACCGCGTCGATCAGCCGTGCGGCCGCGGCATCGACGGACAGGCCCGCGGTGTCCACCACCGCGGTGGCGCGCGAATACAGCGGTTCGCGGCTGAGCAGGATGTTGCGCAGCTCGGCCATCGCCGAGCGATCGTCCGCCATCGGACGCAGATCGCCCTGGCGGCGGACGCGGGCCATGTGATCCTCCGGCTCGGCCTTCAGCCAGATCGTATAGAACGACGACAGGATCTGGTCGAAGGTCAGGGGCTCGGAGACGATGCCGCCGCCGGTCGCCAGCACCATCAGCTCGTTGCGCGCGAGCAGCTGCTGCAGCGCCGCCTGCTCCATGCGGCGAAAGCCTTCCTGGCCGTACAGCGCAATGATCTCGGCGACCGAGAGCCCGTTCTGCTGCTCGACCTCCTTGTTGAGCTCGACAAAACTCCAGCCGATCTTCTTCGCCAGCATCCGACCAAGTGTGGATTTGCCGGCGCCGCGTAGGCCGATCAGCGCAATGCCGCAGAACGGCGCGCGCCGCGGTGCAGACGCGCTGCCGCCGGCGAGCAGATCCTTGGCCTGTGCAATCTGCGCCGGTGTCGCCTTGCGCAGGAGATCGCGGAACATCTGCCAGTCTGGCGTTGGATCGGCGCTAGGAAGCAGGTCTTCGAGATGTGCACCCATCGCGTCGGAGACGCGTCGGAGCAGCACGATCGAGACATTGCCCTTGCCGCTCTCGAGTTGCGCGATGTAGCGCTCCGAAATCCCTGATACTTTGGCGAGCACTTTGCGCGACATGCCGCGCAGCGCGCGCATGGTGCGCACGCGCTGGCCGAGCTGTTCGAGAAATCGGGATTCGGCGTCGGGACTTTCGATCATGAGTCTTCTTTAGCGGATGTCCTGCGGCGCATTTTAATGAAACATAATGCCTGCTGGCATTGACAGCAAGCCGCCACAGTGTCTTTCTATGAATTATAATTCTAAATTGGGGAGACGTCCGTGAGCGAGGGATCCTACAACGCGGTGACCTGGCTGCTCGACCGTAACGTCGAAGAGGGCAGGGGAGGCAAGCCTGTCTTCGACGACACCGTCTCGCGGCTCACCTATGGCGAACTGCAGCACCAGACGCGCCGCGCCGCCAACATGCTGCGCCGGCTCGGCATCCGTCGCGAGGAGCGCGTGGCGATGATCATGTTGGATACGGTCGACTTCCCGATCGTGTTCCTCGGCGCGATCCGCGCCGGCATCGTGCCGGTGCCGCTCAACACGCTGCTGACCGCGGACCAATACGCCTACATTCTCGCCGATTGCCGCGCCCGCGTGCTGTTCGTGTCTGAGGCGCTCTATCCCGTCATCAAGGACGTCGTCGGCCGCATGCCCAATCTCGAGCACGTTGTGGTCTCCGGCGACAAGCAGAATGGCCACAGGCAGCTCGCCGAGGAGCTCGCGGGCGAGAGCGACCAGTTCACCACGGCGGCGACGCATCCGGACGAGCCGGCGTTCTGGCTCTATTCGTCGGGCTCCACCGGCATGCCCAAGGGCGTGCGCCATCTGCATTCGAACTTGCAGGCGACCGCGGATACCTACGCCAAGCAGGTGCTCGGCATCCGCGAGAGCGACGTCTGCCTGTCCGCCGCAAAGCTGTTCTTCGCCTATGGCCTCGGCAATGCGCTGACCTTCCCGATGTCGGTCGGCGCCAGCGTGATCCTGAACAGCGAGCGGCCGACGCCGGCACGCATGTTCGACCTGATGAACCGCTACAATCCTTCGATCTTCTACGGCGTGCCGACGCTGTTCGCGGCCATGCTCAACGATGAGTCGATGAAGAACGAGCGCGGCGGCAAGGCGTTGCGCATCTGCACCTCGGCCGGCGAGGCGCTGCCGGAATCCGTTGGTCGTAGCTGGAAGGCGCGCTTCGGCGTCGACATTATTGACGGTGTCGGCTCGACCGAGTTGCTCCACATCTTCCTGTCGAACGCGCCCGGCGACATCAAGTACGGCTCCTCCGGCAAGCCGGTGCCGGGCTATGCAGTGCGGCTCGTCAACGAGGCCGGCGAGGACGTCGCCGATGGCGAGATCGGCGAGCTCCTGGTCGATGCGCCCTCCGCTGGCGAGGGTTACTGGAATCAACGCCATAAGAGCCGCCGCACTTTTGAAGGCCCGTGGACCCGCACCGGCGACAAATATGTCAGGGATGCCGACGGCCGCTATACCTTCTGCGGCCGTGCCGACGACATGTTCAAGGTCTCCGGCATCTGGGTCTCCCCCTTCGAGGTCGAGAGCGCACTGATCACACACCCCGCCGTGCTGGAAGCCGCTGTCGTGCCCGAGGCCGATCCGGAAGGGCTGTTGAAGCCAAAAGCCTTCGTCGTGCTGCGTCCGGGTGCGAAGACGACGGACTTGCAGGAGATGCTGAAGGAGCACGTCAAGCAGAAGATCGGCCCGTGGAAATATCCGCGCTGGATCGACGTGGTGGATTCGCTGCCGAAGACGGCGACCGGGAAGATTCAGCGGTTCAAGTTGCGGGAGGGGGCGAATTGAGCGGGCCTATGCGACGTGCGACTCGCGCGCGCGGCAAACTCCGCTGCGCTCCCTCCCCCCTTGTGGGGGGAGGGCGGGGGAGAGGGGTAGCCAAGCAATCGGTCATTGTCGTCGCGCAACGATGTTCTTCGTCACACCGGGAGTTCCCGTGTGGCACCCCTCTCCCTAGCCCTCCCCCACAAGGGGGAGGGAACGACCGAGCGAGCCGCGCGTGATTGCGTCCCACGCTCGATACGACGAGAGAGAAGAGTAACACCATGACCAACCTCACCCCCACCGGTTTCCTCAGCATCGATGGCGCCTGCCTCGAATACAAATGGCTCGCGCCGCAAGCTGCAGACGCGCCCAGCATCGTCATGCTGCATGAAGGCCTCGGCTCGCTCGCGCAGTGGGGCGACTTCCCGGACAAGCTTCAGCAAGCCACAGGCGCCGGCATCTTCGTCTATTCGCGCGCAGGCTACGGCCAGTCGAGCAAGGTCGCGCTGCCGCGGCCGCTCGATTACATGCAGCGCGAGGCGCTCGACGTGCTGCCGAAGCTGCTCGACATGATCGGCTTCAAGCGCGGCCTCCTGCTCGGCCATTCCGACGGCGCCTCGATCGCGACGATCTATGCCGGCGCGCATCAGGATCATCGCCTGAGCGGCCTCGTGCTGATCGCGCCGCATTTCATCGTCGAGGACGTCTCGGTGAAATCCATCGCCGCGATCAAGACGGCCTTCGAGACCA
Organism: Bradyrhizobium sp. 154; assembly: GCF_023073875.1. Taxonomy (NCBI): domain Bacteria; kingdom Pseudomonadati; phylum Pseudomonadota; class Alphaproteobacteria; order Hyphomicrobiales; family Nitrobacteraceae; genus Bradyrhizobium; species Bradyrhizobium sp. 154. Next base: position 246,541 of record NZ_JADPKG010000030.1, read on the forward strand.
CGGACCTTAGGGCCAAGCTCGCGCGCTGGCATCAGGACGTCGACAACGCGTTCTACGGCTGGAACGGCGCCTGGCTCGATCCAAAATTCCGCGACTGGGACATCTCGGAATACCTCGCCTATATCCGCGTTCCCGTCATGGTCCTGCAGGGCGTGGACGACCAATACGGCACTCTGCGTCAGGTCGAGATCGCGCAGGAGGAGTGCTACTGCCCGGTCGATCTGAAAATCATTTCAGGTGCGGGGCATTCCCCGCATCGAGAGGCGCCGGCGGCGACGCTCGAGGCGATCGCGCAATTCGCGAAAGCGGCCCTGCGCGACGATCGGGGCCTGCAAGGACGCGCCGCATGATGGCGGCGGCGTGACAGGTCCGAGACCGCGTAGGACCGCAGCGGGCTCGTAATATCAAGGCAGTCTTGGCCGGCATCGGCATGAAACAAAGTGCATGACGCGGCAGTTAATGGCTAGACGCATCCAAAAAGATGCATTATTGTGCATCTAACGCTACGGCGAAAATGCATAATCAAGCTTAGGGTGTGACCCATGGCCGGGGAAGATCGGCGCCTCGCAGGCGGCGCGACGTTCATCGATTTCCAGACAGACCCGTCCCGCTACCGGCATTGGAAGCTCGCGGTCGATGGCGACGTCGCGACGCTGATCATGGACGTCGACGAGAATGGCGGTCTGTTCGAAGGCTATCTTCTCAAGCTCAACTCCTACGATCTCGGTGTCGACATCGAGCTCGCGGATGCGATCCAGCGGCTGCGCTTCGAGCATCCCGAGGTGAAGGTCGTCGTGATGCGCTCGGCCAAAAACCGCGTGTTCTGCGCCGGCGCCAACATCCGCATGCTCGCCGGCTCCACCCACGCTCACAAGGTCAATTTCTGCAAGTTCACCAACGAGACCCGCAATGGCATGGAGGACTCCTCGGAGAATTCCGGCCAGCGCTTCATCACCGTGGTGAACGGCTCGGCGGCCGGCGGCGGCTATGAGCTCGCGCTTGCGACCGACTACATCATCCTCGCCGATGACGGTTCGTCTGCCGTTGCCTTGCCCGAAGTGCCTTTGCTCGCCGTGCTGCCCGGCACCGGCGGACTGACCCGCGTCGTCGACAAGCGAAAAGTGCGCCGCGACCACGCTGATTTCTTCTGCACCATCGAGGAGGGCGTGAAGGGCAAGCGCGCCGTGCAATGGCGCCTCGTCGATGAGATCGCGCCGAACTCAAAGCTGGAGGCGAAGATCGCCGAGCGTGCCAAGGAATTCGCGGCCGCCTCGAAGCGCAAGGGGAGCGGCAAGGGCGTCGCGCTGACGCCGCTCAAGCGCCTGATCGACGAGACCAGCATCCGCTACGGCTTCGTCACGGTCGACATCGATCGCACCGCGCGCATCGCTACCATCTCCATCAAGGCGCCGGAAGCGGCGCCGCCGGCCGACATTGACGGCATGATGGCGCAAGGGGCTTCGTTCTGGCCGCTCCAGGCCGCGCGCGAGCTCGACGACGCCATTCTGCATCTGCGCATCAACGAGCTCGAGATCGCCATGCTGGTGTTCAAGAGCCATGGTGACCGCGCTCATGTGCTTGCCAGCGACGCCTTCCTCGAAGCCAACAAGGCGCACTGGCTGGTCAATGAACTCAGGCACTACTGGAAGCGAGTCCTCAAGCGCATCGACGTCACCTCGCGCACGCTGGTGACGCTGGTCGAGCCCGGCTCCTGCTTCGCCGGCACGCTCGCCGAGCTCGTGTTCGCTGCCGACCGCTCCTACATGCTGATCGGCACGCGCCAGGGCGACAACCGCCCGCCGCCGTCGATCGAATTGTCCGCGATGAATTTCGGCCCGTATCCGATGAGCCATGGGCTGACGCGGCTTCAATCGCGCTTCCAGGCTGATCCGTCCGATGTCGAGCGCGCGGAGGCGACGCTTGGCACCGCGCTCGACGCCGAGCAGGCGGAAGAACTCGGCCTCGTCACCTTCGCGCTCGACGACATCGATTGGGACGACGAGGTCCGCGTGTTCCTCGAGGAGCGCGCCAGTTTCTCGCCCGACAGCCTCACCGGCATGGAAGCGAGCCTGCGCTTTGTCGGTCCCGAGACGATGGAATCAAAAATTTTCGCGCGCCTCACCGCGTGGCAGAACTGGATCTTCCAGCGCCCCAACGCTGTCGGCGAGGAAGGCGCGCTGCGCCGCTACGGCAGCGGTCAGAAGCCGAAATTCGATATGACGCGGGTGTGACAACTTTCGTGTCCCGGGCGCGCTGCGGCACGAAGTGACGCTGCGCAGAACCGGGACCCCGCTGGACCAGACAATGGGTCCCGGCTCTGCAGCGCACCGCTTCGCGTTGCGCAGCGTCCGGGAAACGAGACAGACCAAGGAGCACGGCCATGAACATGAATATCATGAACGTCGACTACTCGACCAAGATCCCGAACAACGTCAATCTCGCCGAAGACCGCCAGGTGCTCAAAGCGCTGGAAGGCTGGCATCCCGGCTACATGGACTGGTGGAACGACATGGGGCCAGAAGGCTTCCAGGAATCGCTGGTGTACTTGCGCACCGCTTATTCGGTCGATCCGCGAGGCTGGGCCAAGTTCGACTATGTCCGCATGCCCGAATATCGCTGGGGCATTTTGCTTGCGCCGCAAGAAGAGAACCGCGTCGTGCCCTTCGGCGAGCATTACGGCGAGCCGGCCTGGCAGGAAGTCCCGGGCGAGCATCGCGCCATGCTGCGCCGCCTGATCGTGATCCAGGGCGACACCGAGCCCGCCTCGGTCGAGCAGCAGCGCCATCTCGGCAAGACCGCGCCGTCGCTCTATGACATGCGCAATCTGTTCCAGGTCAATGTCGAGGAAGGCCGTCACCTCTGGGCGATGGTGTATCTGCTCCAGAAATATTTTGGCCGCGACGGCCGCGAAGAAGCCGATGATTTGCTGCGCCGCCGCTCGGGCGATGCCGATGCGCCGCGCATGCTGGGCGCCTTCAACGAGGCGACACCGGACTGGCTGTCCTTCTTCATGTTCACCTATTTCACCGACCGTGATGGCAAGATGCAGCTGCATTCGCTGGCGCAGTCGGGCTTCGATCCGCTGTCGCGCACCTGCCGCTTCATGCTCACGGAAGAGGCGCATCACATGTTCGTCGGCGAGACCGGCATCACCCGCGTCGTGCAGCGCACCTGCGATGCCATGCGCGAAGCCGCTATCACCGACCCCACCGACATCGCAAGAGTCCGCGCACTAGGGGTGATCGACCTGCCGACCATCCAGAAGAAGCTGAATCTGCACTACACGCTGTCGCTCGACCTGTTCGGCTCGGAAGTGTCGACCAATGCGGCCAATGCCTTCAACGCCGGCATCAAGGGCCGCTACCACGAGACCCAGATCGAGGACGATCACCAGCTCAAGAACGCCACCTATCCGGTGCTCAAGTTCATCAACGGCGAGATCAAGCTGGTCGATGAGCCGGCGCTGACCGCGCTCAACATGCGCCTGCGCGACGATTACAGCCAAGACTGCGTCAAGGGCATGCTACGCTGGAACAAGGTGATCTCGACCGCAGGCTACGACTACAAGCTGACGCTGCCAAATGTCGCCTTTCATCGCCACATCGGCGAGTTCAAGGATATCCATGCTACGCCCGACGGCATCCTGATCGACGAGGCGACCTGGGCCAAGCGCAAGGACGAATGGCTGCCGTCGGCAAGCGACGGCGACTTCATCACCTCCTTGATGCAGCCCGTCACCGAAACCGGCAAGTTCGCCTCCTGGATTGCGCCGCCAAAGGTCGGCATCGACAACAAGCCCGGCGATTTCGAGTATGTGAAGATCGAGTCGTAAGCGTCGGGCCTGAGGCTCGCGCAACACAAACGGTGTCATCACCCGCGAAAGCGGGTGATCCAGCATTCCAGAGGTAGTCCTGGCTTTGCCGAGAAGCCGCGGCGTACTGGATGCCCCGCCTTCGCTGGGCATGACGGCGCGCGTGAGGCGAAAGCATCGAACCCCCGCAACCCCTCAGCTATCCCATCCGCTCCCCTTGATCCCCGGATTCGCATAGACGATGCCGCCGTCGACGGCGATGGTCGCGCCCACGACGTAATCCCCCGCGCGCGAGGCGAGATAGATCGCGGCGCCCGCCATGTCCTCGTCAGTGCCGATGCGCCCCGCGGGCACCCGCGTTGCGACCTCGTCGCCATGGTCGCGCGCGGCGCGGTTCATGTCGGACTGGAACGGCCCCGGCGCGATCGCCGTGACCACGACGTGGTCGGAGATCAGCTTCACCGCCATGCGCCGGGTCAGATGGATCAGTGCGGCCTTGCTCGCGGCATAGGAATAGGTCTCCATCGGATTGACGAAGATGCCGTCGATCGAGGCGATGTTGATCACCTTCGCCGGCCGTTCGGCGGAGGCTGCCGCGCGCAAGGGGCCGGCCAGCGCCTTGGTCAGGAAGAACGGCGCCTTGACGTTGAGGTCCATCACTTTGTCCCAGCCGCTCTCCGGAAACTCGTCGAAATCCGCACCCCAGGCCGCGCCCGCATTGTTGACGAGGATGTCGAGCTTCGGCTCCAGCTTGATGATCTCGGAGGCCAGCCTGTCGCAGCCTTCGACCGTCGAGATGTCAATCGGCAGCGCGATGCATTCGCCGCCATATCGCGCGGAGAGCTCCTTGGCGGTCTGCTCGCACGGCCCTGCCTTGCGCGCGGTGATGTAGACCTTCGCAGCACCTGCACTGAGAAAGCCCGCCGCGATCATCTTGCCGATGCCGCGCGAGCCACCGGTCACGAGCGCAACGCGGCTTTTGAGCGAAAACAGATCGTTGAACATGGTGCCTCCGTTCGGTTGTCACGCGTTGTGGGCGCGGCCGGGAGGGGAGTCAATCTTGTCGTCTCGGAGCGCCTGGGCGCATTGATCCACTCGGTGTCGTCCCGGCTAGGGCCCATGGGCCGCCGTCCGGACGACCGATGCGGTTGATGCTAAGCCGCCGCAATCCTGCGAAAGCCGTTCCACATCGCGGTCGCGGCGCCCGAGGTCAGCACCGGCAGAATTCGTGTGTCCTGGTAGTTGCCGTTGAGCGAAACGCGCGGCAGCGCGGTCATATGGCCGGCGTTTTCGGCGAACAGCATGCCGGGCCGCGTGGTCACCGCCGTCTTGAACCCGGCTGCCGCAGCGAGCGCGAATTCACGCGCGCCCGCCGCTTCACGGTCGCCATAGGGATAGGCGAAGTGCTGCACGGGACGGCCGAGGGCCTGCTCGATCCGCGCGCGGCTCGCCGCCATCTCGTGCGCGGCGATCCCCTCCGCCTGTTTAGCGAGATTGCAATGGCTGATGCTGTGTGCGCCGATCGTGACCAGGGGATCGGCGGCCAATGTCTTCACCTCGTCCCACGACAGGCAGAGGCTGCGGCACAGCGCTTCCATGTCGACGCCGTAATTCGTGCAGAGGCCTTCGATCTCGCGCTTGAGATCGTGTTCGCCCGGTAGCGCGCGCAGCCAGTCGTGCAAACGGTCGAATGCCGCCTGCTTGGCGGCGGGCGTCGTCGCATCGAGCCGCAGCGTGGAATGGCCGATTTTCACGTCGATCTGCTCGGCCTTGGCGATCACCGCTTCCAGCGCCGTCCACCACAGACGTCCGGTGCCCTCGGCGAAATCGCTCGCGACATAGACCGCGAGAGGCGCGTCAAATTCGCGCAGCACCGGCAGCGCATGATCGAGATTGTCGCGATAGCCGTCGTCGAGGGTGAAGGCGGCGAAGCGGCGATCGAACCGGCCATGCACCAGCCGCTCATGCAGCTGGTCCATGCCGATGATGTCGATGTCGCGCGCGCGCAGATGGCACAGCGTGGCGCGCAGGAATTCGGGCGTGACCTCGAGATGACGGTTCGGCTGGAATGCGGCCTCGCGGGCCGGCCGCACATGGTGCAGCATGAAAATGGCACCGACGCCCGACAAAAGCGGGCGCAACAGATGGTGCGCCCCGCTGAAATAGAGTGCTTCCAGCCCGGCGCGGATGACGTTGTTACGCAGTTGCTTCATGGCCGGCTGGCGGACTCTGGCATTCCGCCTTCAACTTACGGGAGAACCCTTGAACAAAAAGTTATTCCAATTGTCGACGCCGGGCCTCCAGAAGGGCACCATTTCCGGTTTGACAGCCTGCCAAGGGTTTGTTTTGTCTCCGGTTCCAGAGTTCGGGTCGTCGAATGCAGAAGCTTTTCAGGTGGGCCAGCAAATGGTGGCCAGGGCTGATCCCCCTTGTCGTCATGTGGGGATTTGCGGCCTGGAATAACACGTTGCCGGTCGAGGCGGACCTGTCGGCCCGCAGCGCGGCGGCGCTCAAGGATACCGTTCTGGACAAGACCCGGATCGCGGTCGACGGCCGCGACGTCAGCCTGGCGGCGGATGCGTTCTCCGAGGAAGGACGCCGCGATGCCGTGACGGCGGTCGAAGCCGTCCCCGGTGTGCGGCTGGTCGACGACCGGACCCGCCTTGTTCCCGAGGCCAAACCCTTCGTCTGGAATGCCGAACGTGACGTGGTGCGGGTGACCCTGTCGGGCTCCGCGCCGCTGCCCTCGATGCGGGCGCGTCTGACCGAGGCGGCGCGCAAGGAAGTCGCCGGCGTCGAGGTGACCGATCAGATGGGCTTGGCGCGCGGTGCGCCGCCACGGTTCGAGGCCGCCGCGACATTGCTGCTCGATCAGATTGGCAAGCTCAAGGACGGCAAGATCACGATAACCGACACCAAGGTCAATCTGTCGGGCATGGCGCGCGAACTCGGTGGTCGCGAGGCGATTGCGGCCGCACTGAAAAACCTGCCGGAGGGTTTTTCGATCGCCGCCAACGACGTCAAGGCGCCGCCCTACATCTTCCAGGCCTACAAGGATCCGGTGGCCGCGACGCTGACGCTGACAGGCTATGTCCCGGACAGCAATGTGCACGCGGCGATCGCAACCAGCGCCTCGCGAAAGTTCTTCAACGAGAAGGTCGTGGACAATCTCAAGGCCAGCATCGGGGCGCCCGGCTCGTTCAACACCGCCATTGTCGCAGCGCTCGGCGCGCTGTCGCGGCTGTCCACCGGCACGCTCGTGGTCACGGATCGCGAGGTGAAGCTGTCGGGCGATGCACTCTATGAAGGTGCCGCCAGTGACATCCGCGCAGGGCCGGGCAAGGACTTCCCGAAGAACTGGCAATACAAGCCGGAGATTACGGTGAAGCCTGCGGCAGGCCCCGTCGACGGCACCGTGTGCCAGCAATTGTTCTCGGATCTCCTGGCCAAGGGCAAGATCCGCTTCACGGCGAAGCGCGCCGATATCGATCCGGATTCCGCCGGCATTCTCGACCATCTGATCGAGACGGCGTTGCGCTGTCCCACCGCCAATATCGAGGTCGCCGGGCATACCGACGCCGACGGCGAGGATTCCTTCAACCTGGCTCTCTCGGAGAAGCGCGCGCAGGCGGTGATCGATTATCTGGTCAAGGCCGGCCTGCCCGCCAGCCGCTTCACTGCGGTCGGCCACGGCAGCACGCAGCCCCTCGCCGGCAACGACACCGACGACGGCAAGGCGCAGAACCGCCGCATCGAATTTCTGGTGAGGTGATGATGCCCTATCTGGCTTCGTTCCATATGGGTTGGCTGGTCGGCTCGCTGCTGCTGGGCTTTTGCATGGGCTGGATCTCCGTGGTCCAGCGTGGCAACGGCACCTCGAAGGTGACCGCGCGGTGGCTCGCCGCGCTTGCCGCCGCCATGGTCGCGGCGTCGTTTGCGCACGTGGTCCCCGGCCGCTTCGGCTATTGGCTCGACCTTGGCCTGATCATGTTCGCGTGTTATCTCGTGGGTTGCACCATCGGTGCCTGGCTGCGCGACCGGGTAGTCTCGCGAAGCACGCCGCCAGCAGTGTGAAGCCTGAAGCTCTGACTGATCGGCGGAGCTTGCCTCTTTCATTACGATAACACATTGATCAAACAAGTATATTGCCGAAACGGGAGGTCTGGTTCACAATAATACGTACGTGCGTATTATCGCTTAATGCCAAAGCCCTCGCTCAAAGACGCCATCCTCGACGCCGGCCTCAAAGTCATGTTCCGGACCGGCTATCACGGTACCAGCGTACGTGACGTCACCGCTGCGGCGGGCGCCCCGCAGGGGTCCTTCACCAATCATTTTCGTTCCAAGGAGGCGTTCGCCTCCGAGGTGCTCGACCGCTACTTCGCCATCACCAGGGGATTGGTCGCGGAAGCCCTCGACGACACCTCGCTGACGCCGCGGGCTCGGCTCAGGCGCTATCTCGACATCATCACCGGTCGGCTCGAGGCCGACGGCTATGGTCGCGGCTGCCTGATCGGGGACCTCAGTCTCGAAGCGGCCGGCAGCAGCGAGATGCTGCGCACCCGTCTTGCCGAAATTTTTGCCGAGTGGCGCATGCCCTTCGCGGCCTGCATCGCCGGGGCACAGACGCGCGGCGAAATCGCGTCCGATTTCGAGGCCGAGGAGCTTGCCGACTTCCTGCTTGCGTCCTGGCAGGGGGCGATCCTGCGCATGAAGGTCGACCGCAATCCGGACGCGCTCGAACGTTTCAAGACTATCGCATTTCAAACTGTGTTCAGGGAGCCAACATGAGCAAGCCAGTCAACATGGAAATGCGCACCGCGTCCGTGCTTGGGAGCACGATGGCTTACCGCGCGACAGGAGGGCGCGATCAGCCGGTCGCGTTGTTCTTGCACGGCAATCCCACCTCCTCGCACATCTGGCGCAACATCCTGCCGCTGGTGGCGCCGGTCGCGCATTGCATCGCGCCCGACCTCATCGGCTTCGGCGAGTCCGGCAAGCCCGACATCGCCTACCGCTTCGTTGATCACGCCGGCTACCTTGATGCGTTGATTGAACAGCTCGGCTTGTCCTCGGCTTATCTCGTTGCCCAGGATTGGGGCACTGCGCTCGCATTTCATCTCGCCGCGCGCCGTCCGACCTTCGTGCGCGGCCTCGCCTTCATGGAGTTCATCCGACCGATGCCGAGCTGGCAGGATTTTCACCAGACCGACGCGGCGCGCCAGACCTTCCGCAAGTTCAGGACGCAGGGCGAGGGCGAGGCGATGGTTCTGGAGGCGAATGCCTTCGTTGAGCGCGTGCTGCCCGGCGGCATCATGCGCACGCTGAGCGAGGAGGAGATGGCGCCCTATCGCGCGCCGTTTCCGACGCGGGAGAGCCGCCGTCCCGTCCTCGCCTTCCCCCGTGAGCTGCCGATCGCAGGCGAGCCAGCCGATGTCTACGCAGCGCTGCAATCGGCGCATGCATCGCTCGCCGAAGCGTCATATCCAAAGCTGCTGTTTGCAGGCGAGCCGGGTGCGCTCGTCGCTCCGGAATTTGCCGAGACGTTCGCTGCCTCGCTCAAGCACTGCGCGCTTGTCCGTCTCGGGCCGGGCCTGCACTATCTTCAGGAGGATCACGCGGAAGCGATTGGCCGCTCCGTCGCCGGCTGGATCGCCGGCATCGAAGCGGTGCGTCCGCAACTCGCGGCCTGAAGGAGGACGAGATGTCTGCCGTGACCATCATTTGTTGCCGCCCGTGCGGATACGAGAAGCGCGCCAGAGACGTGGCTGCGGCGCTCCGCCGGCAACTGGCGCTGGAGTCGGACCTCGTCCCCGGCAAGGGCAAGATCTTCCAGATCAGGCTCGGCGACCGGATCGTCGCCAGCCGCAGCAAGGGGCACTTTCCCGGCGCCGATGATATCGTCGCGGCCGCGCGGCACTGACGCGGGGAGGGCTTTGCCAATGTCGATTGCCTGGACCGACGATCTCGCCGCCGTGGATTGGCACGAGCTTTCCGAGCTCTATCGCATCGCGCCGCTCGGCCACAAGACGCCGACCGATCTTGCGCTCGTGTTCGGCAACAGCATGTTTCGCACCTTTGCTTGTGACGAGGGGCGGCTGATCGGTGCCGGGCGCGTGCTGGCCGACGGTCGCGACTGCGCCTATCTCTGCGATGTTGCCGTGCACCCTGATCGTCAGGGACAGGGCCTTGGCCGCGAGATCATCGAGCGCTTGCTTGTGCGATGCCGGACCCACCGGAAAATCATCCTCTACGCGGTCCCCGGCAAAGAGGGTTTTTACGAACGTCTGGGTTTCCGGCGGATGACCACGGCCATGGCGATTTTCGAGGATCAGGCCGGTGCCCATCGCCGCGGCTATGTAACCGCGCCTTGAGTCCATTCTGCGCCCAGCACCCTTCCGGCGCATTCGAATCCGTGAACAATGTCCGGGTCGGCCCCTCTTTCAACAGGCCGGCGTGCCCCATAGATTGACGTCGGCTTAAGCCGTGACGGAACATTGTGCGGTTGAAATCATCAAAACTTCATGGCGTCTGCGCAGGATTGCCAAGGAGATTCGCATTAAGCCTTGCCGCCGAAGGCGCCAAACCTTGCATCAGGAGCCCCCAACCTGCCTAAAACATTGAAGGCACGTGTTTTTGTTCGAATTGGCGAATTCCACTTCGTCCGAAAACGCGCTAGTGGAGGGGCAGGGGGCATGCGCGATGCCGGAGCCGGTTCGTCGAGTGCCCGTGCGTCGTCCGCCTGTCCGCCGGCCACCCTGGCCGCTGAAGCGTTGTTCGAGGTCTAGATGCTGGAAGCCATCCGCAGAGCGACGACGTTTCTGCGCCAGAAGCAAGTCCTGCATAAGCTTGGAGTTGTGATCAGCGTCGCGGTCATCGGCATCGCTTGCTATGTGCTTTACCACATGCTGCGAGGCATCGATCGCAACGAGGTCATCGAGGCAATCAAAAGTACCGAGCCGAGCCAGATTGCGATGGCTGCGCTGTTCGTGGCTGCGGGCTATTTCACCCTGACCTTCTACGACCTGTTCGCCACGCGTGCGATCGGGCACGCCCATGTGCCCTACCGGATCAACGCGCTTGCCGCCTTCACCAGCTATTCGATCGGCCACAATGTCGGCGCCAGCGTCTTCACTGGCGGTGCGGTGCGCTACCGCATCTATTCGGCCTATGGGCTGAACGCGATCGACGTCGCCAAGATCTGCTTCCTCGCCGGCCTGACCTTCTGGCTCGGCAATGCCGCCGTGCTCGGCCTCGGCATCTCCTACCATCCGGAGGCCGCCGCCGCGATCGACCAACTGCCGGCCTGGCTGAACCGGACGCTGGCGCTGATGATCATCGTGGGGCTGGTCGCTTATGTGGTATGGGTCTGGACCCAGCCGCGGGTGGTCGGCCGGGGGCCTTGGACCGTAGTGCTGCCGGGCGGCCCGCTGACGCTGCTCCAGATCGCGATCGGCATTGTCGATCTCGGTTTCTGCGCGCTCGCGATGTACGTGCTGGTCCCGGACGAGCCCAATCTCGGCTTCGTCGTGGTCGCAGTGATCTTCGTCTCGGCGACACTGCTCGGCTTTGCCAGCCATTCACCCGGAGGTCTTGGCGTGTTCGACGCCGCCATGCTGGTCGGCCTCTGGCAGATGGACCGGGAGGAGCTTCTGGGTGGAATGCTCCTGTTCCGCGTCCTCTATTATCTGTCCCCCTTCGTCATATCTGTAATCTTGCTGACGTTTCGGGAAGTTATAATCGGCGCACGTTCGAAGCGCTTGCAGCAGGCGGCGCTCAAGCTCGATCCCGGTCCGGCGCGTGAGGCCGCCTATGTGAGAGAGCGCAGCGACAGCGGCGCCTGACCGACGCAGGCCTTTTAGGAGAAGCCCTCCCCGATGGCGATCGACGCCCCATCTTCTCCCTCCAGCCAGCCCTGGTCCGACCGGCTGCGACACTCGACCATCGTGCTGATCGCCGCGGCGCTGGCGCTGTCCGTCGTGGTTTCGCTCGGCGAATTGTCGGTGCTGCACGCTGCCACCGTATTCCTCTGCATTGCAGCCGCGGCGCTGATTCCCTGGCGCCTGCACGATCCCGCCGCCTCGCGCGACGACGTCAGGCGCATCAATCCGGTCGAGAGCGCGGCGGTGGCCGCGGTCGTTGCCGGCATGCCGGATCCTGCGGTGCTGCTCGACCGCGCCGGCCGCGTCATCCACCTCAATGCCGCCGCCGCCCAGCTCGCGCCGGCGCTGCGCAGGAACGAGCTTGCCCAGTTCGCGTTGCGCTCGCCGGAGATTATCACGGCCTTGCGCGAGGCGATCGCGACCACCGAGCCGCGGCGCGCGACCTATCTCGATCATGTTCCGGTCGATCGCTGGATGGAGCTCATGATCACGCCGGTGCCGGTGCCGACCACCTTCGGCGGCGCCGACAAGTGCATGCTGATGACCTTCCACGACCAGACGCCGCTGCGGCGGGTCGAGGAGATGCGGGCCGATTTCGTCGCCAATGCCAGCCACGAGCTGCGCACTCCGCTCGCCGCACTGTCGGGCTTCATCGACACACTCCAGGGCCAGGCCAAGGACGATCCAAAAGCGCGCGAGCGCTTCCTCGGCATCATGCACAACCAGGCCACCCGCATGGCGCGCCTGATCGACGATTTGCTGTCGCTGTCGCGGGTCGAATTGTCGGCCCATGTCCGCCCCGACACCCTGGTCGATCTCTTGCCGATCATCCGCCAGGTCGCGGACGGGCTCGAACCGCTGGCGCGGGAGCGCCAGGTCGATGTCGAGACCCATCTGCCGGAAGCCGCCGTGATGATCGCGGGCGACCGCGAGGAGCTGCTCCGCCTGTTCGAGAACCTGATCGAGAACGCGCTCAAATACGGCGCATCGGGCGGACGCGTCATTGTGTCGCTGACCTCAAGCGCGGTCACTGATGGGGCTCAGGAAATCCGCGTCATGGTCCGGGATTTCGGCCCCGGCATCGCACCGGAGCACCTGCCCCGGCTGACGGAGCGCTTCTACCGGGTCGACGTCGGCGACAGCCGCGCGCAGGGCGGAACCGGGCTCGGATTATCGCTGGTGAAACATATTCTTAACCGTCATCGCGGCCGGCTTCTGATCGAAAGCGTCCCCCGGCAGGGCGCCACTTTTACCGCCTGTTTTCCCCAGACGAGGACTTCGGCTGCGACCTGAAAATCAAGCGATTCCAATTGCTTGAGGGTGTCATCCAGCTGTCACGAAACCTTCGTAAAAGCACAGCCGACCGCTCCTAAAGGGGCGGCGCGGGGAGCGCGATCGGGCGCGGACGGCGCTTCGCTCCCCCTGTATGGAGACCAGCATGAATTTCCTCAAAACGATCGTCGCTGCCGGCTTGGTCGCCGCCTCGGCGACGGCGGCCTTTGCTGCCGATATCACGGGTGCCGGTGCGACGTTCCCGTTCCCGATCTATTCAAAGTGGGCTGATGCCTACAAGAAGGAGACCGGCAACGGTCTGAATTACCAGTCGATCGGCTCGGGCGGCGGTATCAAGCAGATCCTGGCTAAGACCGTGACCTTCGGCGCCAGCGACGCGCCGCTCAAGGCCGAGCAGCTCGAGAAGGACGGTCTCGTGCAGTGGCCGATGGTGATGGGCGCCATCGTCCCCGTCGTCAACCTCGAGGGCGTGAAGCCCGGCGAGCTGGTGTTCGACGGCGAGACGCTGGCCAACATCTATCTCGGCAAGATCACCAAATGGGACGACGCCGCGATCAAGAAGCTCAATCCGAACGTGAAGCTGCCGGCGGAGGCGATCACCGTGGTCCGCCGTTCCGACGGTTCGGGCACCACCTTCAACTTCACCAACTATCTCTCCAAGGCCAGCGCGGACTGGAAGAGCAAGGTCGGCGAAGGCACCGCGGTGGAGTGGCCGGTCGGCGTCGGCGCCAAGGGCAACGAAGGCGTGTCGGGCAACATCAGCCAGACTAAGAACTCGATCGGCTATGTCGAGTACGCCTATGCCAAGCAGAACAAGCTGACCTACACCGGTCTCGTCAACAAGGCCGGCAAGCCGGTGCAGCCGACCGTCGAGGCCTTCCAGGCCGCCGCCTCCAACGCCGACTGGGCCAAGGCTCCCGGCTATTACGTCATCCTGACCGACCAGCCGGGCGAGAAGTCCTGGCCGATCACGGCGGCGACCTTCATCCTGATGCACAAGTCTGCGACCGACAAGGCCGCCTCCCAGGAAGCCATCAAGTTCTTCCGCTGGGCGTTCAAGAACGGTGGCAAGGCGGCTGAAGAACTCGACTACATCCCGATGCCGGACAGCGTCGTCCAGCTGATCGAGAAGACCTGGGCCGCCGAGATCAAGAGCTGAGGCGAACGGCTCTCATGTCCCGGACGCGCAGCAGCGTGAAATGCTGCTGCGCTGCGCCGGGACAACAACCGGGCCCCGATCAGCGTCGTGCTGTGTCGGGGGCGCGGGACCGGCAACAAGCGTCTATAAATCTGGGTACAGGGGATCGGCGTGGCAGAGATGGCCGTTCAGAGCGACGTAATCGACGACGCCGGACCGTATGACCGCGCCAAGGCCTTGAGCGCGTTCAAGCTCGGCGACGTCACCTTCTACTGGATCACGCGACTTTCCGCGATCTCGGTGCTGCTGATCCTCGGTGGCATCATCATTTCGCTGATCGTTGGCGCCTTCCCCGCGATGAAGGAATACGGCCTCTCGTTCCTATGGACGCAGCGCTGGGCGCCGTCGGCCGATCCGCCCGTGCTCGGCGCGCTCGGGCCGATGTACGGCACGCTCGTCACCTCCTTCATCGCGATGCTGATCGCCATTCCGGTCGGTCTCGGTATTGCGATCTTCCTCACCGAGCTCTGCCCGCAATGGCTGCGCCGCCCGATCGGCATGGCGATCGAGCTGCTCGCCGGCATTCCCTCGATCATCTACGGCATGTGGGGCTTCTTCGTGCTGGGCCCGTTCCTGGCCAACACCTTCCAGCCGTTCATGATCAGGGTCTTCGACGGCGTCCCCGTGCTGGGGGCGATCTTCGCAGGTCCGCCGTCCTATCTCAGCCTGTTCAATGCCGCGCTGATCCTCGCCATCATGGTGCTGCCCTTCATCACCTCGATCTCGGTCGACGTGTTCAAGACGGTGCCGCCGGTGCTGAAGGAAGCCGCCTACGGCGTCGGCTGCACCACCTGGGAAGTCGTCCGCAGCGTGGTGATCCCCTACACCCGCGTCGGCATCATCGGCGGCGTCATGCTGGCGCTCGGTCGCGCGCTCGGCGAGACGATGGCGGTGACCTTCATCATCGGCAACTCGTTCCGCATCTCCTCGTCGATCTTCGCTCCGGGCACCACGATCTCGGCGGCGATCGCCTCCGAATTCGCCGAGAGTGACGGCCTGCACCAGTCCGGCCTGATCCTGCTCGGCCTGCTCCTGTTCGTGCTGACGTTCTTCGTGCTCGCGGCCGCGCGGCTGATGCTGATGCGGCTGGAAACCAAGGCCGGAAAGTGACGCCATGAACCCGATCTATTCGCGCCGTCGCCGCTGGGACATCGTCATCCGCGGTCTCTGCATCGCAGCCGCCGCCTTCGGCGTCACTTGGCTCGCGCTGATTCTGATCACGCTGCTTTACAATGGCCTGGCCGGGCTCAACTACCAGGTCTTCACCGAGAACACGCCCCCGCCCGGATCGAACGAGGGCGGCCTGCTCAACGCCATCGTCGGCTCGCTGATCATGACCGTGATCGGCGTCGGCATCGGCGCGCCGCTCGGCCTGTTCGCCGGCACCTATCTCGCCGAGTACGGCCGCAACGACAAGCTGACCTCGGTGATCCGCTTCATCAACGACATCCTGCTCTCGGCGCCTTCGATCATCATCGGCCTGTTCATCTACGGCGCGGTGGTGGTGCCGATGCGCGGCTTCTCGGCGATCGCCGGCGCGCTGGCGCTCGCCGTGATCGTGATCCCGGTCGTGGTGCGCACCACCGAAGACATGTTGCTGCTGGTGCCGAACCCGCTGCGTGAGGCTGCCAGCGCGCTCGGCCTGCCGCGCTCGCTGGTGATCAAACGGATCGCCTATCGTGCCGCGCGCTCCGGCCTGATCACCGGCGTGCTGCTGGCGACTGCGCGCGTCGCCGGCGAGACCGCGCCGCTGCTGTTCACGGCGCTGTCGAACCAGTTCTTCAGCCTCGGCCTCGACAAGACGATGGCCAACCTGCCTGTCACCATCAACAACTTCGTGCAGAGCCCCTACGCCTATTGGAAGCAGCTCGCCTGGAGTGGGGCGCTGCTCATCACCCTGACCGTGCTTGCCCTGAACATTGGCGCGCGCATCCTTGGCGCCGAGAGGACTGCAAAATGAGTGAAATGTCTGTTTCCGTAAGTGCGCCGACCGTTCATCCCGGCTCACAGCCGCTACCCGAGGCGCCTGCCAAGGTCACCGCGCGCAACCTCAATTTCTACTACGGTGAGCACCACGCGCTGAAGAACATCAATCTGGCCCTCGGCACCAACCGCGTCACGGCCTTCATCGGCCCGTCGGGCTGCGGCAAGTCGACCCTGCTGCGCATCTTCAACCGGATGTACGATCTCTATCCGGGCCAGCGCGCCACCGGCCAGCTGTTGCTCGACCAGACCAATATCCTCGATCCCAAGCTGGACCTCAACCTGCTGCGCGCCCGGGTCGGCATGGTGTTCCAGAAACCGACGCCGTTCCCGATGACGATCTACGAGAACATCGCCTTCGGCATCCGCCTCTACGAGAAGATCTCGAAGTCCGAGATGGACGACCGCGTCGAGAAGGCGCTGCGCGGCGGCGCGCTGTGGAACGAGGTCAAGGATAAGCTCAACGCGTCCGGCTTGTCGCTCTCCGGCGGCCAGCAGCAGCGCCTCTGCATCGCCCGCACGGTCGCGGTGCGGCCCGAAGTGATCTTGTTCGATGAGCCCTGCTCGGCGCTCGACCCGATCTCGACCGCCAAGGTCGAGGAGCTGATCCAGGAATTGTCCGAGAACTACACGATCGCGATCGTCACCCACAACATGCAGCAGGCGGCGCGCGTCTCTGATAAAACCGCCTTCATGTATCTCGGCGAGCTGATCGAGTTCGACGACACCAGCAAGATCTTCACGTCGCCGAGCGACCGGCGTACGCAGGATTACATCACCGGCCGGTTCGGCTGAGGAGACGGGACATGGGTACTGAACATACCGCAAAGGCCTTCGATACCGACCTCCAGGAGCTCACTCGCCTCGTCGCCGAGATGGGCGGCATCGCCGAGCGCATGATCGTCGATTCCGTCGACGCGCTGATCCGCCGCGACGTCGCGCTCGGCCAGCGCGTCGTCACCACCGATGCCGAGCTCGACGCGCTTCAGAAGCGCATCGAGGAGCGCGCCGTGCTCACCATCGCCCGCCGCCAGCCGATGGCGGTGGATTTACGCGAGATCGTCGGCGCCATGCGCGTTGCCACCGATCTCGAGCGCATCGGCGACCTCGCCAAGAACATGGGCAAGCGCGTTGCGGCGCTGGAGACGGACTTCCATCCGCTGAAACTGTTCCGCGGCCTGGAGCACATGACCGACCTCGTGCAGCAGCAGGTCAAGTCGGTGCTGGATGCCTATGCCGCGCACGATTTGCCGGCGGCGATGGCGGTGTGGAAGGGCGACGAGGAAGTGGACGCCATCTGCACCTCTCTGTTCCGCGAGCTCCTCACCTATATGATGGAGGATCCGCGCAACATCTCGTTCTGCATCCATCTGATGTTTTGCGCCAAGAACATCGAGCGCATCGGTGATCACGCCACCAACATCGCCGAGACCGTGTTCTACATGATCGAGGGGCAGGCGATCACCGACAAGCGGCCGAAGGGCGACATGACGACCTTCGCCACGACGGTACCGAATACCTAGGGAGCGACGACAACATGGGCGCACGCATTATGGTGGTTGAGGACGAGGAAGCTCTCACCGAGCTTCTCCGTTACAACCTCGAAGGCGACGGCTATGACGTGGAGACGGTAATGCGCGGCGACGACGCCGACACCCGCCTCAAGGAACACATCCCCGATCTGATCGTGCTCGACTGGATGCTGCCGGGACTGTCCGGCATCGAGTTGTGTCGGCGGCTGCGCACCCGTCCCGAGACCAAGCAGCTCCCGATCATCATGCTGACCGCGCGCGGCGAGGAAAGCGAGCGGGTGCGGGGTCTTGCGACCGGCGCCGATGACTACATCGTCAAGCCGTTCTCGGTGCCGGAGCTGCTCGCGCGCGTGAAGGGCCTTCTGCGGCGCGCAAGCCCCGAGCGGCTCGCCACCGTGCTCGCCTATGGCGACATCGAGCTCGATCGCGACAAGCGCCGCGTCGCGCGCTCGGGCCGGCCGATCGATCTCGGCCCGACCGAATATCGCCTGCTGGAGTTCTTCCTGGAGCATCCCGGCCGCGTGTTCTCGCGCGAGCAGCTGCTCGACAGCGTCTGGGGCCGCGACATCTACATCGACGAGCGCACCGTCGACGTCCATATCGGCCGCCTGCGCAAGCTGCTCAATCTCGGCCGCGAGCAGGACCCGATCCGCACCGTCCGCGGCGCGGGTTATGCGCTGGATGATCGGTTTGCAAAGGCGGAGCAGACGTAGGCCCAACTGCGTCACCAAGCTCGGTCGTCGTCCCGGACAAGCGTAGCTCCCGGCAACGCGCAGCGTTGTCCGGAGCGAAGCGCCGATCCGGACGCATAGCCACAGGACGTGGTTGTTGCGCGAAAAGGTAACTCCGAGTCCCCGTAACCACGGCTTGCGGTGGCTATCGGTCCCGGTCCGGCGCTTCGCTTGTCCGGGACGACGTCGGGTTTGTTGCGCCGTCACCGCGTGACGGCTGCCGGTTCGATCTCAGGAAATAATCACCGCGTGCTCGGCTTCGGTGCCGCCCGCCGGCGATCCGCTGCCGGCTGATAGGCGACGCGCGAGTGCTGGGCGCAGTAGGGCAGGCCTGACAGCGCCTTGCCGCCACAGAAGAAGAAGTCCGGGCTGGAGGGATCGCCGACCGGCCAGTGGCACGTCGCCTCGTTCAATTCCAGCAGCGACAGCCGCTGACTCATCGGCACCACGTTGTCGTAGGTGACCGGTTCGGCCTCCACCTCGACCTCGAAGGCCTGCGCCAGCGCGGTGTTGCCGCGCGAGATCGGCCGGGTCACCCGCATCATATGCTGCGCGGGCCGCGCCTTGCGCGGCCGCGGCGCTGCCGATGAAGGGCTCTTGGCGCGGCCCGACAGGCCGAGCCTGTGCACTTTGCCGATCACGGCATTGCGGGTCACATTGCCGAGCTCGGCCGCGATCTGGCTGGCCGAAAGTCCGGCCTCCCAGAGCTTTTTCAGCTGCTCGACGCGATCGTCGGACCAGGTCAAAACCGTCATTGCACCCTTTCCCTCGTTGCGCGCCGCCATCCTGGGGCCTCACAGCGAATGCTTAAGCCTTGAAAAACCCGTGCCGTCAGAATCCCTTAAGGCTCGCCGGGCGCGTGACTGACGCCCGAACGTTTACGCCGGTACATGAGGACTCTTGGGATCAGAACCGCTGCACGAGATGTCGTATCTGACAGTCCAAACGCTACAATATGGCGTGACTCCCGCGCAAGAGTCCGCCGACTCGCTTCCACATGTTCCGTGGTGAAAACCCCGCAAGATCGGCACCGCAAGACTACGGATTTCGCGTTTCGCGAGGCTTTCCGGGCGGCATTGACACCCGTCTTGCCAGGCATAAGATGGTGACGCGTGCCGCCCTTAAAAGGCGGCACGTTTCGTTTTCCGGACCGGTCAATGGTGCGCTGCGCAAGGCATGCCAGGCAGGTCTCAACGTCCAAATGCAACATCCAAGTGATGGTCATGACCAACAGCGCCGCGCCGCATCTGCTTCCCGTTTTCGCCAGGGCGGACCTTGGCTTCGAGCGCGGCGAAGGCTGCTGGCTGATCGCGACCAATGGCGATCGCTATCTCGATTTCACCTCGGGCGTCGCCGTGAACGCGCTCGGCCACGCCCATCCTGCGTTGGTCAAGGCATTGCAGGAGCAGGCGACCAAGCTCTGGCACATGTCGAACCTGTTCCAGAGTCCCGATGGCGAACGGCTTGCAACGCGTTTGTGCAACGAAAGTTTCGCGGACTTCGTGTTCTTCTGCAATTCCGGCGCCGAAGCGTTGGAATGCGTGATCAAGGTCGTGCGGCGCTATCATGCCGCCAAAGGCCATCCCGATCGCTATCGCATGATCACCTTCGAAGGCGCCTTCCACGGCCGCACGCTGGCGACGTTGGCGGCGACGGGCTCGGCAAAATATCTTGAAGGTTTCGGCCCGCCCATGGATGGCTTCGACCAGGTCCCGCATGGCGATATCGAGGCCGTGAAGAAGGCGATCGGTCCGCAGACCGCCGGCATCCTGATCGAGCCGATCCAGGGCGAGGGCGGTGTGCGTTCGTCAACACCCGCCTTCCTCAAGGCGCTGCGTCAGCTCTGTGACGAGAAGGGCCTGTTGCTCGCGTTCGACGAGGTGCAGACCGGCATGGGCCGCACCGGCGATCTGTTCGCGCATCGCCGTCTCGGCGTCACCCCCGACGTGATGTCGCTGGCGAAAGCGCTCGGTGGCGGCTTCCCGATCGGCGCTTGTCTTGCCACCGCGGAAGCGGCCTCCGGCATGACGCCCGGCTCGCACGGCTCGACCTTCGGCGGCAATCCGCTCGCGATTTCCGCTGCGAACGCCGTGCTCGACGTCATGCTCGAGCCCGGCTTTTTCGATCACGTGCAGAGGATGTCGCTGCTGCTCAAGCAGAAGCTCGCCTCGGTGATCGATCGCTATCCTGATGTCGTCAGCGAAGTCCGTGGTGAGGGGCTCCTGATCGGCATCAAGGCGGTCGTGCCTTCGGGTGATCTCGTTACCGCCCTGCGCAACGAAAAGCTGCTCACCGTCGGCGCCGGCGACAATGTGGTGCGCTTCCTACCGCCTCTGATCGTCACCGAAGCCGAGATCGAGGACAGCGTCGGGCGGCTCGAGCGCGCCTGCGCGGCGATCTCGTGCAGTCAGACCAAGCGGGCGGCAAGCTGATGAGCAATTCGCCAAAGCACTTCCTCGACATCAACGAGCTCCCGCTGTCGGAGCTCAAGCGCATGCTCGCCGCATCCTCCGCCATGAAGGCGAAGCAGAAGGCGCATCAGCCGGTCAGGCCGCTCGAAGGCAAGACGCTGGCGATGATCTTCGAGCGCCCCTCGACGCGGACGCGGGTGTCGTTCGACGTCGCCATGCGCCAGCTCGGCGGCGAGCCCATCATGCTCACCGGCGCCGAAATGCAGCTCGGCCGGGGCGAGACCATCGCCGACACCGCGCGCGTGCTGTCGCGCTATGTCGACGCCATCATGATCCGCATCCTCAATCACGAGGCGCTGCTGGAGCTTGCGGCCCATGCGACCGTGCCCGTCATCAACGGCCTGACGCGCCGTTCGCACCCTTGCCAGGTGATGGCCGACCTCATGACCTATGAGGAGCATCGCGGCCCGATCGAGGGCAAGACGGTGGCCTGGACAGGCGACGACAACAACGTGCTGGCGTCCTGGGCCCACGCCGCCGAGCGCTTCAAGTTCCAGCTCAACGTCGCAACGCCGCCGGAGCTCGCGCCGAAAAAGGCGATGCGCGATTGGATCAAGATGACCAATGCGCCGATCGTGCTCGGCACCGATCCGGAAGCCGCCGTGAGGGGCGCCGACTGCGTCGTCACCGACACCTGGGTGTCGATGGGCGACAAGGAAGGCGAGCACCGCCACAACGTGCTCAAGCCCTACCAGGTCAATGCCAAGCTGATGTCGCTGGCCAAGCCCGACGCGCTGTTCATGCACTGCCTGCCTGCCCATCGCGGCGAGGAGGTCACGGATGAAGTGATCGACGGCCCGCAATCGGTCGTGTTCGACGAGGCCGAAAACCGCCTGCACGCGCAGAAGGGCATTCTGGCCTGGTGCTTTGACGCGGTGAAGTAGCGCAGCCTGGTGAAGGCGAAGTGGGTTTGGTTCGTCGTCCTGGCGAGAAGCCGGGACGACGCCGAACCAGCAGTATCGTGTGTGATCATAACTGCCTCGGGAACACTCCCTCGCGCCCCCTTCCATTTCCCACCTCCGACCCCAGATACACGGCCATGGTTTCCCAATCCCCTGACATGAAAACCGGGCCAGAAGGCCCGGTTCGCGCGCCATCACCGGTTCCGATCGATGACGCCGTGCTGCCCTACGAGGTCGACGCACTCGACGTGCGCGGCCGCTTGGTGCGGCTCGGTCCGGCGCTCGACGACATTCTCACCAAGCACGATTATCCCGCTCCCGTCGGCAAGCTGCTCGGCGAGGCCATCGTGCTGACGACGTTGCTCGGCTCGGCGCTGAAATTCGAGGGCCGCTTCATCCTCCAGGCCCAAACCGACGGTCCGGTGTCGTTCCTTGTCGTCGACTACATGGCGCCGGATCGCCTGCGCGCCTATGCGCGTTTCGATGCCGCGCGTCTCGGTAACGCCAAAGATTCCGGCACGCTGCTCGGCCGCGGTCATCTCGCCATGACCATCGACCAGGGCCCCGACATGAGCCGTTACCAGGGTCTGGTCGCGCTCGACGGTGGCAGCCTGGAAGAGGCCGCTCACGAATATTTCCTCCGCTCCGAGCAGATCCCGACGCGCGTGCGTCTTGCGGTCGGCGAGGAGTGGCGCAGTAGCGACGGCGGCAAGCATCGCTGGCGCGCCGGTGGCATGTTGATGCAGTTTCTGCCCAAGGCGCCGGAGCGCGCGCGGCAGGCGGACCTGCATCCCGGGGATGCGCCCGAAGGCAGCGAGGTGCACAGCGTCGCCGAAGACGACGCCTGGGTCGAGGCGCGCTCGCTGATCGAGACCGTCGAGGACGTCGAGCTGATCGATCCCGAGCTCTCCGGCGAGCGGCTGCTGTTTCGCCTCTTCCACGAGCGCGGCGTGCGCGTGTTCAATTCGCAGGTTCTGGAAGCGCGGTGCTCCTGCTCGCGCGATGCGGTTGCCTCGATGCTCAAGAGCTTCTCGCCCGACGATCGCGCCGCGATGGTCAAGGACGACAAGGTCGTCGTCACCTGCGAGTTCTGCTCGTCGGTCTACCAGTTCACGCCGCACGAGGCGGGCGTGGAGGACGCCTAGGCATCGCGCATAGCTAGGCTAGGAATGACGAGGCTGGGGAGGCTGCTCGCACATACTCGCTGTCATCGCCCGGCCGTGATCGGGCGATCCAATACTCCGAGACGACAGTGATTGAGCCAAACACTGATTGAACCGATAGGCCGCGGCTTGCTGGATTCTCCGCCTTCGCGGGGAATGACATCGGAGGCTAGTTCAACACCCGCTTGTTGTCCGGACTGTCCAGCGAGAACGTCGGCACGTCGATCTCGAAGCGCTCGCCGCTTTCGCTGACCATCTGGTAGCGGCCGGTCATGAAGCCGGAGGCGGTCGTGAGCGGCACGCCGGAGGTGTATTCGAAGCGCTCGCCGGGGGCCAGGATCGGCTGCTCACCGACGACGCCCTCGCCCTTCACCTCCTGCTGGCGGCCGGAGGCGTCGGTGATGATCCAGTGCCGCGTCTTCAGCTGCACGGTCTCGTCACCGGAATTGGTGATGACGATGGTGTAGGACCAGAAATAGCGGGAGCGGTCGGCCGACGACTGCTCCGGAACAAAGTTCGGCTCGACGGTCACTTCGATCTGGCGGGTCACGGCGCGGTACATGATGGCCCATCATAGCGAAATCCGCCCGGGGAACCAAACGCCGGAGACGGCTTTGGCGACATCGTCCCGCCAGAATTCGCGGGGAAGGGACTCCCAAGGGGGAGACAACCTTATGTGATCCGGCCGCTTTGCGAGACGACGGCCGGACCGGTAAACTCCATTGAACGTCGCGATTTGCGGAAGGGTTTTTGGCCCCGATGACCATTGCCGACCAAGTGACGGGATCGACGATCGCGGGAACCGCCGGTGCCAAACCCGCAGGGACCAAGCCGCGCGCCGCCGCGCCAGCCATTACGCTGCCGGCGATCGGCGAGCGCGAGCTCCGGCTCGATCTGTTCCGCGGCCTGGCGCTGTGGCTGATCTTCATCGACCATCTGCCAACCAGCCTGCTGACCTGGTTCACCATTCGCAATTACGGCTTCAGCGACGCCACCGAGATCTTCATCTTCATCTCCGGCTATACCGCCGCCTTCGTCTACGGCCGGGCAATGCTGGAGAGCGGCGCCGTCATCGCCACCGCGCGCATCCTGCGCCGCGTCTGGCAGATTTACGTCGCCCACGTCTTCCTGTTCACGATCTTCCTCGCCGAAATCTCCTATGTGGCGACCAGCTTCGAGAACCCGCTCTACACCGAAGAGATGGGCATCATGGATTTCCTCAAGCAGCCCGACGTCACCATCGTGCAGGCGCTGCTGCTGCGCTTCCGGCCCGTCAACATGGACGTGCTGCCGCTCTACATCGTGCTGATGCTGGCGCTGCCGTTGATCCTGTGGTCGATGAAGTGGAAGCCCGACGTCACGCTCGGCCTCTCGGTCGTGCTCTACGCCGTGACGTGGGAATACGACCTCTACTTCTCGGCCTATCCGAACGGCTTCTGGGCGTTCAATCCGCTGGCCTGGCAATTGCTTTTCGTCTTCGGTGCATGGTGTGCGCTCGGAGGCGCGCGGCGCATGTCGCGCATTCTGGCATCACCCGTGACGATGTGGATCTCGATCGCCTATCTCGCCGCGGCGTTCTACGTGACGCTGACCTGGTACGTGCCGCAGCTCGGCCACTTCATGCCGAAGCGGATCGAGCAGTGGATGTATCCGATCGACAAGACCGATCTCGACGTGCTGCGCTTCACACATTTCCTGGCGCTGGCCGCGCTCACCGTGCGCTTCCTGCCGCGGACCTGGCCGGGCCTGAAATCGCCCTGGCTGCGGCCGCTGATCCTATGCGGGCAGCATTCGCTCGAGATCTTCTGTCTCGGCGTCTTCCTGGCTTTCGCCGGCCATTTCATCCTGGCCGAAGTTTCCGGCGGGGCAGCCATGCATGCGTTGATTAGTCTCTCCGGAATCCTGATCATGTGGGGGGTGGCGTGGGTGATTTCGTGGTACAAGCGCGTGGCTGACAAGAGCGGTGCGAAAACCAAAAACGCCGTCGGCAACGCCGATCTGGCGGGAGGGGGCTGATGAAGGCGAAGGTTCTCCTGAGCCTGATCCTGCTATGCGGTGGCCTCGCCGCGGCCACGGCGCGCGCGGGCGATGCTGCGCCTGCTGCCTCGGCCGCGCCCCCGGCCTGCGAATTGCCGTCCTATCTGCTTACCAGCGAAAGCCAGCTTCCCAAAGTCGCCGATGCCATCAAGTCCGGCAAGCCGCTCGAGATTCTGGTCATCGGAAGCCGCTCGACCACGATTCCATCCTCGGAGAGCAGCTCATATCCGGCGCGCATGGAGACGATCCTCAAGGAGAAGCTGCCCGCGTCCGAAGTGGTGCACGTCTCCGTAGAAATACAGAGCAAGAAAACGGCAGGGGAGACCGCGTCCACTTTCATTAAGCTGATGGAAGCAAAAATGCCTACTTTGGTCATCTGGCAGACCGGGACCGTGGATGCTATCCGATCCATCGATCCCGACGATTTTCGCGGCGCGGTAACCGAAGGGGTTACCGCGTTGCAAAAGGCAGGGGCTGACGTCGTCTTGATGAATTTGCAGTACAGTCCGCGTACCGAAACCATGATCTCGGCGCAGCCTTTTCTCGATAATATGCGTGTGGTGGCGCAGGAGCACGACGTCCCACTGTTCGACCGTTTCGCGATCATGCGACAGTGGAATGATCAGGGCCAGTTCGACTTGTTCAACCCGTCCCGCGGGCCTGAACTGGCGAAACAGGTCCATGATTGCCTTGGCCGGGCGTTGGCACAGTTCGTGATTGATGCTGCCCATCTGGAGCCGGCCCAGCAGCAAAATTGAGGTCTAGCGTTAATGAGTTCTCTCCGCCCTTTTTGCCTGACGTCATGGCTGGCGCCCGCGGCGGCGGCGCTGCTGCTGCTGATGCCCGCTTCGCAGCCGCGCGCGCAGACGCAAGCCGCTCAGGCGACGCCCGCGCAGCCGGCTGATTCCGCTGCCGCACCGCCCTCCCAGACCACCGTCGCCGCGACGTCCCCCGAGCAGCGCGGCGTCACGGCGCGCGCCATCGACAAGGTGAAGGAAGTCGCAAAGTCCGCCGGCGACATCTTCAGCCGCGTGCCCTGCCTGCCGCCGAAGGGCGGCTCGAAGGCGATGGGCTCGCTGCCGCGTGTCGCAAGCAAGCTCGTCGCCGGCCAGCCCGTCGTCATCGTCGCGTTCGGCTCGTCGTCCACCGCAGGATTCGGTGCGAGCTCGCCGGAGTTCAATTATCCGAACCGTCTCGCCGCACAGCTGCGCCGGCACTATCCGACCGCTGACATCACCGTCATCAATGCCGGCGTCGGTGGCGAGGATGCGCCCGAGATGATGAAGCGCCTCCAGACGCAGGTCATCGACGTGCATCCGGATCTCGTGATCTGGCAGGTCGGCACCAACGCCGTGCTGCGCAATCTCGATCCCGCCGATACCGCAAAACTGGTCGAGGACGGCATCAGCCGCATCCAGGCCGCCGGTGGCGCCGACATCGTGCTGGTCGATCCGCAATATTCGCCGGCGGTCAACCAGCGCGCCGAGAGCGCCGGCAAGATGGTGAAGCTGCTCGGCAAGGTCGCCGAGCTCCGTCACGTTGGCATCTTCCCGCGCTTCGAGGTGATGCGCGACTGGCACGAGAAGCAGGCGATCCCGGTCGAGAGTTTCGTTATCGCCGACGGCCTGCACATGAACGATTGGGGCTACGCATGCTTCGCCCAACTCCTCGCCGATGACATCATCCGCTCCGTCGGCCAGATCAAGCTCGGTGTGAACGTGCCCGCGGATGTGCGCACGTATCGGCCGATGTAGGTTGCTTCACCCTCCCCTGGGAGGGGGAGGGTCGATCGCGCACAGGCGAGCGGGGTGGGTGATCTCTCCGCTCGGGCGTTGGATGCGGAAAGACCGTCACCCCACCCCGTCTCACATTTCGTTGCGCTCCATGTGAGCCGACCCTCCCCCTCCAGGGGAGGGTAAGAAGATCACGCCTTCTCCAGCGCCGCGGTCAGATCCTCGATCAGATCTTCCGCATGCTCGAGCCCGGCGGAGAAGCGGATGAAGCCTTCGCTGATGCCGAGCGCGGCGCGGTCTTCGGGCTTCAGACGCTGATGCGTCGTAGTGGCCGGATGCGTGACGAGGCTCTTGGCGTCGCCGAGATTGTTGGAGATCTTCGCCAGCTTCAACTCATTGAGCACGCGAAACGCCGCCTGCTTGCCGCCCTTCAACTCGAAGCCGACCAGCGTCGAGCCGCCACGCATCTGCTTCTTCACCAGCGCGGCCTGAGGATGATCGGCGCGGCCGGGATAGACCAGCCGCGAGATCTTGGGATGGCTCGCCAGCACCTCGGCAATGCGCGCTGCGGTGTCGGTCTGCGCGCGCACGCGCACGCCCAGCGTTTCCAGGCCCTTGAGCAGGACCCAGGCGTTGAACGGCGAGATCGACGGGCCGGTCTGGCGCATGAAATTGTGGATGTGCTCGGCGATGAAGGCTTCCGAGGACAGGATGATGCCGCCGAGACACCGCCCCTGGCCGTCGATATGCTTGGTCGCGGAATAGACCACGACGTCGGCCCCGAGCGCGAGCGGGCTCTGCCAGATCGGGGTTGCGAACACGTTGTCGACCACCAGTCGCGCGCCGCCCTTGTGCGCGATCTCGGCGATCGAGGGAATGTCGAGCACATCTAACGTCGGATTGGTCGGGCTCTCCAGGAAGAACGTCTTGGTGTTCGGCTTGAGAGCGCGCTGCCATTGGTCGAGGTCGAGGCCGTCGACCAGCGTGGTCTCGATGCCGTAGCGCGGCAGCAGATCCTGCACCACATAGAGGCACGAGCCGAACAGCGCGCGCGACGCCACCACATGATCGCCCGCCTTCAGGGGCGCCAGGATCGCAGTCGTCACCGCGGCCATGCCGGTGGCCGCCGAGCGAGCGGCTTCGGCGCCTTCGAGCTCGATCATGCGGCGCTCGAACATCGCGATGGTCGGATTGGAATAGCGCGAATAGATGAAGCCGGGGTCCTCGCCCTTGAACCGCGCCTCGCACTCCTCGGCGCTGTTGTAGACGTACCCTTGCGTCAGGAACAGCGCCTCCGACGTCTCGCCATATTGCGAGCGCAGGGTGCCGGAATGGACCAGGCGGGTTTCGGGACGGTAAGTGGCAGGCGACTTCGACATAGGACCTCCGACATGACCATTCGAGCAAAAATGGTCACAAAAAAACCGGCCTGGATATCTCCATGGGCCGGGATCACAGAGGTCCCCGGCCTGTTTAGCGACTTATTTAACGTGGCTGCAAGCCGGCCGGCTCAAATCACCACGGGATAAGTGATGCTCATATTCCGCAATGCCCTTTCCGTCAAGGCGTCCATCGGATAGCCGTAAAAGGCTAGTATTTCCCGTATCTCGGGATGCGTTTGCCCCTTGCTGAGGACCCCCGGTTGACGTTCACGGTCGCTGCCGACGCCAATGGTATCCTGCCTGACCGCATGATTGCGGCGATGGCAGAGGCGGGGCTGATCCTGCCCGCCTACGACTTCGTCGAAAGCCAGATCCAGCCGGCGAGCCTCGATCTGCGCCTCGGCGACATCGCCTATCGCGTCCGCGCCAGCTTCCTGCCCGGTCCCGGCGCCACCGTCGCCGAGCGCATCGACGAATTGAAGCTGCACGAGTTCAGCCTTGCCGACGGCGCGGTGCTCGAGACCAACTGCGTCTACATCGTGCCGCTGCTGGAGAGCCTCGCGCTGCCGCCGGAGATCGTCGCGGCCGCGAATCCCAAGAGCTCGACCGGCCGGCTCGACGTCTTCACCCGCGTGATCGCCGACGGGACCCGCCGCTTCGACATGATCGGCGCCGGTTATCACGGCCCGCTCTATGCCGAGATCAGCCCGAAGACGTTTCCGGTGCTGGTGCGCGAGGGCTCGCGCCTGTCCCAGGTACGCTTCCGCACCGGTGACGCCATCCTCAATGCCGACGAGCTCGATGGCTTGCATGCGACCGAGCGCCTCGTCGACATCGACGATGCCGATCTGTCCGGCGGCGTCGCTGTCTCGGTTGACCTCTCCGGCGAGAAGGCCAACGGCTTCGTCGGTTACCGCGCCAAGCGCCACACCGGCGTCGTCGACGTCGACCGCCGCTCCGGCTATGCGGTGGAAGATTTTTGGGAGCCGATGTCGGCCCGTCCCGACGGCAGCCTGATCCTCGATCCCGGCGAGTTCTACATCCTGGCCTCGAAAGAGGCCGTGCAGGTCCCGCCCGATTACGCCGCGGAGATGGTGCCGTTCGATCCCTTGGTCGGCGAATTCCGCGTGCATTATGCCGGTTTCTTCGATCCCGGCTTCGGCTATGCCGGTGCCGGCGGGCAAGGCGCGCGCGCCGTGCTGGAGGTGCGCTCGCGCGAGGTGCCCTTCATCCTCGAGCATGGCCAGATCGTCGGCCGCCTCGTCTACGAGAAGATGCTGGCGCGTCCCGATGCGATGTACGGCCAGCGCATCGGCTCGAACTACCAGGCGCAGGGGCTGAAGCTGAGCAAGCATTTCCGGGTCTAGCGCTAGCCCCACGCTCCGCTGTCATGCCCGGCTTGGCCGGGGCATCCAGTACTCTGCGGCGATAGTTCGTTGCAAGAAACTTCCGCAGCGGAGTACTGGATCGCCCGATCAAGTCGGGCGATGACACCGAGTATGTGTCAGGATGCGAGCCGAAGTCCGGGCTACATGCGAGGTGGTGTCATGACCAATCCATCCCAACTCGACGCGAGAATCATCGACGACGTCGCGGACGCGCTGATCTATTCGGATCGCTCCGGCACGATCATGCGCTGGAATCGGGCATCGGCCGCCTTGTTCGGTTTCTCCGCCGGGGAGGCGCTCGGCCAGAACCTCGATCTGATCATTCCCGAGCATCTGCGCGCCGCGCACTGGAAAGGCTTCGAGGCTGCGCTGGCCAGCGGCACGATGAAGCTCGCGGGCAAGCCGACGCTGACACGCGCGCTGCACAAGAGCGGGCGCAAGCTCTACATTGAGATGACCTTCGCGCTGGTACGGGATGCCGGCGGAGCCGTGCTCGGATCGGTCGCGATGGCGCGCGACGTGACGGAGCGCATCGAGCGCGAACGCGCGGCCAAGGCTGCGCAAAATTCGTGATGCGGAATTGACGGGCCGTCGTGCAGGGCGGTCTGCATGCGTGCCATGTTGCCTGTCACCGGGTGCAGTGACACATTCGATCAAAACAACGATCGGGAGCGAACATGACCGCCGCATCAGACACAGCGCAGCAAGCCCAACGGAAACGCTGGCGCGCGGTCGCCGATCTCTATCACGCCTACTTCACCGGCCTGATCCTCACCGTGGTCACGCGGCGCGGCACGGCGGATGCCGCTGAATTTGTCTTCCGCGTGTTCCGCCGCCAGCAGCAGGAGCGCTTCCTGCCGGGGCTGGAAAAGCTCGGCCTCCGTCATCTGCCGCCGGCGGTGGCTGCCGCGCAATATCACTATCTCTCGAACTGGATCGGCGGCGTGCATGTCGAATACATGTATGAGAGCGACACCAAGGCCTGGATCCGCTATCCGCCGCCGCGTTGGATCTGGAAGGGCACCGCGATCTGCGGCGTGCCGGGCGAAGTCAGCTGCGCGATGCTGCGTGGCTGGCACGCCAACAACGGCGTAGCCCTCGGCGATCTCCGCCTCGGCTTCGTCTGCACCAAGCAGAGCGTCGACGGCCAGGATGGGCTCGAAGGCTATTATCATCAATACGATCATCCGCTCGATCTTGACCAGCGCCTGGTGTTCGCGCGGCATCTGGAGGCCCCTACGTTCGATGCGAAGACCGCGCCGGCTTTGCCGGTGGCGAGCTGGCCGAAACCGCGGCTCGAAAAAGCCTATCGCAACTACGCAATGGAATATGTCCGCACCGCCGCGCCCGTGATGGTGCAGCTGTTCGGCCCCGAGGACGCCGGCTATCTCCTGCATCTCACCGGCAAGCTGATCGGCATGCAATATTTCGACGAGGTCGCGGCGGCGTTGGCGATGAGCCGCGGCGGTGCGGGCGAATTCGCATCGTTCCTGAGCGCGCTGTTTGCCGCGCAGGACGATGCGGCCGAGACCTCGCAATCCGAAGGCGCCTTTGCAATCCATCAGCAGAGCTGGAGGCTGATGGACGATGTCGCCGACTATCACCAAACCTGCGCCAAGGTGCTGGAAGGATTGTTCGAAGGCCTCGCTGCAGGATGCGGAAGAAACATAGGCGTGCGCATGCACACCGCGAAGGGCGGCCGCCCGCCGCTGGTCTGGACGATTGAATAGCGACGGTGACAAGCCGCCGCCGCAGGGCACGCCTGCACCTGACGCAGGAGGAATCGGCGCCCGCCATGCTAACAAGCCCTGCCGCGCCCTGCGCGCGAATAGATTGATTGGCACACCTGTTTATTGCCGCGCCGCAAATGGCGCTCGTGTCCGGGAGAAGACATGTCCGACATCGCCGAAATCCCGGTCGATGAACAGGAGCGCCCGCTGCCGCCGCCTCCGCGGCCGGTCAGGAGCGCGCTGACCGACGGTCCGATCCTGCGCACGCTGCTTGGGCTCGCTTGGCCGAACGTGATCGGGTTGTCGGCCGGCATGTGCGTGGTGATCGCCGAGACCTCCTATGTCGGCCGGCTCGGCGTCGAGGCGCTGGCCGCGATGGCGCTGGTGTTTCCGACCGTGATTCTGACCATGACGATGTCGGGCGGCGCCATGGGCGGCGCGGTGGCCTCCGCCATCGCGCGTGCGCTCGGCGCCGGGGATCGCGAGCGCGCCGGAACGCTCGCCGTGCACGCGATTCTGATCGGCATCAGCTTCGGTCTCGTCTTCATGCTGGGAATGCTGATCTTCGGGCCGCGCCTGCTGGAATTGCTCGGCGGCCGCGGCAATGTGCTGACCCACGCCATCGCCTACACGCAGGTGTTTTTCGGCGGCGCGGTGCTGCCCTGGCTGCTCAACACCCTGGCGGGCGTCCTGCGCGGTACCGGCAACATGAAGCTGCCGTCGCTGTTGATCCTCAACTCGGCGGTCTGGCAGATCGTGCTGGGGGGCACGCTGGGCCTTGGGCTCGGGCCGGTGCCGCAGCTCGGCATGCGCGGCGTCGCGGCCGGCGCGCTGATCGCCTATTGCATGAACATCGGCGCGATGGGCTGGTATCTGTTCTCCGGCCGCGCCCGAATCGTCCTGAAGCTGCGCGGCCTGCGCATCCAATGGGCGATGTTTTTCGACATCCTGAAGGTCGGCGCCATCGCCTGCTTCTCGCCGCTGCAATCGGTGCTGACGATCTCGATCTTCACTCACATACTGGCGCAGTTCGGCACCGCGATTCTCGCCGGCTACGGTATCGGCGCGCGGCTGGAATTCCTGCTGACCTCGATCGCATTCTCGTTCGGCATCGCCTGTGTGCCGATGGTCGGGATGGCGATCGGGGCGGGCCGCATCGCGCGCGCCCGGCGCATCGCCTGGATCGCCAGTGCTGCGGCCTTCGTGGCGGTCGGCGCGCCGGCATGCCTCGTTGCGATCTTCCCCGATCTCTGGGTCAACATCTTCACCGACAGCGTGGCCGTGCGCGCGGCGAGCCATCAATATCTCTCGACGGTCGGACCGTTCTACGCCTTCTTCGGCCTTGCAACGACGATGTATTTCTCCTCGCAGGGCGCCGCCAAGGTGATCGGGCCGGTGCTGGCGCAGACCGCGCGATTGATCTACATCGCCGCTTGTGGCTGGTGGCTGTCGGCCCACGGCGCTACAGCGCAGAGCTTCTTCTGGCTCGCCGCAAGCTCGATGGTCGTGCTCGGCCTGCTGTCGTGCTCCAGCGTGGTGCTGACCCGCTGGGGACCGCGCAAGATGAAACCTGCGATCAGGCCAGCTCTGTCAGCTGCTGCCGACTAGCGATGCCTGTGGCGGCGATGGCCGCCGCCGGCATTGGCGAGCCGCATCAATTGCGGGATCATCGCCATCATGTCTCCGCCTCCGGCGCCGCCGAGCATGCCCATGACGTCGCGGCCGCCCATGCCGCCGAGCCCGGCCGGCATATAGCCGCCGCTCATCGGCGTGTAGCCGCCGTAGTTCGGCGCACCGAAGCCGCCGCCGAGATTGCCGCCGGACAGGCCGCCGCCCATCATGCCGCCGAGCCCGCCGCCGTTCTCCATCATGCGACTCATCATCGGGCCCATGGTCTGCATCAGCATGGCGAAGCGGTGCTTGCCCATCTTCGCCTTCATCATCTCCAGCATTGGCGCCATCTGGGCCATCATGTCCTCGCCATCGGCACCACCACCAAAACCCGCAAGCTGCGCCTTCGCCGGCGTGCTCGCGACGGAAAACAATAGCAGCACGGCGGCCGCCTGGCAGATCACCTTGTCCGCACCTCTCATGGCATGCTCCTCGCGTGCGTGGCTCCGCCGGGAAAGCGGAGCCAACCGGACGCACGTCGCATGGTTACGGCTGGCGAGGGCGGATCGCTGTGAGAAAGGTCACGCCGCGGCGGGCGGAAAAGCCCTGTGCAACGCGATCACGGCTTCGCTGGTCTGTCCCTGAACATAGGATGCAAGCTCGTTCGGCAACATGTCGATGGTCCAGACCAGGCGGCACCGCGTCTCGTCCTCGGCGATCACCTGCACGCAGGCGCTGTAGTGCTTCAGCCGCTCGTTGTTGATCGCATAGACCAGCCGTCGTCGCGCGTCGTCGCAATCGACCAGCACCTCGCGTGCCACCGAACCGTTGGCAAAGGTGACGATGCGCGCATCGCCGTCGAGGTTGCAGGCGGTGACGAAGCCCGGCACCAGCCGCTGATGCAGCGCGCCGAAGTCGCGCACCGCGTCCCAGACGTCGCGCGCGGAGGCGGGAAGGGGAATGTCATTGTGGATGGAGGCCATGGGGATTCCTATAATGTGGAGAGGCGGGCGATAGGGCCGTCATCTCAGGTGTCATCGCCCGACTTGATCGGGCGAACCAGTATTCCAGAGATCGACGTGATAGGATCGAGAAGCCGCGGCGTACGGGATGCCCGGTCCCGGCTTCGCCAAGGCTACGCCGGGGCCTCAAGGGTGCTCGGCCGCCGAAGCTTTAGCGAAGGCGGCAAGCCGGGGCATGACGGCTTGTAGCGAGGCGCGAGCACGCTCACGCACAAACCGCCTCGACATTGTTGCCATCAGGGTCGATCAAAAACGCCGCATAATAGGTCGGGCTGTAATCCTTGCGCGGCCCGGCGCCGCCATTGTCGCGACCGCCGTTCTTCAGGCCTTCGCTGTGGAACGCCTTGACCGCGTCGTGACCCTTGGCGCGAAACGCGATATGCGCGCCGTCGGCCCTGCGTCCCTTGTTGAGGTGCAGCCACAGCGCCGGCTCGCCCGTCGGCCCGAAGCCGGCATAGCCGTCGCCGCTCGAGCACAGGACATAGCCGAGCGGCGCCAGCACTGCTGTGTAGAAGCGCGTGGCGGCATCGAGGTCGGCAACGCGCAATCCGATGTGGTCGTACATGATCGTCTCCATTGCAG
The DNA here is from genome assembly GCF_023073875.1 of Bradyrhizobium sp. 154. Taxonomy (NCBI): domain Bacteria; kingdom Pseudomonadati; phylum Pseudomonadota; class Alphaproteobacteria; order Hyphomicrobiales; family Nitrobacteraceae; genus Bradyrhizobium; species Bradyrhizobium sp. 154. Next base: position 280,993 of record NZ_JADPKG010000030.1, read on the forward strand.
AAGCGCGCCGCTTGATGGCGCGCGCCGGAGACGAACCTAGTCAGTTGAGGGCAAGCTGCTCTTGGAGAATCTTGCTCTCCGCCCGTGCTAGCTAGATCGGGTAGCGCCATTTCAAGGCGCGGCGCAGCAGCAGGATTATTATGAACAGAACAACCACGATCAACCAATAGGCCCATGGAATCGTCCCCTCGTGCCCAAGATGAGCCATGTAAAGGGAGAGGCCGAGCAACGTCATGGTGAGCGCCGCGGTTGACCAGTACAGCGGTGATCGCGCCATACCGGTTGCGGCATATTCGTCCGCCTTCTCATGCGCACGCCTCATGCGGTAGTAGGCGAAGGCGCCGATGCCGATGATCAGGATCCATTCCACGTTGCGTCTCGCGGCACGCTTCGGTCGGACTTTATCGCGGTGCACGGGAGGCGATCTATTCCGCCGCGTCTGGTCAAGGAAGGCTTAGCGCTGAGCCCCATCAGTTCACAGCCAGTCTTTCGTCGAGAATCTTGCGCTGTCCCTTCGAGGCCTGCCGGAACTTGGTCGGCGAGACGCCCGCGGCGCGATGGAAGGTGCGGACGAAGTTGGAGAGATCGCCAAAGCCGACGTCATAGGCGATGTCGGTGACCGCGGTATCGTCCTCGGTGAGCAGCCGCGCGGCGTGTCGCAGGCGCGAGCGCACCAGATATTGATGCGGGGTGACACCGAGCACGGCCGAGAACAGCCGCAGGAAATGGAACGGGCTGAGGCCGGCCTGCTTTGCTGCCTGCTCGAGGTCGAGCTCGGCATGCGAATTGTCGTCGATCCACAGCGCGGCTTCCACCGCGCGGCGGCGGTCGCGCGCAGTGGGCCGCGCCGGCTTGCGCGCCTTGCCCGAGACGACCTCAATGAAGCGGCCGGCCAGGATTTGGCCAACCTCGTCGAGGCCGAGATCGCTGTTGCCATCTGCCGCCGTCTGGGCCAGCTCGCCCAGCACCATCAGTTCGGGCAGCGGCGACGTCGCGCCGACCTGCCAGACCTCGCGGCGTCCCCCGAGCGCGTCGACCAGATCTTCACTGAGGAAAAAGGACAGGCAGACGTCGCCGCACACGTGCTCATGCGTGCAGGTGTATTCCTCGCCGGGGGCGCCGACCAGCATCGAGCCCGCCACCAGTTCGAAGAAGCCGGCGCGGCAATGGCAGCCGAAGCTGCCGGAGCGGACGTAGGCGATGGAATGGCCGGTGCGGCATTCCGCAAATGGCGTGTCCTCCGGTCCCGCATCGCAGCGAAATTCGGAGACCGTCAGCGATGGCGTCGTCAGCAGCGTGGTCGCTTCCATGCCGCCTATCTAGGTAGGCGCGCGTGGCGGGGCAACCGGCAGCAGCACCTCGAACAGCGTCTTGCTGGCGATGGGATGGGCGCCCTCGAGCGCCAGCAGCCGTCGCTTGGAGATCACGCCGGCGTAGGGCGAGAGTCGGTCGGTGTAATTGCCGGCCTCCAGCACCCGGTGGCAGGGGACGATCAGCATGTAGGGATTTTTTGCGATCGCCTGCGCCACCGAATGCGCGGCACCGGAGGCGCCAAGCGCCTTCGCAACCTCGTGATAAGTGCGCGTGTCCCCGCGCGGAATGGTGCAGGCGTATTCGTAGACGCGCCGGTTGAAGGCGGGCACGCCGCCGGCTTCCAGGCTGACGTCGGAAAAATCGGGGTCGCTGCCCTGCAGCAGGCCCACGATGCCCTCGATTGCAAGCTCGGCGTTTTTGGACGGCCGTTGCTCACGCGCCTCGGGATGGACCGCAAAAATCCGGCGGCGGGTGTCGATCTCCCGCGCCTCCGGCAATTGCACCGCGACCACGCCGGTGCTGCTCCAGACGATGCCGCAGCGCCCTATGGCCGTGTCGAAGATCGCGTAACCACGCCCCACGATGCACACGCCCCACTCAGTGCACGTCTCCCCAGACACGAAATCATAACACCGCCACAATCCGGCGCACCTGGAATCTTGCCAAACCGTTAAGAAGCGTCAGGTTGCCTGCGCCAAAGCGCTTGGCTCGCGGCGCCGTCTCGGCTAATCAGGGGGTGCGCGAAGCACGCGTGCGCGGGCGTAGTTCAATGGTAGAACGGCAGCTTCCCAAGCTGCATACGAGGGTTCGATTCCCTTCGCCCGCTCCAAGCTTCAGTTCGGCAGGCTTCGCAGGAATTCGACGATCGCCGCGTTCACCTCCGCCGGCCGCTCCTGCTGCGTCCAATGTCCGCAGCCCGGCAGCATCTTGATCTCGCGTAGCTGCGGCACCCATTGTCTCATGTTGGCGAGATGCTCGGCGGCACCGGGGAAGGCAATGACCATGTCACGGTCGCCGGCGATGAAGAGTGAGGGCACGGTCACCTTCACCCCCTCGAAGGCCGCCATCAGCTCCCAGTTGCGATCGATGTTACGGTAATAGTTGAGCGGCCCGCGAAACCCGCTGCGGGCAAATTCGGCGCCGTAATGATCGAGGTCGGCGACGCTCAGCCATGAGGGCAGCGGCACCTGCACCTTCGGCAACATGCCATCCTTGCGCGAGACCATCCCGATGCCGACGGTCCTGCCGGCGCGCTCGGCATTGGCGCGGATCGCCGCCGCCCCTTCGCCGGAACCGCCGAAGAGCATGGCGCCGAGCGTAGCGCGCGGATCCCGTTCGAACTCCGCTTCGGCGACACCGGGCTCCTGAAAGTACAACTGATAGAACTGCGCATCCGCTGTCCGCGGCATGACGCTGGTCGGCCGCACGGGACTGCGCGGGCGATAGGGTACGCTGAGAATGGCAGCGGCGCGGAAGCGATCGGGACGCAGGCGCGCCGTGTGCCAGGCAATTGTCGCACCCCAATCATGCCCGACGATCACGGCGTCCTTCGCCTCGAACGCGTCGAGCACGCCGACGAGATCGCCGACCATGTGCAAGATCGTATACTGGTCGATGGCTTCGGGCCGGTCGCTCTTGCCATAGCCGCGCATGTCGGGCGCAACAGCGCGGTAGCCGGCCGCTGCCAGCGCCTCGAGCTGGTGGCGCCAGGAGTACCAGCCTTCCGGAAAGCCGTGGCAGAGCAGCACCATTGGCCCCTCGCCCTGCTCGGCGATGTTGAGGCTGATACCGTTGGCCTTGATCGTCCGCTGCGTCGGCTCGCCCATGTCGCCTCCCGGTCCTGCTTATGGGAAGCATCCTAATCGGGTGTCCCGGCTGCGCAAAGATTCTAATATATTGGACTGGCGCTCCCGGCATTCGCCTCTCGCCCGGCTTAGGTTGGTCGAGGCGGCATGCGGTCCTTGCGCCGGGCAACGCTTGGATGAAGGCCGGGGCTAAAAAAATGGACCAGCAGAAACTCGATCGTGCGGTCGGCCGCCGCCTGAAGACGCTGCGGACCCAGGCCGGCATGACGTTGAACGAACTGGCAACTCGGTCCGGCGTCAGCCGGGCCATGATCGGGCGGGTGGAGCGGGCGCAGAGCAGTGCGACGGCTGCGCTGCTCGGAAAACTCTGCGCAGCGCTCGACGTGTCGCTCAGCGATGTGGTCGCACTGGCCGAGAAGCCGCCCGAGCGGCTGGTGCGACTTGCCGATCAGCCGCATTGGCGCGATCCCGAGAGCGGCTATCGAAGGCGCCACGCCTCGCCAACCGATGCGGCGAGCGGGATCGAGATCATCGTCGTCGACCTGCCGGCCGGCGCGCGGGTGCCGTACAGTCCCTGGGGCCGCAACGCCTTCACCCAACAATTATTGATGCTGGAGGGAGCCATCGCCGTGCATATCGACGCCAAGGCGGTGCGGTTGCACGAGGGCGATTGTCTGGATTTCGACGTGATGCGCGCGGTGATTTTCGAGAACGAGACCCGGCAGGATGCGCGCTACGTCATCATCACGCGGCGCGGCGCTTCCTACGGCAAGATGTGAGGGCACCGATGCGATCCGAGACCCTGGAGTGAGGCCCTGACGATGCACATCCGCCCCGGCGACACCTTTGATCCCCGTGTCATCGCGCTGCTCGATCATCACGTCACGGCGGCGCGGGCGCAGACCGCGCCCGGTAGCGCCCATGCACTTGATCTCTCGGGTCTTCGTGCACCCGACATCGGATTCTGGACCGGCTGGGACGGCGAGACACTGGTCGCCACCGGCGCGCTGAAGACGCTTTCGGCCGACCACGGCGAGGTGAAGTCGATGCACACGCTGCAGACCACACGCCGGCGCGGCTTCGGCGGCCAGATGCTCCGCCACATCATCAGTGAAGCCCGCATGCGCGGCATGACGCGGCTCAGCCTGGAAACCGGCTCCTGGGGTTATTTCAAACCCGCGCACGCCCTCTATCAGGCCCACGGCTTCGTCGCCTGCGGTCCATTCGAAGGCTATGTCGAGGATCCCAACAGCCTGTTCCTGACGCTGGATCTGACCACCAGCTGAGCCTGCCGACTGGCGCAAGGTGCATGCAGCCGACTGGCGCAAGGTGCATGCAGCCTCAACTTCTTCGCGTCTCCTCGATCTTGTCGAGCACGCGTTCGGGGGCGATGTCCCGGGCCGCTTCCTCCAGATCGCGCTTCGAGTCAGGTTTGACGTCGAGCCGCTCGGCGACCTGCGTGAGCAGGCGGGCAACCTTGGTCAGTTCATGCTCGGCGAGCAGGCTGATCTGGAGGTCGAGATCGGCGCGCTTGTCCGCGGCCGCGGTCATGCGGTTCTGCGAAATCAGCACGAAGGTGGAGAGGAAAATCGCTTCCACCGAGGCGATCATCGCGAGCACCACAAAACTTTCGTCCCAGACCGGGATCCCCGGCAGCCAATTCAGATTGGCGATGATCCAGAAACCAAATATGGCCAGGTGGAGATAAACGAACGGCATGCTGCCGGTGAAGGCCGTGATCGCGTCGGCGAGTTTTTCCTGGTTCGTGGCAGCCCGCTGCTCCCCACGGCGACGCGCGACGAGCGCCTGGATGTTGCGCTCGAGCGTCGGGCTCAGGCCCTCGCCGGGATCATGGGTGATGTCGTTACGCACGCGGCGGCAACGGCCGAGTGGAGGACCTGTTCCTGGGAGGGCGGAGCCAAACCCCATCATTCCTCAAAATGAGTTGCGCACCTCAAAACACCTCTGCTAGCCTTCAGCCATGGCCGAGACGCTCACCCCAACTGCGCTGACGCTGAAGGATATCGCCCGCGAGGCCGGCGTCAGCCTCGCCACGGTCGACCGCGTCCTCCACAACCGCCCGGGCGTCCGCCCGGACACGGTCCGGCGCGTCAAGGCGGCGATCGAGCGCAATTCGTTCCAGCCGCACGTTGCGGCCGCCGAGCTCGCCCGCAGCCGCGCCCGGCGCTTCGCCTTCGTGATGCCGTCGGGCTCGAACCCGTTCATGCAGCAGATCGAAGCCTATCTCGGCGAAATGTCGGCCTGGCTGTCGGCCCGCCGCCTCAGCGTCGAGATGGTGCCGACCGACGTGTTCGACCCCTCCGCGCTCGCAGGCACGCTGGAGGCGCTATCGGGCGATTACGATGGCATCGCCGTGGTGGCGCTGGATCATCCGAGTGTTCGCGCCGCCATCAATGATCTCGTCGATGCCGGCGCCAAGGTGGTGACGCTGGTCTCGGACGTGCCGTCCTCGCGCCGCCATCATTATGTCGGCATCGACAACATCGCTGCGGGTCGCACCGCCGGCGCGCTGGTCGGGCGGCTGGTCGGCCAGAGGTCCGGCAAGGTCGCGATCGTCGCGGGCTCGCAGGGCCTGCGCGACCACGCCGAGCGCATCTTCGGCTTCAACCAGGTGATGGCGACGGAATTCCCCGGTCTCAGCGTGCTGCCGGTGCTGGAAGGGCGCGACGAGGACGAGCGTTCGGAGCAAGTATTGGCGCGGCTGTTCGGCAGGCATGCTGACATTGTCGGGCTTTATAACGTCGGCGCCGGCACGCAAGGCGTAGCCAAGGCTTTGACCGATGCCGGCCGCGAAAAGCAGGTGGTGTTCGTCGGGCACGACGTCACCGCGTTGACACGGCGGCTGCTGTTGCAGGGCGTGATGCATGCGGCGATCTCGCAGAACCCTGGCCATGAGGCGCGTGCCGCCGTGCGCGTTCTGCTCGCGCTCGCCCGCGGCGAGCCGATCTTGCGCGAACAGGAGAAGATCAGGATCGACATCGTGATGCGGGACAATCTGCCCTAGTGGCAGCTGGATTTCAAAATGGTCTGCAGCGGTGAATGCGACGTCAAGCTCGCGCACCGCGACAGGCAAAAGGGAGGATGGCGTGTATCTCGGACTAGACATCGGCACATCCGGTGTGAAAGCGGTGCTCGTGAGCGAAGCCGGCGCGATTGTCGCAACGGCCGCGCGCGAGCTTGCGCTGTCGCACCCGGCGCCGCTGTGGTCCGAGCAGGATCCGGACGCCTGGGTCGATGCGGCGATCGGCGCGGTGGACGATCTCGCCGCCCGCCATCCGCGCGAGGTCGCGCGGGTCGCCGGCATCGGGCTGTCGGGCCAGATGCATGGCGCGACGCTGCTTGGCGAGGATGGGCGGCCGCTGCGTTCCGCGATTCTCTGGAACGACGGCCGCTCGCACGCCGAATGCGCCATGCTGGAGCGGCGCTGTCCGTCGTTGCACGCGATCGCCGGCAATCTCGCCATGCCTGGCTTCACCGCGCCGAAGCTGCTCTGGGTGGCGCGGCATGAGCCAAAGATCTTCGATCGCGTCGCAAAGGTGCTGCTGCCCAAGGCCTATGTCCGCTATCGCCTCACCGGCGAAATGGTCGAGGACATGTCGGACGCCGCCGGCACGCTGTGGCTGGATGTTGGTCTGCGCCGCTGGTCGGCACTGTTGCTGCATGCCACCGGGCTCGATCTGCATCACATGCCGCGCCTCGTCGAGGGCAGCGAGGTGAGCGCGGTGCTCGCGTCGGAATACGCGCAGCGCTGGGGCATGACTGCGGATGTCGTGGTCGCCGGCGGCGCCGGCGACAATGCGGCGAGCGCGATCGGGCTTGGCGCGATCGCGCCGGGCAATGCTTTCCTGTCGCTGGGCACCTCGGGCGTGGTCTTCCGCGTCACCGACCGCTTCGCGCCGGCGCCGGCTTCGGCCGTGCATGCCTTCTGCCATGCGCTGCCCGGCCTCTGGCATCAGATGGGGGTGATGCTGTCGGCCGCGGCCTCGCTCGCCTGGCTGTCTGGCGTGATGGAGACTCCGGCCGCAGCGCTCTTGGCACCGCTCGGCGAGCGCGTCGACGGGCCCAGCCCCGTCTCCTTCCTGCCGTATCTCGATGGCGAGCGTACGCCGCACAACGATGCTACCGCGAGCGGGGCCTTTGTGGGCTTGCGCGGTGCGACCGGGCGGGCGCAGATCGTCCAGGCCGTGCTCGAAGGCGTCGCCTTTGCCGCGCGCGACAATCTGGCCGCGCTGAGCTCAGCGAGTGGGCCGCTTGCTGAGCTCGATCTGGTCGGCGGTGGCTCGCGCTCGCCGCTGTGGGCGCAGATCTGCGCCGACGTGCTCGGCATTCCCGTTCATCGCGTTGAGGAAGGCGAAGTGGGCGCCGCGCTCGGCGTTGCGCGGCTCGGCCGTATCGCCGCGACCGGCGAGGACCCCGCAGAGGTCTGCAAACCCCCGCGGCGGCTCGCGAGCTTCACACCCCGCCCATCCGTCACTGCGGCCTATGACGAGGCCTATCTGCGCTGGCGGGCGCTTTATCCTGCATTGAAGGAGACTGCCTGAGTGAACGCGTCAGCCAAATTCTTCGAGGCCAGCACGCCTGTCGCCTTTGCCGGCAAAGATGCGGACAACACGCTCGCCTTCCGCTGGTACGACAAGGACCGCCTCGTGCATGGCCGCCGGCTGGAGGACCACTTACGATTTGCGGTCTGCTATTGGCATTCGTTCTGCTGGCCGGGCGCAGACCCCTTCGGCGGCGAGACCTTCCTGCGGCCCTGGCACGACGGTACCGATGCGATGGCGCTGGCGCGGGCCAAGGCCGATGTTGCCTTCGAGCTGTTCCGCCTGCTGGACGTGCCGTTCTTCACCTTCCACGACGTCGATGCAGCGCCGGAAGGCGCCTCGCTTAGCGAGTCCGTCGCCAATCTCAACGCGATTGCCGATCTGTTCGAGGCGAAGATGGCTTCCGCGAAGGTCCGCCTGCTCTGGGGCACAGCCAATCTGTTCACGCATCGTCGCTACATGGCGGGCGCCGCGACCAATCCGGACCCCGATATCTTCACCTATGCCGCCGGCCAGGTCCGCGCCGCGCTGGAGGTGACGCACCGGCTCGGCGGCCAGAATTACGTGCTATGGGGCGGGCGCGAGGGCTACGAGACGCTGCTCAACACCGATCTCAAGCGCGAGCTTGACCAGCTCGGCCGCTTCGTCTCGCTGGTGGTCGAGCACAAGCACAGAATAGGCTTCAAGGGACCGATCCTGATCGAGCCCAAGCCGAAGGAGCCGACCAAGCATCAATACGATTTCGACGTCGCCACCTGTTACGGCTTCCTCGAGCGCTACGATCTCCTGAACGACGTCAAGCTCAACATCGAGCAGAACCACGCCATCCTCGCCGGTCACTCCTTCCATCACGAGGTTGCGCTCGCCGAGGCGCTCGGCGTGTTCGGCTCGCTCGACGTCAACCGCGGCGACGATCTGCTCGGCTGGGACACCGACCAGTTCGCGATGAACGTGCCGGAGCTCGCCTTGGTGTTCCACGAGATCCTGAGCCACGGTGGCTTCACCGCGGGCGGGCTCAATTTTGATGCCAAAATCAGACGTCAGTCGATCGATCCCGACGATCTGATCCACGCCCATGTCGGCTCGATGGATGCCTGCGCGCGCGCCTTCCTCGCCGCTGCCGACATGCTCGACGCCGGCGTGCTCACCACACCGCTTGCCAAGCGCTACGAAGGATGGGCCGGGCCCGAGGGCCAGGCCATTCTCGGCGGCCAGCGTTCGCTCGCCGATCTCGCCGACCGTGCGCTCGGCCCCGGCTTCGACCCGCAGCCGCGCTCGGGTCGGCAGGAATATCTGGAATCCCTGGTCAACCGACATGTCTGAGGAAGGCCGCTGATGACAAGCGCTGAAGCAACGCCGGTGCTCGAGCTGACTGGCATCGGCAAGGAGTTCGGCGCGATCCGGGCGCTGCATGAGGTCGACATGCAGGTGTTCCCGGGCGAGGTCGTCGGCCTGATGGGCGACAACGGCGCCGGTAAGTCGACGCTGGTCAAGATCATCGCCGGCAATTTCCGCCCCAGCCATGGCGAGATCCGCTTTGCCGGCAATGCGGTCCATTTCAGCCGACCGCTCGATGCCCGCACCGTCGGCATCGAGGTCGTCTACCAGGATCTCGCACTCGCCGACAATCTGACCGCCGCTGCCAACGTCTTCCTCGGCCGCGAGCTGAAGCGCACATTCGGACCCATTGCGTTGCTCGACCACAAGGCGATGGCGGCGCGGGCGCTGGAGCTGTTCGGCGAATTGCGCTCGGAGACCCGCCCCGATGATCTCGTCAAGCAAATGTCGGGCGGCCAGCGCCAGGCGGTCGCGATCGCGCGGACGCGGCTCTCCAATGCGCGGCTGGTGATGATGGATGAGCCGACGGCCGCGATTTCGGTCCGCCAGGTCGAGCAGGTGCTCGGCCTGATCCACCGGCTGAAGGAGCAGGGTGTCGCCGTGATGCTGATCTCGCACCGCATGCCCGACGTGTTCGCGGTGTGCGACCGCGTGGTCGTCATGCGCCGCGGCGAGAAGCGCGCCGACAAGCCGATCCACCAGACTTCGCCCGAGGAGGTCACCGCCCTGATCACCGGCGCGAAGGAGGCGGCGTGATGGCCATGCCCCTGGAATCTCCGATCAGCTTCACCAATGTCGGCCGGATCAGATGGTGGCAGCGCGGCATCTTCGCGTCACAGACCGGCTATGTCCTGCTCGCGCTGGCGGTGTTGCTGGTGATCATGCATTTCGCCAGCCCGTACTTCTTCACCGAAGGCAACATGCAGAACGTGGCGAAGAACTTTTCCTTCATCGCCATTGCCACGCTGGGCGTGACCTTCGTGATCATCACCGGCGGCATCGACCTCTCGGTCGGCTCGATGATGTGTTTCTCCGCCATGATCACCTCGATGGTGATGACCGAATTGTCGGCACCCGGCTCGCCGGCAGGCGCGCTGTTCGTGCACATGGCGGCCGACGGCAAGACCGTGCTCGCCAAGGTGCCAGGGCTGATCCTGCTGGTCTCGATCCTCGCCGGCCTCGGCGTCGCGCTGGTCGCCGGGCTCGTCAACGGCTTCTGCATCGCCGTGCTCGGTCTGTCGCCGTTCGTGACCACGCTCGGCATGCTCTCGATCGTACGCGGGCTCGGCTACGTCGTCTCCAACGGCCGTGGCAGTTTTCCGGGCGGACCGGATGCAGATTATTTCTATGCGCTCACCTCCGGCGACGTGCTCGGCGTGCCCGTGCCTTTCATCTATCTGGTGATCCTCGCGCTGGCGATGGCCGTGGTGCTGCACCATACCTCGTTCGGACGCCACGTCTTCGCGCTCGGTGGCAACGAGAAGGCGGCCGAGCTCACCGGCATTCCGGTGGTGCGGGTGAAGATCGAGGTCTACGTGATCTGCGCGCTCGCCGCGGGGCTCCAGGGCATCATCATCTCCGGCTGGCTTGGATCGGCGCCGGCCAACATGGCGACGTCCTACGAGCTCAACGTGATTGCGGCGGCCGTGATCGGTGGCGCCAATCTCGCCGGCGGCATCGGCGGTCCGTTGGGGGCCATCGTCGGCTGCGTGCTGCTGGAGGTGATCCGCAACGGCCTCGTGCTGGCGCAAGTCAGCTCCTACTGGCAGCAGACGCTGGTGGGCGTGATCATCATCCTGGCCGTGCTGGTCGATCGCATCCGATCGCGGATGATCTGACGTGACGTCGTTCCGGGGAGGCAACGAAAATGCCGCCTGTCCGCTTCCCGGACGAATCTGGAAAGGATGGGCGCAAGAGAAGGGTGGAGGAGACAATGAGGAAACTTCTTCTTGCCGGCATCACTGTTGCCATGATGGCAACGCCGGCGTTCGCTGCGAACTACCGCTTCGTCATCGTGCCCAAGGCGATGAACAATCCGTTCTTCGACTTCGCGCGCGACGGTTGCCTGAAGCGCGCCAAGGAGCTCGGCAACATCGAATGCATTTACAAGGGGCCGGTCGAGCACGAGCCGGCGACGCAAGCCCAGATCATCCAGGACTTCATCACGCAGAAGGTCGACGGTCTCGCCATCTCGGTCGCCGACGTCGCGGCCATGACCAAGTCGATCGAGGCGGCGACCGCGGCCGGCATCCCCGTCATCACCTTCGATGCCGATGCACCGGGCTCCAAGCGCATTGCCTATATCGGCACCAACAACAAGGAGTTCGGTGTCGCGCTCGGCAAGCAATTGCTGAAAATGCGGCCCGACGGCGGCAAATATGCGATGGTTTCGGGCGGTCCCGGCGCCAAGAACCTCGCCGAGCGCGTCGACGGCGTGCGCGAGGCGCTGAAGGGCTCGAAATGGACCGAAGTTGCGGGCTCGCCCACCTTCTGCAACGACGATCCCGCGCTCGCGGTCCAGCAGATGACCGACATGCGCACCGCAACGCCCGATCTCGCCGCCATCGTTCCCATCGGCGGCTGGCCGATGTTCGCTCCTGAAGGCTTCAAGGCCTTCGCCTCCAGGAACAAGAAGGACATCGACTCCGGCAAGTTCACCCTGGTGGTCGCCGATACGCTCAAGATGCAGCTTGAGCTCCTGCGCGACGGCTATGCCAATGCGCTGGTCGGCCAGCGTCCGTTCGAGATGGGCGAGAAGGCGATGGACACGCTGCTCGCCATCAAGAAGGGCGAGAAGGTGCCGGAGATCGTCTACACCGGTCTCGATCTCGTGACCAAGGACAACGTTGCACAGATGTTGAAGTAGGAGCGCCGCCAGCCCCGCGCTCCTGCGTGCCTCCCCCGCTTGCGGTTTCCGCGAGCGGGGGAGATGATTTGCGCCGCTGGAAGGACGACTCCTGGAAGGCAATGGAAATGAAACGGTCGCGCCTCGGCTCTCTCGACGTCACCTCGATCGGCCTCGGCTCCGCCCCGCTCGGCGGATTGTTCGCACCCGTCAGCGACGCCGATGCGCAAGCGACGGTCGCGCGTGCCTGGTCGCTCGGAATCCGCTTCTTCGACACCGCGCCGCTTTACGGCTTTGGCCTGGCCGAGCGGCGGCTCGGCGCGTTCCTGCGGCAGCAGCCGCGTGAATCCTATGCGATCTCGACCAAGGTCGGGCGTCTTTTGCGCGCGCCCGAGGGCGCCGCCGCCGAGGACGAGCACTACAAGGGCACGCCGCGTGAGCGGCCGGTGTTCGATTTCAGCCATGACGGCGTGATGCGCTCGGTGGAGGAAAGCCTCGCCAGGCTCGGGCTCGATCGCATCGACGTCCTGCTCGTGCATGATGCCGACGACCACTATGACGATGCCGTCACCGGTGCCTTCCGCGCGCTGCAGCGCCTGCGCGAGGACGGCACGGTCAAGGCGATCGGCGCCGGCATGAACCAGTCGGAAATGCTGGTCCGCTTTGCCGACGCCGTGCCGGTTGACTGCTTCCTGCTCGCCGGCCGCTACACGCTGCTCGACCAGGGCGCGCTGGATGCGCTATTTCCGGCCTGCCAGGCCAGGAACATCGGCATCCTGCTCGGCGGCGTCTACAACAGCGGCATCTTGGCCAATCCGCACACGAGCGCGAAGTTCAATTATCAGGATGCTGACGCGGCGCTTGTCGCGCGTGCGCTGGAACTCGACGCGCTCTGTCACGAGCACGGCACCGAGCTAAAGGCCGCAGCGCTGCAGTTCTGCATGGCCCACCCGGCCGTGACGGTCACGGTGATGGGCGCGCGCAATGCTGCGGAGGCGGCCGAGAACATCGCGATGTCGGAGGCGGCGGTGCCGCAGGCCTTCTGGCAGGAGCTGCGCGCGCAAAACCTCGTCGATGCGCGGGCGCCGCTGCCGGGCGGAGCGTGAGCCATGATCATCGACGGTCACCAGCATTTCTGGGATCCGGCGCGTGCCGACTATCCCTGGATGGACGCGGACGAGCTCACACCGATCCGCCGCGCCTTCGGCCCTGGCGATCTTGCGCCATTGCTGAAGGCAAACGGCATCGATGCGAGCATTCTGGTGCAGTGCCGCTCCGCGCTGGAGGAGACCGAGGAGTTCCTGCGCATCGCGCATGCGACGCCCTCTGTCATCGGTGTCGTTGGCTGGGCTGATCTGACGGACGGGGCGCTTGACGAAACGCTCGATCGATTGCGCGCTGCGCCCGGTGGGGACAAGCTGGTGGGCATTCGTCACCAGGTCCACGATGAAGCCGATCCGGATTGGTTACTCCGCGAAGACGTCCAGCGCGGCCTCACCGCGGTGTTTGCCCGCGATCTCACCTACGACTTCCTCGTCCGCACCCGCGAGTTGCCGGTTGCGATCGCGACCGCGCAGGCCTTCCCGCAAGCGCGCTTCGTGCTCGACCACGCCGCCAAGCCGCCGATCGCCGATGGCGCAAGCGACGAATGGGCCGATGGCATCGCGGCGCTCGCTGCTTGCGGCAATGTCTGGTGCAAGATTTCGGGCTTGGCGACGGAAGCAGTCTGGAGCGATTGGAATGCGGAGCGTCTGTTTCCGTTCGTTCAGCATGCCGCGACATGCTTTGGCGAGGATCGGCTGATCTTCGGCTCGGACTGGCCGGTGTGTCTGCTTGCGGGGAGCTACGGCGAGATCAAGGATGCGCTGGAGGCGTGCCTGGTGAGGCTGGGCGCACACGTGCGCGAGAAGGCGTTCGGTGTGAATGCGAAGGCTGCGTATCGGTTGGCTTGACTGTTCAGTCGAGGGTTGCACTCTTTCCCTCTCCCCTTGTGGGAGAGGGTGGCTCGCCGCGTAGCGGCGAGACGGGCGAGGGGTATCTCTCCGCGCACGACCCTCAAGCAGCAAGGATCGCGGAAGCAACCCCTCATCCGGCGCTTCGCGCCACCTTCTCCCACAAGGGGAGAAGGAAGAAAGCAGCGTGCCGGCCCTTCACGCGCCCGCTGGCACCTGATCCAGAAATCCCGTCACGCTCCTGATCCGGCCCTCCTTTAGCACGGCAAAATCCGTTCCCTTGATCGGGCTGTCGACGCCGTCAGGACCAAGTCCCCACGAGAAGCGCACATGGTCGCCGTAGCCGTTGGGCTCGCCGATCAGCTTGAAGGTGAAATCGGGAAAGCGCTGCTGCACGCCTGCGATCAGCGCGTGGATCCCGTCCTGGCCGTCGCCCTTCATCAGGGGATCGACATAGCTCGCATCCGCTGTCCAGTTTTGGCTGAGCAGTTCGCGCCGGCGGCCGGCGGCGCGTTCGTTCCAGAGCTCGATGTAGCGGCAGGCGATGGTGTTGGGATCGGTCATGATGTTCTCCTTCGACAGTGCCGTGTTGGCTGACCGTAACTATCGAAGGAATGCGCGCGCCGATCGATTACCTCGGAGGTCATCGGCGCACGCATAATCTCATGCAGGCGTCACTTCGCCGCGGTCACCATGATCTCTACGGTGTATTGCGGCGCCGCCAGCTTGGCTTCGACGGTGGCGCGGGCCGGCGTGTTGCCAGGCGAGACCCAGGCGTCCCACACCGCGTTCATCTCGCCGAACGTTTTCATGTCGGTGATGTAGATCGTGGCCGAGAGCAGCTTCGATTTGTCGGTGCCGGCCTTGGCGAGGTGGCCGTCGATGGTCGCCAGGATGTCCTGGGTCTGCTTCGTCACGCTTTCGCCGGCAGCCTTGTTCGCGACGACACCGGCGAGATAGACGGTGTTGCCGTGCACGACGACCTGGCTCATGCGCGGGCCGGTTTCAAAACGCTGAATGCTCATTTGGGATCTCCTGGTGGAAGGGCGGCCCTGTCTAGCCCAGCGATTCGCGCTGTGCCAGCCCAGGCACGCATGCGTTGCCAGGCGCGCATGCCTTGCCAGACACGCATGCGCTGCCTGCGGCGATGCGCCGCTCAGCGAAACTGGCTGAAGAAAGCCCAGATCGTCTCGGCGCCGTCGATGTCACTGTTCTGTGGCCCGAGCAGGCCGGTCGCGACCTTCGGGAAACGCGCGTCAGGTGCAAATCCGGGCATGCGATGGCCGCCTCGATTGACGCGATAGAGCACGACGTCGTGTCCGGCCGGGCAACGTGAGGAAATCCGCGTCACGGTGGATTGGTCGGTGGGACTTCTGTCGGGCAGGTCGGCTTCGGTCAACTCATCCGCGTCGCAGCCATTGAGCTTGCGCCAGAACGCCAGCGTCTCGTCGGTCGACCAGAACCCGTCTGCGGCATAATAGCCCGATCCGCGTCCACCTTCATAGGGCACCAGCGGGTCGGCCGTGCCGTTCATGATCAGAATCGGCAGCGGCCGGGACGGATGGCACGTGACAGCAGCCTCGTCGGTGAGATTCATGATCACGCTCGCAGCTGCCGCGAGCAGATCGGCGCGGGCGCAAGCCAGCGTCATCGCCATGGCGCCGCCGTTGGAGATGCCGGTCACGTAGACACGCTTTGCATCGGCGGTGCCGTCGGCCACCAGCTTCTCGATAAGTTTTGCGATGAACGCGACGTCATCGGTGCCCTCGGGTGGACCGCGGAGCGCGGGTCCCGCCTTGGTCCTCGCATCGGCCCAGGCGTGGTTGAGTCCGTCCGGAAAGACAACGGCGAGGCCCTCGCGCCTGGCAAGCTGCGGCCACGCCGTCCGCGCGACCATGTCGGCACCGCGCTGGGTCTTGCCATGCAACACGACGACTAGCGGCGCAGGCTTTTTCGCCGGCAGCTGCGCGGTGTAGGAGCGCTTCACGCCGTTGACGTCAACCGTATCGGCAGACGCCGCCGTGACGGCGGTGAGGGCCACGAGGAACGCCCCGATATGCATCCACCGCCGCATGATCTAGCCCACCGCCTTCGCCGCGGAGCGGCCGGCATTGCGCCCGGAGAACAGGCAGCCGCCGAGGAAGGTGCCCTCCAGCGAGCGGTAGCCGTGCACGCCGCCGCCGCCGAAGCCGGCGGCTTCGCCGACCGCATAAAGGCCGGGAATGACGCTGCCGTCCTCACCGAACACGCGCGACTCGAGATCGGTCTCGAAGCCGCCCAGCGTCTTGCGGGTGAGGATGTTGAGCTTCACCGCGATCAGCGGTCCATGCGCGGGATCCAGAATTCTGTGCGGGGAGGCGGTGCGGATCAGCTTGTCGCCGATATAGCGGCGCGCATTGTGGATGTTCATCACCTGCGCATCCTTGACGTAAGGATTGGCGATCTCTCGGTCGCGCGCTTCGATCTGCATCCTGATGTGCTCGAGCCTGACGAGGTCGCTGCCGGCAAGCTCGTTCATGGCCGCAACGAGCTCATCGAGCTTGTCGCGCACGATGAAGTCGACACCGTGGCTTTTGAACGCCTCCACCGGCCCCGGCGCGCCTTTGTTGGTGGCGCGGCGCAAGGTCATGCGCCAGCTCTTGCCGGTGAGGTCGGGGTTCTGCTCCGAGCCCGACAGCGCAAATTCCTTGTTGATGATGCTCTGCGTCAGGATGAACCAGGAATAATCATAGCCCGTCGACATGATGTATTTGAGCTGGCCGAGCGTGTCGGAGCCCGGGAATAGCGGCGCCGGCAGCCGCGTGCCCGTGGCGTCGAACCACATCGAGGACGGGCCGGGCAGGATGCGGATGCCGTGGCGCGGCCAGATGGGTGACCAGTTCTGGATGCCCTCGACGTAATGCCACATGCGGTCGCGATTGATCAGCCGCGCGCCAGCCTTCTCCGTGATGCCGATCATGCGGCCGTCGACATGCTCGGGCACGCCCGAGATCATGAATTTCGGCGGCTCGCCGAGCCGCTTCGGCCAGTTCTGCCGCACCAGCTCATGATTGCCGCCGATGCCGCCGGAGGCGACGATCACCGCTTGCGCCTTCAGCGAGAACTCGCCGACGGCGTTGCGTGACGAGCTCTTGCCCCGCTCGATCGTATCGGGGGCGAGAACGGCGCCGCTGACGCCATCCACCGTGCCGTTGGTGATGGAGAGCGCATCGACGCGATGGCGGAACCGAAAGCTCAGCCGGGCGCTTTGGGCGGCTTCGCGCGCGCGGCGCTCGAATGGTTCGACGATGCCGGGGCCGGTGCCCCAAGTGACGTGGAAGCGCGGCACCGAATTACCATGGCCCATTGCATCGTAGCCGCCGCGCTCGGCCCAGCCCACCACGGGGAAGATGCGATGGCCCATCGCCCGCAGCCAGCCGCGCTTCTCGCCGGCCGCGAACCCCACATAGGCCTCGGCCCATTGCCGCGGCCAGAAGTCCTCGTCGCGGTCGAAGCCGGCGGCGCCGATCCAGTCCTGGAGCGCGAGCTCGTAGGAGTCCTTGATGCCAAGTCGGCGCTGCTCCGGCGAATCGACCAGGAACAACCCGCCGAACGACCAGAACGCCTGGCCGCCGAGCGACTGTTCGCCCTCCTGGTCGACCACGATGACGCGCTTGCCCGCGTCCGCAATCTCCGTTGCGGCCACCAGTCCGGATAGTCCGGCGCCGACGACGATGACGTCCGTCTCTTCAATCATGTGTCTCCCCCTCCTCGGGTTCCCCCCTGTAGTTGTCCGGATTGAAGCCAGCGGTTGCAACTGAGATCAAGGGTGTGGCCGGTAAGACATCATTAACTTGTTCCACTTTGGGATAGAGACCAGCCGAGTGCAGCGCGGACGCAACACTGGATTTGAATTTGTTTTGAGCAAGCCGGCGTGCCTAGACAAAACCGCAGACTCGACCGACGCTAGCCGTGCATCACCACCTGACACGCAGATTCGAATACGACTGGGGCGGGGGACAATGAAGGTTCTGACGGGGTTGCTTGCGGCGATTCTGCTGATCGCCGGCATGGGGGCTTCTCACGCGGTGGTTCGAATTGCGGATGACCGCGGCGGCAGGATCGGAACCTACGTCGACAAATACCAGGGCCTGCGGCAATCAGGCGAAACCGTCATCATCGACGGCCTCTGCGCGTCCGCCTGCACCATCGTGCTCGGCGCCATCCCACGCGACCGGATCTGCGTGACCTCGCACGCAACGCTCGGCTTCCATGCGGCGTGGGATTTCGGCAGCAACGGCCGCGCCATCACCAATCCAGAAGCTACCCAGATGCTCTATGCGATGTATCCCTCGCAGGTGAAGCGCTGGATCGCGCAGCGCGGCGGCCTCACCCCGCACATGCTCTTCCTGAGGGGCAAACAGCTCCAGGCCATGTACAAGCCCTGCTACCTGGACGCGCAAGCCTCGACCAACAAGCCATCATCAAGGTAGGCCCAACCCCTCCGGTTTTGGCAAACTTGCACCACGATTGAGGTGCTCTCCCGCTTGGCTTGCGGGAGTGGCGACCCTGCGACAAGCTCGCGCTGCTACACGCTTATCGTGATCTCTGCCCCACCCCTGCGCTTGCCGGGTCCCGCGTCAGCGCCTATTTGAAAGGCAGGGAACCCTTCGCCCCGATCATGACCATGGTTCAACCACTGCACCCGGCCCATCCAGTATCGGACAATTCGCCCAATGCCGGCCGGATGCCGTCCGTGCTGCTGTGGGTGGGCGCGGGTCTCGGCGCGCTCGTCGTGGTCGCCGCCCTCACGCTCTGGTTTCACTACGGCACCCAGGTGTTCTTCGAAATGATCAGGACCGGTTTCACCGCCTGCTTCTGATCTCGACAGGAAGTGTTCCGCCAATGAGCTCCATCGCCCGTCCGCTGGTGATCGCAACCGCCTTCGCCGCAAGCCTCATTGTCGGGCTCCTGATCATGTTCTGGGCCATGGGCGGGATGAGCAAGGTGGCGCAGCCGGCCACGATCGGCGGTCCGTTCCAGCTCACCGATCAGAACGGCAAGACCGTCACCGACAAGAACCTGAAGGGCAAGCCGACCCTGATCTTCTTCGGCTACACCCATTGCCCCGACGTCTGCCCGACCTCGCTGTTCGAGATCTCGGAAGTGCTGCGCGCGATGGGCAAGGATGCCGACAAGGTCAATGCCATCTTCATCTCGGTCGACCCCGAGCGCGACACGCCGGCGGCGATGAAGGACTATCTGTCGAGCTTCGATCCGCATCTCGAGGGCCTCTCCGGCGATCCCGCCGAGATCGCCAAGGTGATCACGTCCTACCGTGTCTACGCCAAGAAGGTCCCGACCAAGGACGGCGACTACACCATGGACCACACCGCGCTGATCTATCTGATGGACCGCGACGGCCGCTTCGTCTCGCCGTTCAATTTGAAGCGGACGCCGGACGAGGCGGCGGCAGAGCTGAAGCGGTATCTCTAAGAAGAGCGCGATCGCACCGCGAGCTCACCCTCCTACCTGGCCTGCGGGAGAGGTGCAGCGGAGGCGGGGGTGATAGCTCTTTGCTCCGAGGGATTTCTTGGTTGTTGAAACACCCTCTCCTCCGCCTTCCCCCCCGGCACGGGGGGAGGGAGCGCACCGTCACCTTGTCCGCATTCAGCGCTCGCGTTCCGGGCCGAATGGTCTATAAGGCCCTCCGATCCCACCGATATCAGTTCATTTCCGGCCGATGGCACCATCGCAACAGGCGAAATCGTCGAAATCTGCCCGTAGCTTGCTGCGCCGGCTGGCCATCGGCGGGTGCCTGCTCGCGGGCCTATCCGGCGCGAATGCCCAGACACCAGCCAAGCGGCCGCCCACTGCGCCCCCGGCCACGCCGCAAACCGTGCCCCAGGCCGCCCCCCAGGCCGTGCCCGGTTTTTGGGATCCGCGGCGCCGTCCGGAGCGGCCGGACCTGTCACGCCTGACCGTGATCCGTTTCCTGACCGAGACCGACTATCCGCCGTTCAACTTCACCGGCGCCGACGGCAATCCGGCCGGCTTCAACGTCGACCTCGCCCGCGCATTGTGCGACGAGATCAAGGTGACCTGCACGGTGCAGATGCGCCGCTTCGAGACGCTGGTCGACGCGCTCACCTCCAACCGCGGCGATGCCATTATCGCCTCGATGGCGGTAAGCCCGCAGCTCCGCGCCCGCGTCGATTTCACCGATCCCTATTACCGGGTGCCGGCGCGTTTCGTCTCGCGCAAGGACGCGGTGATGCCGGAAATCCGGCCCGAATATCTCGAAGGCAAGAAGGTCGGCGTCATCGCCGGCTCCGCGCACGAAGCTTATCTCAAGGCGATGTTCACCGACGCCGAACTGCACGCCTATCCCAATGACGATGCGCTCCGCAGCGCTTTACGCAAGGGCGAGGTCGATTTCATCTTCGGCGACGCCATCTCGCTCGCGTTCTGGATCAACGGCACCGATTCCGGCGATTGCTGCGCTTTCTCCGGCGGCCCCTTCGTCGAGAGCCGCTTCTTCGGCGAGGGCATCGGCATCGCCGTGCGCAAGGGCAACGACGTGCTGCGCCAGGCCCTGAACTGGGCCCTGTTCCGCGTCTGGGAAAAAGGCCGCTACACCGATCTGTGGCTGCGGTATTTTTCGGTGAGCCCGTTTTAGGTTCTTCGCTGCTCTCAGATCCTCATCCTGAGGGCTTGCGTAGCAAGCCTCTCGAAGGATGAAGGCCCCACTGATGGCCTCGCCCTTCGAGACGCGCGCGAACAGCGCGCTCCTCAGGGTGAGGGTCTGACACTCGCCCACAAAATTGCATTCTGCCCGGAAATCGCTATTTTCCGCGGCCCGGAGGCCCCGATGTCCGTTATCGATCTTGCCGCGAGCCCGAGCGACCTGCGTGCGCTCGCCGAACAATCCAACGCCTGGCCGTTTGAGCAGGCGAAGGCGATCGTCGCGCGGCTGAAGAAAAGCCCGAAGGACGAGGTGCTGTTCGAGACCGGCTACGGTCCCTCCGGCTTGCCGCATATCGGCACGTTCGGCGAGGTCGCGCGCACCTCGATGGTGCGCCATGCTTTCCGCGTGCTGACCGAGGACAAGATCAAGACGCGCCTGCTCGCCTTCTCCGACGACATGGATGGCCTGCGCAAGGTGCCTGACAACGTGCAGAACCGGGCGCCGCTGGAAGCCAATCTCGGCAAGCCGCTCACGCGCGTCCCCGATCCCTTCGGCACGCATGACAGCTTTGGTGCGCACAACAATGCGCGCCTGCGCGCCTTCCTCGACCATTTCGGTTTCGACTACGAGTTCGCGAGCTCGACCGATTACTACACATCGGGCCGCTTCGATGCGACGTTGCTTAAGATGCTGGCCGCCTACGACAAGATCATGGCGATCATCCTGCCGACGCTCGGGCCCGACCGCCGCGCCACCTATTCGCCATTCCTGCCGATCAGCAAGACGACAGGCGTGGTGCTGCAAGTGCCGATGATCCGGCGCGATGTCGCGGCCGGCACGGTGACCTATGTCGATCCTGACACCAACCAGGAAGTCGAAACGCCGGTCACCGGCGGCAACGTCAAGTGTCAGTGGAAGGCCGATTGGGCGATGCGCTGGGTCGCGCTCGGCGTCGACTACGAGATGGCCGGCAAGGACCTCATCGACTCCGTGAAGCTGTCCGGCGCGATTGCCAGGGCGCTTGGCGCCACGCCGCCGGAAGGCTTCAACTACGAGCTGTTCCTCGACGAGAAGGGCCAGAAGATCTCGAAGTCGAAGGGCAACGGCCTCACCATAGACGAATGGCTACGCTACGCCTCGCCGGAATCGCTGTCGCTGTTCATGTACCGTGAGCCGAAGGCGGCCAAGCGGCTCTATTTCGACGTCATCCCGCGCAATGTCGACGATTACCAGCAATTCATCGACGGCTTTGCCAAGCAGGATGCCAAGCAGCAGCTCGGCAATCCGGTCTGGCACATTCATAACGGCCATCCGCCGAAAGGCGACATGCCCGTCACCTTCCAGCTCCTCTTGACGCTGGTGTCGTCGTCGAACGCGGAGAATGCCGAGACCTTGTGGGGTTTTATTGGCCGCTACCGTCCCGGCGTGAGCCCGCAGACGCATCCGAAGCTCGATGCCATGGTCGGCTATGCCATCAACTACTACCGCGACTTCGTCGCGCCCACGAAGCAATTTCGCGAGCCGACTGATAGCGAGCGTGCCGCGCTACAGGACCTGCGCGATGCGCTGTCGCAACTGCCGGAGGACGCCTCGGCCGAGGACATTCAGAACGTCGTCTACGAGGTCGGCCGCCGCGAGCCGTTCCTCGATCAGGTCAAGAAGGGCAAGGACGGCCGTCCCGGCGTCACGCTCGACTGGTTCAACATGCTTTACCAGGTGCTGCTCGGTCAGGAGAAGGGCCCGCGCTTCGGCTCCTTCGTCGCGGTCTACGGCATCCAGAACGCGGTCAACATGATCGACGGCGCGCTGGCGCGGAGTGCGTAGGACGTAGTCCCGATTGCTTGTACTTGACCTTGCCGAGGGCCACGGCGAAACGCGCGGCGCGGGTGATGTCATCGCCTGGTTCACCACGCCAGGCGGGGCGCAATCACTGGCTCGCCCAGACGATCCGCGCCATCCAGGCGACATCACTCACCGCGATCGCCCGCTCCGCCTGTGATGCATCGAACGGCTGCAAGTCCAGCGCCTTTGCCGTGCGGCGCTTCAGCGTCGCGACCGCCATCTCGCCCGCTTTGGTCCTCACCACCACGCGATCGCCTTTGCGGATCGGCGTGCCGCGCGAGACCAGGATGACGTCGCCGTCGCGATAGGCTGGTTGGAGCGCATCGCCGGAAATCTCCAGCGCAAAGGCGTGGCCGTTCTCGGCGGTGGGAAGCGCGATTTCGGTCCAGCCCTTGCCGGATGGAAGGCCCGATTCGTCGAAAGCGCCGCTCGCACCGGCGAGTGCGAAGCTGAGCAGCGGCACCGAGTGAGGCTCGCCGGCGTCCTCGTCGATCAGCCTGGCAAAGCTGTCAATCGAGGCGCCGGCCGCCGCCAACGCCTTCGCGATCGATTCCGTCGAGGGCCAACGCTCGCGGCCGTCGGAGGTGACGCGTTTGGACCTGTTGAAGGTGGTGGGATCGAGCCCCGCGCGCTTGGCAAGGCCGGATGGCGAAAGCCCGGCGCGCGCCGCCAGCCGATCCAGCGCGACCCAGATCTGGTCGTGAGTCAGCATCCTCTGCGCTTTGGCCTGTTTGACCATCGAAGCAACTCAGGAAAACTGTCCTCAAATCAAACCGGTTTTCCGTTTTTCGCGCAAGGGGTGGTGGGCAGAAGCTTTTTCAAGCCAAGTGGGCACCGGTTCGCGTCAAGAAAACGCGTCAAAACAAGAGTCTAGAGGCCCGTTCCGATTTCATCGGAACGGAAAGGCTCTAGGTCTTGAGTTCAGAAGGGGCCGCCTTTACGGTCGCGGCCGGGTTTTGAGGACCCGCGAGAGACGAAAAATCCCAAAAAACTCAAAGAGCAAACAGGACTGCGGTAGCGGTGGTCAAGATCTACAAAATCTGTCCGGCCTCGGCCTGGCGCGAGGCGGAACGGCAGGGTGTCTACCGTGGCAGCGCGGACGATGCGCGCGACGGTTTCATCCATTTCTCGACCGCCACCCAGGTTCCCGAGACCCTGCGCAAGCACTATGTCGGGCAGCGCGCGCTGTTCCTGGTGGAGGTCGACGGCGATGCGCTCGGCAGCGAATTGCGCTGGGAGCGATCGCGCAATGACGAGCTGTTTCCGCACCTTTATGGCGAGCTCGATCTCGGCGCGGTGATCGCTGTGATGAACCTCAACTTGCGTTCCGACGGCGGTCACGATGTTCCGGAGCTTGCCCCGTGATCCGCGCTTTCGACGCGTTTTCGCTGCCGGTGCTGCGCTGGCTCGACCCGGAGGATGCGCATCGGCTCGCGATCCAGGGTCTGCGCTTCTTGCCACCCGTCAAGCCGCGCCTTGATGATCCCAAGCTCGCGGTGCGCGCCTTCGGGCTCAACTTCCCCAATCCGATCGGCATGGCCGCGGGCTTCGACAAAAGCGCCGAGGTGCCGGATGCGTTGCTGCGGCTCGGCTTCGGCTTCGTCGAGATCGGCTCGGTGACGCCGAAGCCGCAAAGCGGCAACCCGCGGCCGCGGCTGTTCCGGCTGGAGCGCGACGAGGCCGTCATCAACCGCATGGGCTTCAACAATGACGGCGCGGACGTCGCCTTGCGCCGGCTCGCGGCGCGCGCAGCGCACGGCGGCATCGTCGGCGTCAATGTCGGCGCCAACAAGGATTCACCCGATCGCGTCGGCGACTACGTCAAGCTGATCGAGACCTTTGCGCCGGTTGCGAGCTATTTCACCGTCAACGTCTCCTCCCCGAACACACCGGGTCTGCGCAATTTGCAGGAAGGCGCACTGCTCGACGATCTTCTCGCACGCGTGATCGACGCGCGGGAACGGGTGCGCCAGAAGGCGGGCGACACGCCGGTGCTGCTCAAGATCGCGCCTGATCTCAGCCTTGCTCAGCTCGACGATGTCGTGCAGGTGGCGCGCTCGCGCCGGGTCGACGGCATGATCGTGTCGAACACGACGATCGCGCGACCGACCACGCTGCGCGAGGAGATGCGCGCCAGGGAGCAGGGCGGTCTGTCCGGACGACCACTATTCCGCCTGTCGACGCGCATGGTCGCGGAGACCTATGTGCGCGTCGAGGGCGCATTTCCCCTGATCGGCGTTGGTGGCGTCGATTCGGGCGGGGCCGCGCTGACCAAGATCCGCGCCGGTGCCAGCTTGATCCAGCTCTATTCGTCGCTGGTCTACAAAGGACTCGGCCTCGTCGACGAGATCAAGCGCGACCTGACCTCGACGCTGCTCCGCACCGGGCGGGATTCGCTCTCCGAGATCGTCGGCGCGGATGCGGCGACGCTCACGGCGGAAGATTGGCCGGGGATGTAAGGTGGACTCCGCGCCGCCTTGGGCGGTGCGGTGCTGATCGGGGCCCACAAGCCACGGGGTCCCGGCTCTGCGCAGCAGCGTTTCACGCTGCAGCGCGTCCGGGACACGAACATCTCGGGTACGATCTTTCTACGGCTTCGAAAACGTCGCCCTGAACTGCGCCGGATAGCGCGCGGCCTGCAAGCCGCCGCGCGAGACGTAGGAGGCCAGCAGGGCGCTCCACAGTCCGGCATTGCCGAACGATTGCAGCGCCCACCAGGTGCCGAGGAAGATCGCGAGCGAGGCCAGCATCAAATTGCGCATCTCGCGCGCCCAGGTCGCGCCGATGTAGATGCCGTCGAAGCCGAAGGCGAAGACGCCGGGTAGGGGCGCGAGTACAACGAACGGCAGGAAGTCGCGCGCGGTACGGCGGACGTCTTCGCTCGCCGTCATGAAATCGATCAGGGCCGGCCCGAACAGCGCAAACAGCACCGCGACGACGATTGCAAAGCCGAGTCCCCACAGCAGCACCAGCCGGGTCGAATCGGCAAATCCCTTGGCATCGCGTGCGCCAAGGCTGCGGCCGCAGAGCTGCTGGGCCGCGTTGGCGAGACCGTCGAGGAAGAAGGCGCTGACCAGCAGGAAGTTGTTGAGCACGGAGTTGGCGGCCAGCATGACGTCGCCGGCCTGTGCGCCCTTGGCGGTGAAGAACAGGAACACGGCGATCAGCGCCGCGGTGCGGATCAGGATGTCCGAATTCACCGCCAGCATCCGCAGGAGCTTCTCGCGGTCGAGCAGCGTAGCGTACGGGACGGCGAAGCCGCCGCCGGCATAATAGCGGCAGACGATCACGCCAAGGGCGAACCCGACGGCTTCCGACAACAGCGCGGCGCTCGCGGCGCCGGCGATGCCGGTGTCGTAGACCAGCACCAGCAGGATCGTCGCCGCCATGTTGACGAGGTTGATGACGACCTGAAGCAACAGAGCCGAATTGGCGCGGGCCTGGCCGATCAGCCAGCCGAGGATGACGTAGTTGGCGAGCGCGAACGGCGACGACCAGATCCGGATCTTGAAGTACGTCTTCGCGGCCTGCGTCACGCCCTCGCTGCCGCCCATGAGGTCGAACAGCATCGCGGCGAGCGGCAGTTGCAGTGCGATCAGCGCGGCGCCGATCAGGCCAGCAACGATGAAACCGCGCGCCAGGATCGCGGTCGGCTCGCGCGTATCACCAGCGCCCAGCGATTGCGCGGTGAAGGCGAGCGTGCTCATGCGCAGGAAGCCGAACAGCCAGAACAGGCAGTCGAAAATCACTGACGCGATCGCGACGCCGCCGAGCAGCGCCGCATCGTCGAGCCGTCCGATCGCTGTGGTCGAGACCACGCCGATCAGCGGCGTGGTGAGGTTCGCGACCATCGCAGGCCCGGCGATGGCGAACACCTGGCGGGAACCGATCCTGGGATGAACGGGCGCGTGCATGTCAGAACACGAGCGCCATGCCGTCTTCGGCGGCGAGATGCTCGATGTCGTCCAGGCGCGACAGCATGTCCTCGCTCATATGGGTGAGGACGAGGCGCTTTGCGCCGATCGCGGGCAGATGCTGTTCCAAGGTCTTCAGGCTGAGATGGTTCTTGACCGCCTTCTCGTACATATAGGCTTCGGCAATGAAAAGATCCGCGCCATGCGCCAGCGGAATGAGCGTCTCCGTCCATTCGGTATCGGCGCTGTAGGCGAGCGTGCGGCCCTCAGCCTCGACGCGATAGGCCAGGAATGGCCCGCCGGATTGGCCGTGCACGACCGGGTAGGGCGTCACTGTCACTGCGTCGAAGCTCTGGCTTTGCTGAGGCGCGAGTTCGACGACGGAGAGCTCGAAACCTTGTTTTGTCTTCGAGGAGTGCTCGAACAGCGCTTCCATCACCTGCGTTAGTCGCATCTCGATGCCTTGCGGGCCCGCAATCGTCAGCGGCCGCGTCCGCCGCGAGAATTGGGCGTCGAGCAGGAAGAATGGCAGCCCGGCGAAATGATCGCCGTGGAAATGTGTGATGAGAATGAGATCGATGTCATTGCGCTCGATCTCCAGCCGTTTCAGGGCCGGCAGAGCCGACGCGCCGCAATCGATCAGGAAATTGGTCTCGCGCCCCGAGATGTGGAAGCAGGTGTTGAGCCTGCCACCGGAGCCGAAGGCGTCACCGCAGCCGACAAAGCGTAGTTGCATCGGCTGCGGGCCCCTAAATCCTTACCTGCCGCGCGGCGCGCCGAACACGCGCGACAGCAGCCAGATCGGAATAACGATGACCGCGCCCAGCAGGAAGTAGCGCCACAGCCAGTTCACGGCATCGAAGCCGAGATCCCACAGCCGCTGGAATAACAGGCGGATGCTGTAGATGATATTCCAGGGATCGAAGCCGATCGCGGCCAGCACGACGCCGACCAGGATCGAGAGCAGGACCAGCCGAAACGCGACCGCCAGCGGCGTGCCGCCGAGAAAGCGGTTCAGGCCATCGCTGCGGCCAGCCGGCAAATCTCTGACGTCGTGGGCCATCGCAAGAAACTCCTCAACGGGGATTCGCCCCGATTATAGGTCACCGCGGGGCACATGGGGAACCCGCAACGGTGCGTCAATCAGCTTACCGCATTTTAATTCGGGCAGCGCCAGGGCCACGATTTGGGCGCGCCGCCCGCCGCGGGCGCGGTGCAAACCTCTCCCGCTTGCGGGAGAGGGAGCGCACCTCTGCCTGGGCGAGAAACGAGCCTCGACTCAGCGCGCTTTCACGCCTCGATCTCCGCCGCCTCCGCCTTCAGCATCCTTTCCAGCGTTTCCAGCCGAT
Source organism: Bradyrhizobium sp. 154 (assembly GCF_023073875.1). Lineage (NCBI taxonomy): Bacteria > Pseudomonadati > Pseudomonadota > Alphaproteobacteria > Hyphomicrobiales > Nitrobacteraceae > Bradyrhizobium > Bradyrhizobium sp. 154. The sequence goes on from NZ_JADPKG010000030.1 coordinate 308,581, forward strand.
CGGCCTCGCGCGGCGGCTTGTCCCAGCGCAAGCGGCTAATGCGGGGAAAACGCATGGCGACGCCGGATTTGTGTCGCGGCGAGCGCTGGAGCCCTTCGAAAGCGACCTCCAGCACCAGCCCCTTGTCCGGCTCGTGCACGACATGGCGGACGGGGCCGAATTTCTCGGTGGTGTTGCGGCGGACGAAGCGGTCGATCTGCAACAGCTCCTCGTCGGTGAAGCCGAAATAGGCTTTCCCGACCGGCACCAACTCGTCGCCGCCATCGCCTGCGGTCCAGACGCCAAACGTGTAGTCGGAATAATAAGACGAGCGCTTGCCATGACCGCGCTGCGCGTACATCAGCACGGCATCGATGATGTGCGGGTCGCGCTTCCACTTCCACCATTGTCCCTTCGGCCGCCCCGGCATATAGGGCGCATCGCGCCGCTTCAGCATCACGCCTTCGACCGCGTCCGCATCTTCGCCCGCACCGGCGCTGGCAGGATCGGCGCGCGCAGCGGTCAGCGCCTCCCAGCTTGCGAACGGGATGGTGGGCGACAGGTCGATGCGGGGATCGTCAAGCTTTGCGATGAAGGTCTCCAGCCGCTCACGCCGTTCCGCGAACGGCAGCTCGCGCAGATCGTTCTCGTCGTCGCCCAGCAAATCGTAGGCGCGCAAGTGGATCGGAAATTCCTTGATCAGCTTCGGCGAGACCACCTTGCGGTTCAGCCGCTGTTGCAGGACGTTGAAACTCTGCACGCGGCCCTCACGCAGGATCAGCAGCTCGCCGTCGATGGCGCCGGGCAAGCGCAGCGCCGGCACGAGGTCGGGAAAGCTTCCCGTGATGTCCTCGCCGGTGCGCGAGTAGAGCCGCGCCGTGATGTGGCCGCGATCATCGCGCCCTGCCACCGCCTGCACGCGGATGCCGTCCCATTTCCATTCGGCGATGTAATCGGCGGGATCGAGTGCGGCGAAATCCATGTCCTCGATCGCATGCGCCAACATCACGGGCCGAAACGGCGCCGGATCGCGATTGACGGGCTTTTCGGCGCGCCCCTCGAGCCACGCGAAGAGGTCGAGATACGGCGGGGCGAGCCCCGGCCAGATCAGCTCGATCTCGTGCGGATCCTTGTCGCCGAGCGCCGCTACCGCGGTCTTGGCAAGACGCGCGGAGATGCCGATGCGAAGCCCACCGGTGACGAGCTTCAGCAGCGCCCAGCGGCCGGTCTCATCGAGCTCGTCAAGCCAGCGTTCGAGTTGCCTTGGCAGCTCGGTCTTGCCGAGCGTTCGCAGTGTGGTGACGACTTCGGTGAGGGATGGGGGTGGCGGGCTGTTGTGGTTGCTTGGGTGAGAGGACACATTGGTATCGCGCCCGCGGTACCCCCCTTCCTGACCCTCCCCCACAAGGGGGGAGGGAACGGTGAGGCTCGTGTGTCCCTCACGCTTGGACTGTTTTGCGATGGTTACTGAAGCATCAGGTGATTGCGCAGTACTCCGCTGCGCTCCCTCCCCCCTCTCGTCCGTCGAAGCTCGAAGAGCGAAGGCGGATGTGGGGGAGGGCTGGGGAGAGGGGTAGCCCGGAAAGGATTCGTTATTACCATGCGCCTGCTTTGGCCACATCAGCGCCACCGTCTCCGAGAGATCGCCGACATAATCGTAGCTCAACCCGAACAGCACCGGGTCGGTGCGCGCGGCGATGAGATCGCGGATCAGGGCCGGCTTGGCGTGCTTGAAGCTCAGCGCGCCGGTCAGCGCGGCCAGCGCGTAGCCGCGGTCGGGATCGCCGACCTCGCGGAAATAGCCGGTGATCAGCCGCAGCTTGTTGTTGCGGCCGGGCTCGTAGGCGAGACGGTCCAGAAGCTCGGCGAAGCGGTTCATGCCTCCGCCTCGCCCTCAATTGGCGTCTCGCTCTCCTCCTCGTCGCCATAGCCGACGAGATCAAGCGGCCGCGCCTTCAAGCCCTTGCTTTGGCACCAATGCACCAGCGCGTCTTCCTGGCCGTGGGTGACCCAGATCTCGCCGGCACCTGTCGCACCGATCGTGGCGGTGAGGCCATCCCAGTCGGCATGGTCGGAGATCACCAGCGGCAGCTCGACGCCGCGCTGCCGCGCTCGGGCGCGCACGCGCATCCACCCGGAGGCGAAGGCGGTGAGAGGATCGGGGAAGCGCCGTGTCCAGAGATCGGATGTTGCCGACGGCGGTGCCAGCGTAATCGTGCCGGCGAGCGCCGCTTTCTTCACGCCTTTCGCGGGCCTGAGCTCGCCGAGTTCGATGCCGCGGATCTGATAGTAATGCGTGATCGTCTCCATCGCACCATGCAGGTAGATCGGCGCGTCGTAGCCGGCCTGGCGCAAGAGTGCGATCACGCGCTGGGCCTTGCCAAGCGAATAGGCGCCGACGAGATGCGCGCGCTCCGGAAAGAGGGCGACGGAGGCGAGCAACTTCTTCACCTCGTCGGCGGCATCGCCATGACGGAATACCGGCAGCCCGAAGGTCGCCTCGGTAATGAAAACGTCGCAGGGCACGAGCTCGAACGGCGTGCAGGTCGGATCGGGTGCGTCCTTGTAATCGCCGGAGGCGACGATGCAGGTGTCTTTGCAGCTCACCGCAATCTGCGCCGAGCCCAAGACGTGTCCGGCCGGGTGAAACTTGACGGTGACGTCGCCGAGCCGGATCTCCTCGCCATAGCGGATCGCTTGCGTCAAGCCGGCAAAATGCTCGCCATAGCGCAGCCGCATCATGTCCAGCGTTTCCTGCGTCGCCAGCACTGCGCCATGGCCGGCGCGGGCATGATCGGAATGGCCGTGGGTGATCACGGCCCGCTCAACCGGGCGCACGGGGTCGATATGGAAGCCGCCGGGCTTGCAGCACAGGCCGGCAGCAACTGGCAGCAGGATGTCTTGCGGGCGCATGGAGACGATATAGGAGGCAGGCGCCCCGAATTCACCTGTCATGCGCGGGCTTGCCGTCTCCGTTAGGCTTCGCCGGCCCGGCGGTGTAAAAAGCCCGCCGAAGCCAATGGGCGGAGGCTTGACCCGCGCATCCATGCACTTAAACAGTCGTTTTTTGATGGATTGCCGGGTCAGCCCGGCAGTGACGAGCCGAGTTCCTATGCCCCTGCGCCTGTTCCTGACCTCCGGCGATCTCATGGCCGACCGCCGCTTCGAGTTCGCGCGCGACCTCCAACTCAAGGGCGATCTGGCCGCGGCCGCGGACCTGCTGGAGCAGGCGATCGAGCTCGCGCCGAACTTCACCTCGGCCTGGTTCACCCTCGGCGAAGTCCGTCAGCAGCTCGGCGAGCGCGACAAGGCCATCGCGGCGTTTCGTGAAGCGCTCAGGTCCGATCCCGAGGATCAGCACGGCGCCGGCCTGCATCTGATGCGACTCGGTGATGCCGAGATGGCGGAGATGCCGAAGGCCTATGTGCAGGCCCTGTTCGATCAATATGCGCCGCGCTTCGAGCACACGCTGATCAACGATCTCGGGTACCGCGCCCCGAGCCTGATCTTCAAGGCGGTGCTGGCCTCACGCGCGGCCGCCAAGAAGCCCGCCTTCTTCAAGCGCACCATCGATCTCGGCTGCGGCACCGGGCTCGCGGCCGCCGCCTTCGCCAAGCAGGTCGATCATTTCGTCGGCATCGATCTGTCGCCCGGCATGATCAAGCAGGCGCGCGCCACCAATCTCTATGCCGAGCTCGAAGTCGCCGACATGATCGAAGGTCTGCGCGACAAGAGTGATGCGAGCGCGAACCTCGTGGTTGCCGCGGATGCCTTCGTCTATCTCTCTGATCTTGCGCCGGTGCTCACCGAGGCCAAGCGCGTGCTCGCAGCCGGCGGCGTGCTGGCCTTCACGCTGGAGACGCATGACGGCAGCGGCATCGTGCTCGGCGAAGGCCTGCGCTACGCCCATTCCGCGGAATATGTGCGCGCCGCCATCGCGAAAGCCGGGCTCAAGCTGCTGACACTGGAGCCGGCCTCGCCGCGCAACGAGAACAACGAGCCGGTGCGCGGCCTCGTCGCCGTTGCCGAGAAAACTTGAGTCTAGGCGCTAATCGCCTGGCAATTTGAGCGTCATTGCGTCGCAAAGCTGCGACTTCCCACTTGCGAGCCGTGCGGCGGTGCCAGCACAATGCGCGCACAGGGAGAAACAAACATGACCAAGAATCCATCGCGGCGCGACTTCAGCGCCGCCGCGCTCGCCACAATTGCCGCATCCACTTTGCCTGCGCCTTATGTCTGGGCCGCGGAGAAGAAATACGATGCGGGGGCCAGCGACACCGAGATCAAGATCGGGCAGACCGTGCCGCATTCCGGCCCCGGCTCGCTCTACGGCGTGCTCGGCCGCATTGGCGAGGCATATTTCCAGATGCTGAACGAGAAGGGCGGCATCAACGGGCGCAAGATCAAGTTCCTCACCATGGACGATGCCTACAGCGCCCCGAAATGCGTCGAGGCGACGCGGCGCCTGGTCGAGCAGGAGGAGGTGCTGGCGCTCTACGGCTCGCTCGGCACCGCACCGCAGACCGCCGTGCACAAATACCTGAACTCCAAGGGCGTGCCGCAGCTCCTGCTCAACACCGGGGCGTCGAAGTGGAATAACCCGAAAGAGTTCAAATGGACCATGGCGGGCCTGCCGCTCTACCCGACCGAGGCGCGCATACTGGCCCGGCACGTCGTCAGCGTGAAGCCGAACGCCAAGATCGGCATCCTCTACCAGAACGACGATTTCGGCCGCGACTTCCTGGGTCCCTTCAAGAAGGTGCTGGCCGATGCCGGCGGCACCGCGCAGGTGATCATGGAGCAGACCTACGATCTCACCGAGCCGACGGTCGATTCCCAGCTCATCAACCTCTCGAAGTCGGGCGCCGATGTCTTCTACAACATCTCCACCGGCAAGGCGTCGTCGCAGTCGATTCGGAAAGTAGCCGAGCTCGGCTGGAAACCGCTGCAGCTGCTGTCGGCCGGCTCGACCGGCCGCTCCATCCTCAGCGCCGCGGGCCTCGAGAACGCCACCGGCATCGTTGCCATCCGCTACAACAAGGAGGTCGGCCTGCCGAAATGGGAGAAGGACCCCGACGTGATGGCGTTCGAGGAGCTGCGCAAGAAATACACACCGGCGATCGATCCCGACAACACCATCGCCTTCGCCGGCTACGGCCAGGCGGTGACCATGGGCGAGATCCTGCGCCGCTGCGGCGACGAGCTCACCCGCGCCAACGTGCTGAAGCAGGCATCAAACCTCAACGGTTTCCACTCGCCCTATTTCCTCGACGGCGTCACCTACAGCTACACGCCCGAGAATTACACGCCAATGAAGACGCTGTTCATCTCGACGTTCACCGGCAAGGACTGGGACATCTCCGACAAGCCGATGTCGGAGTAGGGAAGCTCTTCCTTCTCCCCTTGCGGGAGAAGGTGGCGCGAAGCGCCGGATGAGGGGTTTTTATCCGCGCCTCCAAACGAGAGTTAGATTCGTGGGGAGAGACCCCTCATCCGTCTCGCCGTTGCGCGGCGATCCACCCTCTCCCACAAGGGGACAGGGACAGTGGCGTCGGCTATTCGGCCGCTTCAACCCCTCGACGAACCCGCGCGCACGGCTTACTTCTTATGCCGTGCCGCCCCGCATCCTCAAATCCCCGGCCGAGACGCCTGCGCTGCTGCCGGACCGCTTCAACGCGTGGTTCGCAGCCCGCGGCTGGTCGCCGCGCGCCCATCAATTGGCGCTCTTGGAGAAGGCACGCGAGGACCGCTCGGCGCTGCTGATCGCGCCGACCGGCGCCGGCAAGACGCTGGCGGGATTTCTGCCGACGCTGGTGGAGCTGTCTTCTGATGCAGCTCGGCGGGAGGCTAGCGCGAAGAAGAGCCTCGTCTCCACCGGACGCAGCCTGCAGCGCAGCGGCGGTCTCCACACGCTCTACATCTCGCCGCTGAAAGCGCTCGCCGTCGACATCGCGCGCAATCTGGAGCGGCCGATCGCCGAGATGGCGCTGCCGATCAAGGTCGAGACTCGCACCGGCGACACGCCGGTGTCGCGCCGGCAGCGGCAGCGGCGCTACCCGCCGGACGTTCTGCTGACCACGCCCGAGCAGCTTGCGCTGTTGCTGTCCTCCGACGACGCGCCATTCCTGTTCTCCTCCTTGAAGCGCATCGTGCTCGACGAGCTGCATGCGCTGGTGACGTCGAAGCGTGGCGATTTGCTCTCACTCGGGCTGGCGCGGCTATGGCGGCTGGCGCCGCAGCTGCGTGCGATCGGCCTGTCGGCGACCGTCGCCGAGCCGGAGCAGCTCGCGCGCTTCCTGGTGCCGCAGCCCGAAGGCAGGGAAGCTGCGGCCGACATCGTCATCGCCGGTGGCGCCGCGCCGCCTTTGGTCGAGATGCTGGATACGCGCGAGCGATTGCCCTGGGCCGGTCACAGCGCGCGCCACGCGCTCCCTGAGATCTACGAGCTGATCAAGGCGAACAAGACCACGCTGGTATTCGTCAACACCCGCAGCCAGGCCGAGATGCTGTTCCAGAATCTCTGGAGCATGAACGATGACGGCCTCGCCATCGCCCTGCATCACGGCTCGCTGGACGTCGCCCAGCGCCGCAAGGTCGAGGACGCGATGTCGACGGGCAGGCTGCGTGGCGTGGTCTGCACCTCCTCGCTCGACCTCGGCGTCGACTGGGGCGACGTCGATCTCGTCGTCAATATCGGCGCACCCAAGGGATCCTCGCGCCTGATGCAGCGCATCGGCCGCGCCAACCACCGCCTCGACGAAGCCTCGCGCGCGGTGCTGGTGCCCGCCAACCGCTTCGAGGTGCTGGAGTGCCGCGTCGCCATCGATGCCATCGCGGAGAATGCGCAGGACACGCCGCCGCTGCGCACGGGCGCGCTCGATGTGCTCGCCCAGCACGTGCTCGGCTGCGCCTGCGGCGAGCCGTTCCTCTCGCACGAGCTCTACGGCGAGGTTCGCACCGCCGCGCCCTACGCAAACCTGTCGCGGCAGGATTTCGACGACGTGGTCGATTTCGTCGCCTCCGGCGGCTATGCGCTGAAGACCTATGAGCGCTTCGCCCGTATCAAGCAGGACAAGGAAGGACGCTGGCGCGTCGCCAACCCAAAAGTGCGGCAGAGCTACCGCATGAATGTCGGCACTATCGTCGAGGACGACATGCTGAAGGTGCGGCTAGTGCGCTCGCGCGGCGGTGAAGGAAAAGCAGGCGGCTCGACCGGGGTGATCGCGCGCGGCGGCAGGCTGCTTGGCGAGATCGAGGAAGCCTTCATCGAGGGCTTGAGCCCCGGCGACACTTTCGTGTTCAGCGGCGAGGTGGTCCGCTACGAGACCCTGGTCGAGGACCAGGTCTATGTCTCGCGCGCGCATGACAAGGATCCGAAGGTGCCGTCCTATATGGGCGGCAAATTCCCGCTCTCGACCTATCTCGCCGAGCGCGTGCGCCGGCTGCTCGATGATGGGCGCGCATGGGGTGGCTTGCCCGAGCAGGTGCGCGATTGGCTGTCGCTGCAAAAGGATGTCTCCCGCGTGCCCGCGGTGCGCGAGCTCCTGGTCGAGAGCTTTCCACGCGCCAACAAGCATTATCTCGTCTGTTATCCGTTCGAGGGCCGTCTCGCGCACCAGACCCTCGGCATGCTGCTGACGCGTCGTCTCGAACGCGCCCGCGCCCGGCCGCTCGGCTTCGTTGCCAACGAATATGCGATCGCGGTCTGGGCGCTTGGCGATATGTCGTTCATGATCCGGGACGGCCGGATCGATCTCGATGCCCTGTTCGACCCCGACATGCTCGGCGACGATCTCGAAGCCTGGCTCGCCGAATCGGCGCTCATGAAGCGCACCTTCCGCAATTGCGCGATCATCTCCGGCCTGATCGCGCGACGCCATACCGGCGAAGAGAAAAGCCGGCGCCAGGTGCTGTTCTCCACCGATCTGGTCTACGACGTGCTGCGCAAGCACCAGGCCGATCACGTGCTCTTGCGCGCCGCCCGCGCCGATGCCGCCACCGGCCTGCTCGACCTGCGCCGTCTCAGCGACATGCTGATGCGTATTCAGGGCCGGATCACGCTTCGGGAACTCGACCGCGTTTCCCCGCTCGCCGTCCCCGTGATGCTGGAAATCGGCCGCGAGTCAGTTTATGGCGAAGCTGGCGACGAGCTGTTGGCGGAAGCCGCCGACGAGCTGGTCAAAGAGGCCATGGGATAAGAGCAGGTTCGGACGTGACGGCAGGCGCGCAGGTTTCAGGAGATGTCGAGGACATGCGCGTTTCGAAGGTTACCATCAGCGGTGTGACGTTCGCGGCCGACCTCGCCGGTGCATTGTTCTGGGAAGAGCAGCGCCTGCTCGTCGTCTCCGACCTGCATCTGGAAAAAGCCTCCAGCTTCGCCACCCGCGGCGTGCTGCTGCCGCCCTACGACACGCTGGCGACGCTAAGCCGCCTTGCTGCTGTCATCTCCCGCCATGATCCACGCATCGTCATCGCGCTCGGCGACAGCTTTCACGACCGCACCGCGCATGAGCGTTTGTCGGCGGAAGATCGCGACGCTGTCGCCGCACTCCAGACCGGCCGCGACTGGATCTGGATCTCGGGCAATCACGATCCCATGCTGCCGCGTGATCTCGGCGGCACCGCCGCCGACGAAGTCTTGGTTGGCCCGATCGCCTTCCGCCACGAGCCGACCGGCGCAAGCGGCGAGATTGCCGGCCATCTGCATCCGAAGGCCCGCGTTTCCACGCGCGGCCGCTCGATGGAGCGCCGCTGCTTTGCCAGTGACGGGATGCGGGCCGTGATGCCGGCCTTCGGCGCCTATACTGGCGGCCTCAGCATCCGCGATGCCGCCTTCGCAAAGGTCTTTCCGACCAACGGCTTTGTCGCCCATCTGCTCGGCGACCGCCGCGTCCACGCGATCGCCGCGTCGCGGTGTTATTAGGCCGCCTTCGCCTGCACATCATCGCAGAACTCGGCGAGCCGATCGGCCAGCCGCAGCGTTGCGGGGCTGGCGCCGGGCGCGGCCATCAATGCCACCTCCGTGCGGTTGATCGGCGCAAAGCCATCCTTGGCGGTCAGCACGCGGTGGTCGGACTGGATGGCCATCTCCGACAGGATGCTCAGCCCCATGCCGGCGGCGACCGCGGCCTGGATGCCGGCGAGACTGGATGACGTGTAGGCGGTGTGCCAGGCGCGGCCCGCGCTTTCCAGCGCGTGAATGGCGCCGGCGCGATAGATGCAGCCGAGCGGAAACCCGATCAGCGGCACCGAGGGCACGTTGACGTCGACCGGATGGCTCTTGCTGGTGACCCAGTGCACCCGCTCGGGCCACACCGCGATGGCGTCCTTCGCGCCGGCCTCGCGCTTGTACAGCGCAAGATCGAGTTCGCCGCGTTCGAGATCACGGGCCAGATGCTTGCTCTGGTCGGCGCGGACGTCGAGCCGCAGGCGCGGATGCGAGCGCGAGAACGCACCGAGCAGTTTCGCCAGTCGGTATGCCGCGAAATCCTCGGGAATGCCGAGCCGGATCGCGCCTTCGCCCTCGGGCTGGCGCAGCACGTCGCGCGCCTCCTCGGCCAGCGAGAGCAGCCGCCGCGCATAGGACAGCAGCCGCTCGCCGGCCTCTGTGGGGCGGACATCTTTGCCGTCGCGGTGCAGCAGCGCCTGGCCGACGTCCTCCTCCAGCCGCTTGATCTGCTGGCTCACGGTCGACTGCGTGCGGTGAACGCGCTCGCCGGCGCGGGTGAAGCCGCCGGCCTCGATCACCGAGACGAAGCTGCGCAGCAGCTCGAGATCGAGCATCGCCGCCTCCATTCGAAAATCCACTGAATGGAAGTTAATCATTTAATTTCCAAATGGCAAGCTGCCTTCCTAGATCGAGGGCTCAGGAGAATGTCATGTCGCTCGCCCCATCGATCGCCGTCCCCCGCAGCCGTTTCAATCCGCTGCCGCTCTATATCGGCCTGTTCTGCCTGCTCTGGAGCTACGCCTTCATCGCCGGCAAGATCGGCGTCACCTATTGCCCGCCACTGATCCTGCTCGCCGCGCGCTTCTCGCTGGCCGGCGTTCTGATCCTGGGCGCGACCTGGATTCGAGGCGACGGCTGGTCCCTGTCCTGGCGCGACGCCGCGATCTTCGCCGTGCTCGGCATCGCCAACAACGCCCTCTATCTCGGGCTCGGCTATACCGGCCTGCAATCGGTCTCCGCGGGCCTCGGCGGGCTGATCGTCTCGGCCAATCCGGTGTTCACGGCTGCGCTTGCGGCGCTGCTGCTCGGCGAAGGCACGACCTGGCGCAAGGCGGCGGGCCTGCTGCTCGGCGTCATCGGTGTCACCTTCATCGTGTGGCACCGTTTGTCGGTCGGCACCGACAGCCTGCACGGCATCCTGTTCACGCTGGCCTCACTGGCCTCGATCGTAGCCGGCACCATCCTGTTCAAGCTGCTGGCGCCGAAGGGCTCGTTGTGGATCGGCAACGGCATCCAGAATCTCGCCGCCGGCATCGTGCTGGCGCCGGTCGCGCTCACCTTCGCCGACGTTCACGCGATCGTGGTCACCCCGAGCCTGATCGGCGCCTTTGCCTTCCTCGTGCTCGGCGGCTCGATCCTCGCCTACCTGCTCTGGTTTCATCTCCTGAAAGTGTGTGGCGCCACCGCCGCCAGCGCCTATCATTTCCTGATGCCGCCACTGGGCATGCTGTTCGCGTTTCTCGTGCTCGGCGAGCATGTCGAGGCCCGCGATTTGCTCGGGATCATTCCAGTCGCGCTCGGTATCTATCTGGTGACGCGTCCGGCAAAGCTCGTCTCGTAACAGGAGTTCATCATGCCCGTTTCCATCACCCTGATCGGCGGCCCCACTGCGCTGATCGAGATCGACGGCTTTCGCCTGCTCACCGACCCCACCTTCGACGCGCCCGGTGCCTATCAACTGCCGCATGTGAAGCTGGAGAAGACGATCGGACCTGCCGTCAGGCCTGACGCAATCGGTCCGATCGACGCCGTGTTGCTGAGCCACGATCAGCACTCCGACAATCTCGACAATTCCGGCCGGGAGCTTCTCGGCAAGGTCAAGCGCGTGCTGACGACCGAAGCCGGCGCAAAGCGCCTCGGCGGCCATGTCGAGGGCCTTGCGCCCTGGAGCGCCGCGCATCTCAGGGACGGCGACGGCAATGCGCTGACCATCACCGCGACGCCCGCGCGCCATGGCCCGGCCGGCATCGAGCCCTTGTCCGGCGACGTCATCGGCTTCGTGGTGTCGTCGAGCCGGAAGGACACGCGGCCGGTCTATATCAGCGGCGACACCACCTGGTTCGACGGCGTCGCCGAAGTCGCGCGCCGCTTCAAATGCGGTGTGGTGCTGCCCTTCGCAGGCGCGGCGCAAACGCGCGGGCCGTTCCATCTCACCATGGACACCAACGACACCATCGAGACCGCGCGTGCCTTTCCCGATGCGACGATCGTGCCGCTGCACACCGAAGGCTGGGCTCATTTCCGCCAGAGCAGCGAGGATCTGCGCAAGACCTTCGACGTGCTCGGCTTCGGGACGCGCTTGCGCCTGCTGGAGCCAGGCGTGCCGACGGTGATCGAGGCGCCGTGATGTCGCCACGTCGTCATTGCGAGGAGCCCTTGCGACGAAGCAATCCAGAATCCCTCCGCGACGGCAATCTGGATTGCTTCGCTTCGCTCGCAATGACGGAGTGTGTGGCTCAATCCTTCCGAAACACGATCGACGCCATCCAGCCCGTCATCAGCGCCATCGCTGCGGTGGCGAGGCCATAGAGAAGCCCATGTTGTCGCGCGCTGGTGGCGACGAACTGCTCCAAGCCGACCTTGACGATCTCGAACGCGGTCTCGGTCTTGCCGATGAACGCACCGCTCGCAAACAGCTTGATCTCCACCTCATAAGTGCCGATCGGCACCTCTGCCGGCAGCGGAATGCCGGTGCGGAACAGCGTCGGCGTCAGGAACGTCACCGCGCTCGCATCCTCCCGATAGAGCCCGTCCTGGGTGCGCAGGCGGATGAAGGCGGAGCGGAACGCATCGTTCGGCACCACGTCGGCATAGTCGCCGCTGACCCGCTGGGTCAGCAGCACGTTGTTGAGCCCGATCTGCTGCCGCCGCGCGATCTCGGGCGAGGTGATCACATCGAAGGGACGGTTGGCGAACAGCGCCAGATAGCTCGGCACCTCCAGGAATTGCCGGTAGTCGGTGTTGATCCAGATGCCGAAGGTGCGCTCCTTGCGCCGCGTCACCATGTCGGCGCGCGGGCCCAGCACGGTGACGACGAGATCGTAACTCGTGCGATCGGCCGGGGTCGTCGCATCCTTTTCGATCGAGCCGAACAGCACCAGCTCCTCGCCTGAATAATTCGGCGTCACGGTGACGCGGTGGTTGGAGACCGACACGATCAGCCGCTCGGCGCGCGCGCCGCCGACGAGCAGCAGGACGAGAAGCACTGCGACAAGCGCGCGCGTCATCCGCTCACTCCCAGCTCACGGATGGTGAAGAGGTCCGCAGGTTGGATCACCAGCTCGATCGCGAAGCGGATGCCGACCGAGAGGATCAAAAGGCCGAGCAGCAGCCGCAGCTGCTCGCCGCGGATCTTTTGGCCGGCGCGGGCGCCGAACTGCGCGCCTGTGACGCCGCCGACCATCAGGATCAGCGCCAGCACGGCGTCGACGAGGTGATTGGTCACCGCGTGCAGCATGGTCGCGAACAGCATCGTGACCAGGGTGAGGACCATCGAGGTGCCGATCACGGTCGAGGTCGGCACCCGCAACAGATAGATCATGATCGGCACCAGGATGAAGCCGCCGCCGATGCCCATGATGGCGCCGATGAAGCCGATCATGATGCCGACGACCACGACGGGAATCACCGAGAGGTAGATCTTCGAGCGCTTGAACCGCATCTTCAGCGGCAGGCCGTGGATCCAGTTGTGCGCGCGGCGCGGCGGCACCGCGCCGCGCCGGGTCCGCATAAGGGCGCGCAGGCCCTCGGAGAACATCAGGCTGCCGACGGTGCTGAGCAGCACGACGTAAGAGAGCGCGATCATCAAGTCGAGCTGGCCGAGCGCACGGAGCCGGGTGAAGGTCCAAACGCCGAGCGCCGTTCCGGTCACGCCGCCGCAGAGCAGGACGCTCGCAAGTGCCGGATCAATCGCGCGCCGCCGCCAATAGGACAGTGCGCCGGAAAAGGAGGAGGCCGCGATGTGGCTCGCGACCGAGGCGACCGCGACCGCCGGCGTGATGCCGATGAAGATCAGCAGCGGCGTCATCAGGAAGCCGCCACCGATCCCGAACATGCCGGACACGAAGCCGACCGCGGCGCCCATGGCGAGCACCAGGAAGACGTTGACCGGAAGATCGGCGATCGGAAGGTAGAGCTGCATTGAACCACGCGCCGGCGGGACAGATCGATTGCCGCGGAATGCTCGCGGGAAGGTCGGAACGATTGCCCCGCCCCTCCATAGCGGAATTCGCTGTCGGGAGGGATCGGGAAATTTGCGCGTGGTGAATGCGCGCAACAGCGGCATCCAAGCTCTTTCTCCTCACCCTGAGGAACCTGCGCAGCAGGCGTCTCGAAGGGCGAGGTCCGGATTTAGAGCCGGGCCTGCATGGTTCGAGACGCGCGCAAGAGCGCGCTCCTCACCATGAGGGGAAAGAGCTTAATGCGCCGCCGACGCCGACTTCTTGGTCGCGACCGGCTTCGGCGCCGGCTTGGCGCTCGCCTGCGGCGCGCTATCCCAGCCGCCGGCGGGCGTCGCGACATTGACGGCATCGTCGGGCTGCGGTTCGGCGCTGAAGGTCTGGATTGCGAGCTTGGCGGCGGCGAGCGATTGCGGGTCGAGACGTTTGGCGACGTCGTCGCGCTTGCCGGCCGCATCTGCGTCGCCCTGAGCGGCGGCCAGGCTGAACCATTTGTAGGATTCGGCGAGGTTCTGTTCGACGCCGATGCCGCGGGCATAGAGAATGCCGAGGTTGAACTGGCTGTCGGCAACGCCGCGGTCGGCCGCTTTGCGGAACCACAGCGCCGCGCTCTTGTAATTGGCGCCACGTCCGCCGCCATCGGCATCTAGCACCGCGAGATTGTGCATCGCCTTGGCGTTGCCGCGCTCGGCGGCCTGCGTGTAGTAGCGGCGGGCGATATCGGCGTCCTTCTTCACGCCAAGGCCCTTCTCGTAGAGCGTGCCGAGGCGGAAGGTCGCGGGCACCACGCCGGCCTGCGCCGCGCGGTCGTACCATTTGGCGGCTTCGTCGTAGTTCGCAGCCACGCCCTTTCCTTCCGCAAAGCGCACGCCGATCTCGTAGGCCGCGGTCGCATCGCCCTTCATCGCGGCGGTGCGCAGGCCCGGGCCGCCGATGCCGTCGGGCAGCTTCTCGCTCGGCGGCACCTGGATGAGGCCGAGCTTGCCGCGGCTCGTGCCCGACAGCGCGCCGGTGACGTCGCTGGAGACAGGCGGGGCCGCGGGAGGGACCGGCGGGATTTCGACCGAGGCCGAGCTGCCCGGATTGGCGGCGGGAGCCGGCGCGGCATTGTTCTGGGATTGTCGTCCGATCGGCGTCGGCGAGGTCATCGACGGTGTGACCTGTTCGGGCGTAGCGGGCTTGGTCTCGACCGGGGGCGGCGGGGCCAGCGGTGTGGGCTGGCCCGACGAATTCTCCATCGTTTGCGGCGCCGGCGGCGCGCTGCCGCCTTCGAGCAGGCCCATCGCCATCTTGAAGGTGCCGAGCACGATCACGACAACGCTCGCGCCGACCAGCAGCGAGCGGATCTTCGACGTGATGGTCGAGCCGCCGTCCTTGTCCTTGGAGCGATCGGCCCCCGCCTTGGCGGCGCGGCCGGTCTTTTCCGGCTGCGCGGCGGCGGCCTGGGCGGCGCGGCGCGCGGCGGCGATGAAGCTGGACGACGACACCGGCTCTTTCGGAGCGGTGGGAATTCCGCTGATTGCGCTCTCGGAGGCGGCGATGCGCTCCGACGGCGTGGCGACGCGTCCACCCGGCCGTGTGCCCGGCTCGAGCGGATGATCCGGCGGCAATTCCGGCGCGAGTGCAGCGCGCGCGGGCACGGTGTGCGGCTCCAGGATTTCGCTGATCGCACGCGGCGGAACGGGCGGTGCCGACGGCACCGGCGGCGGCGCGGCATGGAATTCGCGCGGCGCGGCGGCGAAGGCGGCCTGCGCTGCCTGCGCTGCGGCGGGGTTCGGCAGCTCCGGCTTCGGATCGTATTTCGGCTGCTGCGGCGGCCGCGGCTCGCGCGCCATCGGAGCGGGCTCCATCGGAGCGGCCTCCATCGGAGCGGCCATAGGCATCAGCGGTGCCGGCGGCGCGGTGCGCACGGCGCGCAGATCGCCCTCGATCATGGAGAGGCGGTCGACGACATGACCGAGCGTGTTGTGAACGGCTTCGAGCGAATCCTGCGTATTCCGGTTGGTCTCGGCCTGGCTGAAGCGGATGTCGGAGAGCTCGCGCTTGACGAGATCGACCACGCCGGAATCGGGCGGCGGCGAATTGCGGCTCTCGGCCAGCGCGGAATAGGTCGCCTGCTGCCGCTCCAGGTGCCTCAGGATGTCGTGCAGCCCGTCCTCGACGCGGCTCAGGTTGCCGCTGCGTGGATCGGAGGCGGCCTCGATCCGCTCCAGCAGATAGGAGACACGCTGCTCGAGATGGGCGAAGGTCGAGGCCGAGTCGTTGCCGACCTGCATGCGATCGAAGCGGTCCGACAGCGCACGGATCGCAGCTTCCAGATGCTCGGTGCTCTCGGACGGCTGCGCCCGCTCGCGGGTTTCCAGCGCCGCGGTGAGCGCCGCGATGCGCTGCTCCAGCACCGCAAAGCTGTCGCTCGGGCCGGTGGCGCGGGTGATCTGGTCGACCTTGGAGGACAGCAGCTGCACGTCTTCGGACAGACGCGCCAGCGCTTCGTTGGAGGCGACGTTGGAGACGATGCTGCGCAACGCCGAGATCGCGTCTTCGAGCTGGCGCACTGTCGAGGGATCGTCATTGGCGCGCAGGATCAGATCGAGCTTGGCGCCGAGATTGCGGATCGCCTCGTCATAGCCGGTGAGCTGCTCGGCCGGCGTCAGCGTGCGCAGCACCTGCTTGATGTCGGATAGCGCGCGCTCGATGCCTGACAGGACCTGGCCGTCGGTGCCGTTGGAGCGGGTCTCGTCGATGCGACGGTGCAGCGAGCGGATCTCGTTCTCGATCGATTCGATCGCGCGCCGCGGCATCGCCTCGGTGATGGCGTGACGGATCTCGGCAAGCTCGCTGCGGAAGGCGGTGACCGCCTGCTCGGTATTGTCAGGGCGCTGGAGCGACTCGATCTGGCTCGTGATCTTGAGCAGATGGCGCTCGAGCGAGGAGAAATCCGGCCCCGACGGTTGGGGCGGCGGCGCGTAGGCGGGGGCGGGTGGCGCCGCCATCGGCGCGATCGGCAGCGCGGCGCGCGGCGGCATCGGCCGCGGTGCAAAGCCGTCGAGCTCGCTTTGCCGCGCCGTGATCTCGGCGACCGCGACGTCGAACGACGCCGGGCTCAGGGGAGGCGAGCTGCGATAGATCTGGGCTGCCGCGCGCTCGACCGCATCGGCCTGGCGCTGGCGCGTCTCGACCGGTGACGGTGGCGGCCGCTGGGTCTGAGGCTGCTGCTGCGGCTTCGAGATTTGCGAGAGCCGTGCATCGAGCCGCGAGATCGCATCATTGAGCTGGCGCGCGACGCCCTGCTCGCGCGAGATGTCCTGCCGCGAAGGGTCCTGGCGCTGGGTGGGCTTTGAAATCCGTTCGATCTGCTGGGTGATCGCGTCGAGCCGCTGGTGGATGTCGGCGACTTCGCGGCTTTCCTGGCTCGGTCCGTGCGCCTGGCTCGGTCCTTGCGGAATGTGCTGCGAACGCTGCTCGTAAGGTGCGCGAAAGTTCGGCGCGGCAGTCTCGCCGAGCGTGGAGTTCAGCCAATCGTTGAGTGACATGCCGGCTCTGCGCGCAGCAGCTTCGGCCCGCTCCCGGACGGATGGATCGATGCCGTCAACACTCCACGATACGCGCGAATTCATGACTCTGTCCGGTTCCGACTCCGGCGCCCCACCCGGCGCCTCCAGCCTCCCCTCGCGTGCCGGTTGCAAACACAACCGAATTTGGCGCGGGTCGTCTGCCTCGAAAACCGACTTTTTCCTGTTACGGTAAATAACGGGTTAAGGAATGCGGCACCGCTGTCTTAAAGTTGGGCGGGGGAGCTCAGCCACGAACGAGGTGCGCTCCCTCCCCCGCTTGCGGGGGAGGGCTGGGGAGAGGGTGCTTCAACAACGAAGACTCCCAAAGAGGAGAAAGCCCTCACCCGGCGCTACGCGCCGACCTCTCCCGCAAGCTTGCGGGAGAGGTGACCGGCACTGCCTATGCGTCTCAGCCCTTCGCCCGCTTCCCCTCCTCCAGCGGCACTACGCTGGCCTTGCCGCTCATTGCCGACAGCGCGTCCAGCGCCTCCTCGCAGAAATCGGCCACCATCTGCTCGTGCCGGGCGCCGAGCTGAAGCAGGAGCAGATTGCCGAGGTCGAGCCGGCCTTCCGCCGTTCCCTCCGGAAAACGCTTCTTCAGGATGCGCTCGTAATTGGCGTGGCGGTCGCGGTGATGCTCCAGGCGGGCCATCAGATCAGTGCGTATGGGCTCGATGTCGATGCTGTCGAGCGCATGCAGCCGCACCAGGAGGTCGTCCTTGATCGAGGGCGGCGTGCTGGGCCGCGCGGCCCAGTGCCGCAGTGCTGTTCGGCCCTCGGGAGTAAGCGTATAGATCAGTTTATTGGGCTTGCCAGACTGCACGACCTCGCGGCCCTGGATGTAGCCGCGGTCGCGCAGCTTGGAGAGTTCGCGGTAGATCTGCTGGTGGTCGGCCTTCCAGAAGAAGCCGATCGATGAATCGAACGTCTTGGCGAGCTCGTAGCCCGTCATCGGACGTTCCGTCAGGCAAGCGAGGATTGCGTCGCCCAGTGCCATGACCGGCCTCCCTTCGCGAATTTGACCGACTTACTTGACTTTATGCGCATCGGCGCATATGCGTCAATGTGCATATGAGGCAGCTTGCGCACGGGGCTAAAGACCCCGACGGAAAATCCAGCGGAATCAACCTCCTCGCTACTGTGCATGGGGTTGTTTTTGTCCTTTTTGCCCTTGCCCTTAGGGAGGCACCCGAGAATGACCGGTCTCGATTCCTGGTACGCCTACATGAAGTCTCACGACCGCGCCGCGCTCTGGGACCTTCTGCACCCGGATGCCGTGTTCGAAAGCCCCGTCGTGCATTCGCCGCAGCGCGGGCGCGACATCACCTTCAAATACCTCTCCAGCGCCGAGAAGGTGCTCGGCGGCCCGGGCTTCACCTATGTCGGTGAATGGCGCAGCGACACTGGCGCCGTGCTCGAATTCAAGAACGTCATCGACGGCATCGAGATCAACGGTGTCGACATCATCAGTTTCGACAGCGACGGACGCATTACCCGTTTCAAGGTGATGGTGCGTCCGCTCAAGGCGATCAACATGCTGCACCGCCTGATGGCGGAGCAGTTGGCCGCCCAATCATGACACTGCCCTGAGGTTGCGGAAGCCGCTAAGCTCGCGACTGCGCCGCAGGGACTTCACGAGAATTCCACCACTTCAAGGCTCAACCAAGTCGAGGCCCGTGCCGGGAGAACGCCATGCCGATCTATAAAGCCCCCGTCGACGATGTGAACTTCCTGCTCAACGACGTCTTCCAGATCGATCGCTACGACAATCTGCCGGGCTTCTCGGATGCGTCCAGCGACGTGCGCGAGGCGATCCTCGGCGAGGCCGCCAAGCTCGCTGAAGAGGTGCTCCAGCCGCTCAACCGTATCGGCGATCTCGAAGGCTGCAAGCGTGCCGATGACGGCAGCGTCACCACGCCGAAGGGGTTCAAGGAGGCGTTCAAGCAGGTCGCCGAGGGCGGCTGGCTTGGTCTGTCGGCGCCGACCGAATATGGCGGGCAGGGGCTGCCGGTGACGCTCTCCCAGGCGATCAATGAATTCCAGATCTCCGCCAACATGGCGTTCTCGATGTATGGCGGCCTCACCATGGGCGCGACCGCGGCATTGCTGGTGCACGGCACGCCCGAGCAGAAGCAGACCTACGTGCCGAAGATGGTCGCCGGCGAATGGACCGGCACCATGAACCTGACCGAGCCGCATTGTGGCACCGATCTCGGCATGCTCCGCACCAAGGCGGTGCGCCAGGCCGACGGCAGCTTCAAGATATCAGGCACCAAGATCTTCATCTCGGCCGGCGAGCATGACCTCGCCTCCAACATCATCCACCTCGTGCTCGCCCGCATCGAGGGCGCGCCCGCCGGCATCAAGGGCGTGTCGCTGTTCGTGGTGCCGAAATTCCTGGTCAACGCCGATGGTTCGGTCGGGCAGCGCAATAGCGTCGTCTGCGGCTCAATCGAGCACAAGATGGGCATCCACGGCAATTCCACCTGCGTGATGAACTACGACAACGCCACCGGCTGGCTGATCGGCGAAGAGAACAAGGGTATGCAGGGCATGTTCGTGATGATGAACGAGGCTCGCCTCGGCGTCGCCGTGCAGGGCCTCGCGCAATCCGAGGTCGCCTATCAGAACGCGGTTGCCTATGCCCGCGAGCGCATCCAGGGCCGCGCGCTGACAGGCGCCAAGGCCCCGGACAAGCCGGCCGATCCGATCATCGTTCATCCCGACGTGCGCCGCACGCTGCTCTCGATCCGCGCCTTCAACGAGGCCGCGCGCGCCTTCGTGATCTGGACCGCGCTGAAGAGCGACGTCGCGCATCGCTCGGAGGATCCCAGGGACCGCCAGGCCGCCGACGACCACATGGGCCTGATGACGCCGGTGCTGAAGGGCTTCCTTACCGATTACGGCTTTGCCAATGCGGTGCACGCGCAGCAGATGTATGGCGGCCACGGCTACATCGCCGAGCAGGGCATGGAGCAGTTCGTGCGCGATGCCCGCATCGCGATGATTTATGAAGGTGCCAACGGCATCCAGGCGCTCGACCTCGTCGGCCGCAAGCTGCCGCGGGACGGCGGCCGCGCCATTATGGCCTTCTTCGGCGAGGTCATGGCCTTCGCCAAGGAGAACGGCGGCGACGAGGCGCTAAAACCGTTCATCGCTCCGCTCTCGACCTCACTCGGCCATCTCCAGCAGGCCACCACCTGGCTGATGCAGAACGCGATGGCGAAGCCGGACAATGCCGGCGCCGCCGCAACCGATTACCTGCATCTCTTCGGCTTCGTCGCGCTCGGCTACATGTGGGCGAAGATGGCGAAGGTGACGCTAGGGAAGATTGCCGAGAGCGGGGCCACGCCCTATCTCTCGACCAAGCTCGTCACCGGCCGCTTCTTCATGGAGCGGATGCTGCCGGAGACCGCGGCCAATCTCGCGCGCATCCAGGCCGGCTGCGCCACCATCATGGAACTGCCGGCGGAAGCGTTCTGACCTGCTTCCGCCGCCTGCTCCCAATCGTTGAACATCACATCAGGAGGGCGTCATGCCTGAGGCATTCATCTACGACCACGTTCGCACCCCGCGCGGCCGCGGCAAGGCGGACGGCGCGCTGCACGAAGTCACGGCGCTGGCGCTCGCGACCGTGCCACTGAAGGCGCTGAAGGACCGCAACAACCTGCCCGAGGACTCGGTCGATGACGTCGTGCTCGGCGTGGTCGATCCGGTGGGCGAAGCGGGCAGCGACATCGCGCGCTTCGCAGCGCTGAAGGCGGGTCTCGGCCAAGCCGTGCCCGGCGTGCAGATCAGCCGCTTCTGTGCCTCAGGTCTCGACGCCGTGAACTTTGCCGCCGCCCAGGTGATGAGCGGCCAGCATGAGCTGGTGATCGGTGGCGGCGCTGAATCCATGAGCCGCGTTGGCATCGGCGCCTCCGGTGGCGCCTGGCCGATGGATCCCTCAATGGCGGTGCCGGCCTATTTCATGCCGCAGGGGGTCTCGGCCGATTTGATCGCCACCAAATATGGTTTCTCGCGCGACGACGTCGATGCCTACGCGGTGCAAAGCCAGCAGCGCGCGGCCAAGGCGTGGGACGAGGGCCGCTTCGATAAGTCGGTGGTGCCGGTGAAGGACATCAATGGCCTCACCATCCTCGCCAAGGACGAGCACATGCGGCCCTCGACGACGATGCAGTCGCTGGCCCAGCTGCAGCCGTCGTTCACGATGGTGGCGCAGATGGGCGGCTTCGACGGCGTCGCGGTGCAGTCGCATCCGGAGATCGAGCGCGTCAACTACGTGCACCACGCTGGCAACTCCTCGGGTATCGTCGACGGCGCCGGCGCCGTTCTGCTCGGCAGCAAGGAGGCAGGCGCGAAATACGGCCTGAAGCCGCGTGCCAAGATCCGTGCCTTCGCCAATATCGGCTCCGAGCCGGCGATGATGCTGACCGGTCCAGTCGACGTCACCGAAAAACTGTTCGCGCGCTCCGGCATGAAGAAGTCCGACATCGACCTGTTCGAGCTCAACGAGGCCTTCGCCTCCGTCGTGCTGCGCTACATCCAGGCCTTCGACATCGACAATGCCAAGATCAACGTCAATGGCGGTGCGATCGCGCTCGGCCATCCGCTTGGT
Organism: Bradyrhizobium sp. 154; assembly: GCF_023073875.1. NCBI lineage: Bacteria > Pseudomonadati > Pseudomonadota > Alphaproteobacteria > Hyphomicrobiales > Nitrobacteraceae > Bradyrhizobium > Bradyrhizobium sp. 154. The sequence continues at coordinate 330,139 of NZ_JADPKG010000030.1, forward strand.
GCGACCGGCGCGATGATTCTCGGCACCGTGCTCGACGAGCTCGAGCGCACCAACAAGTCCACCGCGCTGGTGACGCTGTGCATCGGCGGCGGCATGGGCACCGCAACCATCATCGAGCGCGTGTAACGCGTTGCTGTAGGGTGGGCAAAGCGAAGCGTGCCCACCACTGCGCTTCGAAAATGATGGTGGGCACGGCGCAGGAGCGCCTTTGCCCGCCCTACGAGATCTCAAGTCAACCGCCAGCGCCTGAGATCGGCGGCCGGCACCGAGGAGCAACCAAAATGTCGTACAAGAACTTCAAGCTTGAGACCGATTCCGATGGCATCGTGCTCGTCACCTGGGACATCCCGGGCCGTTCGATGAACGTGCTCGACGAGACCTCGACCAATGAGCTCGACGCGATCGTCAAGGCGACCACGGCTGATGCCGCGGTGAAGGGCGTCGTCATCACCTCAGCGAAAGAAGCATTCTGCGCCGGCGCAGATCTCTCGATGCTCGAAGGCATGAACCAGGCCTACGCGAAGGTCTTGAAGGAGCAGGGCGAGACCGCGGCGAACCAGATGCTGTTCGAGCAGAGCCGGCGCTTCTCGCAGGTCCTGCGTTCGATCGAGACCTCCGGCAAGCCCTGGGCGGCGGCGATCAACGGCCTCGCGCTCGGTGGCGGTTTTGAGATCACGCTGTGCTGCCATTATCGCGTTGCCGCAGAGAACCCCAAGACTCGTCTCGGCCTGCCCGAGGTCAAGGTTGGCCTGTTCCCCGGCGCTGGCGGCACGCAGCGCGTGCCGCGTCTGGTGCCGCCGCAGGACGCGATGACGATCCTGCTCAAGGGCGATCCCGTCACGATCGAGAAGGCGAAGGCGCTGAACCTGATCCACGCCATCGTTCCCGCTGCCGACCTCATCAAGGCGGCCAAGGACTGGATCAAGGGCGGTGGCAAGGCGGTCGCACCCTGGGACGAGAAGAGTTTCAAGCTGCCCGGCGGTCCGGTGTTCTCAAAGGCCGGCATGATGATGTTCCCGGCCGGCAACGCAATCTATCGGCGCGAGACCTACGACAATTATCCGGCCGCGCGCGCGATCATGAGCTGCGTCTATGAAGGCCTGCAGCTGCCGATCGACGCCGCCTTGCGCGTCGAGTCGCGCTATTTCACCTCGGTGCTGCGCTCAAAGGAGGCGGCCGCGATGATCCGCAGCCTGTTCCTGTCGATGCAAGAGCTCAATAAGGGCGCACGCCGTCCGAAGCACGTGCCGCCGACCAAGGTGAAGAAGATTGCCGTGATCGGCGCCGGCTTCATGGGCGCGAGCGTCGGCTACGTCTCGGCTCGTGCCGGTCTCGACGTCGTCCTGATCGATCGCGACCAGGAGAGCGCCGACAAGGGCAAGGCGCATGCGCAGAAGGTGATCGAGGAGCAGATCAAGAAGGGCCGCGCCAAGCCGGGCGATGCCGAGGCGCTGCTCGCCCGCATCACCGCGACGGCGGACTATGCCGCGCTGAAGGATGTCGACCTCGTCATCGAGGCTGTGTTCGAGGACCGCAACGTCAAGGCGGAGACCTTTGCCAGGGCGCAGGAGTACCTAAAGTCCGACGTGATCTTCGCGTCCAACACCTCGACGCTGCCGATCACCTCGCTGGCCGAGAGCTTCAAGGACCAGGGCAAGTTCGTCGGCATCCACTTCTTCTCTCCGGTCGAGAAGATGATGCTGGTCGAGATCATCCTGGGCAAGAACACCGGCGATGTCGCGCTTGCGACCGCGATGGATTACGTCCGGCAGATCGGCAAGACGCCGATCGTGGTCAACGACTCCAGAGGCTTCTTCGCCAACCGCTGCGTCGGCCGCTACGTCGCCGAGGGCAACGAGATGTTCCTGGAAGGCGTGCCGCCGGCAATGATCGAGAACTGCGCCAAGATGGCCGGCATGCCGGTCGGCCCGCTCTCGCTGTCGGATGAAGTCGCGCTCGACCTCGGTCTCAAGATCATGAAGGCGACGGAAGCCGATCTCGGTCCCAACGCCATCAATCCCGAGCAGAAGAAGCTGATGGTCGAGATGGTCGAGAAGCAGGGCCGGCTTGGCCGCAAGAACAGCAAGGGCTTCTACGACTATCCCGAGAAGGGCAAAGGCCAGAAGAGCCTGTGGCCGGGTCTCTCGGCCTTGCAGCCGAAGCAGCTTGACCCTGACACGCTCGACATCGAGGAGCTGAAGCAGCGCTTCCTGGTGGTGCAGGCGGTGGAAGCCGCTCGCACGGTCGAGGATCACGTCATCACCGATCCGCGCGAGGCCGATGTCGGCTCGATCCTCGGCTTCGGCTTCGCGCCGTTCACCGGCGGTACGCTGTCCTACATCGATTTCATGGGTACGAAGAAGTTCGTCGAACTCTGCCACAAGCTCGAGGCCAAATACGGCTCACGCTTCACGCCGCCGAAATTGCTCGAGGAGATGGCCGCAAAGGGCGAAACCTTCTACGGCCGCTTCGCGCCGAACAAGGCGGCGGCCTGACGGAACCCGTCATTCCGGACAGTCCGCAACGCGGACTGATCCGGAATCTCGATGGGCTTTGCTCGGTCATGCAACAACTGCGAGCTACCGGGTCCGCCGCGTCGCGGCGCCCCGGAATGACGAAGAACAATCACTTCGCCTGAAGCAGCCCTTCCTTCCTCAGCGCTTCCTGCACCTGCGGCCGCGCCGCGACGCGGGCCTTGTAGGCGGTCAGGTTAGGCATCGCCGAGAGGTCGAACTTCATGCGGTCGGCCCAGGTCAGCATCGTGAACAGATAGCCGTCGGCGACCGTGAACTGCTTGCCCATGAGGTAGTCGCGGCCGGCGAGCTGGCTGTCGACATATTTCAGCTTGCCCATGACGCGGTCCTTGAAGAAGGCCTTGGCCTCGTCGTTCAGCGCCGGGGCGAACAGGGGGCCAAAGCTCTTGTGCACCTCCGAGGTGAGGAAGTTGAGCCATTCGAGCAGCTTGTAGCGCTCGGAACTGTCGCGGGCGGGGGCCAGCGCCTTGCTTGATGCCCGATCGGCGATCATCTGGACAATCACCGGGCCTTCGGTCACGATCTCACCGCTGTCGAGGCCTAGCGCAGGGACCTGGCCCTTGGGGTTCAGCTTCAGATAATCCTCACCATTTTCGAGCTTCTTGGCCCGGATATCGACCTTGACCAGCTCATAGGGCAGGCCGGCTTCCAGAAGCGCGATGTGGGGGGACAGGGAGCAGGCGCCGGGCGAATAATACAGCTTCATGGAATTTCCTCCTCATGACGCTTGGTTGGAGCGAAAGAACGACTACATGCGCTTGCATGAAATAGTCAAGATTGATGCAGGTGCATCGAATGAGGTAAAGAGCGGGCGACGAGCTTGAGCGGGACCATGAAACGCAAACCATCGACCGAGGCAACTTCGGCCTGGATCCGCCTGATGCGGGTGCAGAGCCGCGTGCTCGATTGCGTCGAGCAGGATCTGAAAAAGGCCGGGTTCCCGCCGCTCGCCTGGTATGACGCGCTGCTCGAACTGTCCCGCGCCCCCTCTGGCGAGTTGCGGCCGGTGGAGCTCGAACGCCAGATGTTGATCCCGCAATACTCGACCTCGCGGCTGATCGACCGCCTGGTCGACGAAGGTCTCGCCTTGCGGCGCGAATGCAAGATCGACAAGCGTGGCCAGTTCGTCGAGATCACGGAAGCCGGCCGCGAGTTGCAGAAGCGGATGTGGGGCGCCTATTCGGCCGCGATCGAGAAATATGTCGGTTCGAAACTATCGGATGCCGACGCCGTCAAGCTCAGCGGTCTGCTCGATCGCCTCGGCTGCTCGTGCGGCGAGATGAAACTGCCGCCCGCCGCAAACGCCAACGAAAGCACACCGTCGCGATGATCGCGCGGCAAACCAGCACGTCCGCGCGCCCGGCGGGTTCGCGGAGGCTCCCGTCACCCGCGCGTTCGGTCGAAGCGCTTTTTGATTAGAGTTTGATATGGCGCGAGACCAGATCGACATGACGCCACTGCAATCGCGCGACGAGCTCGTCGCGTGGTTCGAGGCCGGCTGCAAGGATCCGTCCGAATTCCGCATGGGGACCGAGCACGAGAAGACGCCGTTCACGCTCGAAGGCCACCGACCGGTGCCTTACGAGGGGGCGCGCGGCATCGGCGCGCTGCTCGAGGGCATGAAGCTCCTGCTCGGCTGGGAGCCGATCATGGAGCAGGGCAATATCATCGGCCTCTACGACGTCACCGGCGGCGGTGCCATCTCCCTCGAGCCCGGCGGACAGTTCGAGCTCTCCGGCGCGCCGGTCGAGAACGTGCACCAGACCCAGAGCGAGCTGATGGCGCATCTGGCGCAAGTGCGCGAGATCGCAACCCCGCTCGGCATCGGCTTCCTCGGGCTCGGCATGACGCCGTCCTGGTCGCGCGCGGACATCCCGGTGATGCCCAAGGGCCGCTACAAGATCATGACCAATTACATGCCGAAGGTCGGTCAATATGGCCTCGACATGATGTACCGGACTTGCACCGTGCAGACCAATCTCGACTTCTCCTCGGAAGCCGACATGGTCAAGAAGCTGCGCGTCTCGCTCGCGCTTCAACCGGTCGCGACCGCGCTGTTCGCCAATTCGCCGTTTACCGAAGGCAAGCCGAACGGCTTTCTCTCCTTCCGCTCCGAGATTTGGCGCGACACCGACAATGCGCGTTCGGGCATGATGCCGTGGGCGTTCGAGGATGGCATGGGCTTCGAGCGCTATGTCGATTACGCGCTCGACGTGCCCATGTATTTCGTCAAGCGCGGCGAGCAGTACATCGACGTATCGGGCTCCTCGTTCCGTGCCTTCTTCGACGGCCGCAACAACAATCTTCCCGGCGAGCGACCGACGCTGTCGGACTGGGCCAATCACCTCTCGACGATCTTCCCGGAAGTCCGGCTCAAGCGCTATCTCGAGATGCGCGGCTCCGACGGTGGTCCGTGGGGCCGGTTGCCGGCGCTGCCGGCGTTCTGGGTCGGGCTGCTCTACGACGATGTCTCGCTCGACGCCGCTTGGGAAATCGTGAAGCACTGGAGCGCGCCTGAACGTCAGGCCTTGCGCGACGACGTGCCGCGCTTCGGCTTCAAGTCGCGGATCAGGGATCGCTATCTCTTCGAGGTCGCCAAGGAGTGCCTGGTTCTCGCACATGCCGGCCTGCGCCGGCGTGGCCGGCTCGACCAGCTCGGCCGCGATGAGACGAGGCATTTGGAGCCGCTCGATCGCATCATCGAGTTCGGCCGGACGCCGGCTGAGGAGATGCTGGACAAGTTTAATGGTCCCTGGAAGGGCTCGGTGGAACCTGCCTACGCGGAATACGCTTTCTAGATTAGGCTAATAGCAGGCAATTGAGCCGTTCATCGCCCGTACAGGTTTGCGGCGATCAAATGATCGGCTGGAAAAACCTGTGCATCGTCAATAACTCGAAAGCTGTTCCGATGGGAAAGGGCCGCCTGCCTGGGGTCGTCATGGCCCGCGTCTTGGCTTGCGTCGCGCTGCTTTCGCTCCTGTTTGCGAGCGCGCCGGCGCCGGCGCAGACGGCGTTCGACCGCCCAGGCGGCGACTATTTCAACACGCCGGTCACTTCGGGCGACCCTGAGGATTGCGCGCTGCTGTGCGAGCGTGACCGCCGTTGCCGCTCCTGGAGTTTCAACTATCCCGACGTCGAGGGCGGCTCGGCGGTGTGCTGGCTCAAGAATACGGTGCCGACGCGGGTGCCGGGCAATTGCTGCATCTCCGGGGTGCGCGGCGCTGGCGTGATCGAGCCGCGCATCGAGGGTGTGGAAACGTCGATCGATCGCCCGGGCGGCGACCTGCGCAATTTCGAGCTCAAGGTCGGCGAGGGCGAGGAGACCTGCAAGGCCGCCTGCACCGCCGACAACAAATGCCGCGCCTTCACCTATGCCCGTCCCGGCTACACCGGGCGCGAGGCGCGCTGTTTCCTGAAGAAGGAAATCAAGCCGCCGCGGCGGAAGGCTGGGTTCACGTCCGGCGTTGTGAGATAGGCCTGTGTCCCGGACAAGACACATCGCTGGCGATGTGTCTTGTCCGGGACACGAGAGGTTACGCGCCCGCCGCAATCACGGTAAGCTCCGGCCACAGCGCCTTCCATCGCGCGGATTTTGCCTCGTAATTGGCGGCGGAAAAACTCAGCGCCCGATTGGGCCGTACGATCAGCCTCGCGACGTCGTCGAACCCGTGCGGCGCATAGACATCGAAACCGTCGCCCGCGCGTCTCACTCCGATTTGCGTGTTCTGCGTCAGGAAGCGGTCGATGCCGTCGGTCGAGCATGTCAGCGGTGGATAGGGCAGACCGTGCTTGTCGGGGTACCACAGATGCACGCGCGCCTGGTTACGAACCTCGACCTTGGCGGCGAGATGCGCGAGCCGCGCATGCAGCGTGCGGATCACCGCATCCTCCGCCTCCCAGGAGGTATCGGAATCGAAATAGAACACGTCGTAATCGGCGATACCGTGATCGATCGGGCGGCTCGTGACCGCGTTCCACACCGATTGCACTAGGCAGCCTGCGACCAGCCACGCATCCGGCAGCGCGAGTCGGCCGAGTTCATCGACGATCGCGGCGTTGACATGGTTTTGCAGAGCGAGAGCGAGGAATTCGTCTTTGCTCATGGCAAACCGTAGGAATCGTAGGGTGGTCAAAGGCGCGCGCTCCTTCGCGCGTCGTGACCACCATCACTTACGATAGAAGCGGTGGGCACTTTGCCCACCCTACGATCTACACTCTACTCAATGCACAGCGGTGAAGAACCGTGCGAGCCTGAAGCCGGAGAGCCAGGTCCACACCGGCTGGCCGCGGATGCCGAGATCCCAGGAGCCGAGCACCGCGTCCGCGCGGCCGACCAGGTTGTCGATCGGCAACAGGCCGACGCCGCCGGAGCGCAAAGGTACGCGGCTGTCGGCGGAATTGTCACGGTTGTCGCCGAGCACGAACAGATGGCCTGCTGGCACCGTCACCTCAGGCGTGTTGTCGAGGGGGCCGTTGTCGCGCATCTTGAAGATCAGGTGCGACACGCCGTTCGGCAACGTCTCGACATAGCGGTAGGCTGGCTCGCTGCCGCCCTTGTCGTCCTCGGCAGCGCCAACGCCATCGGGCTTCAGCTCGGCGGGACGGTCGTTGATGAAGAGCTGCCCCTGCCGCATCTGGATGCGGTCGCCAGGCAAGCCGACGACGCGTTTGACCCAGGCCTGCGAGCGATCACCTGGCCAGCGGAACACGACGACGTCGCCGAGTTTCGGCGTCTCCGCGAACACGCGGCCAGTCTCCGGCAGGTTGATCTGAATCGGCAGCGACGAGGTGCCGTAGCCATAGGGAAATTTCGAGGCGAGCAGCGCATCGCCGATCAGCAGCGTCGGCTCCATCGAGCCCGACGGCACGTAGAACGGTTCGGCGAGCGCGCCCTTGGCAATGAACACGGCGGCGACGATGCCGGCGAGTTGCATCAGCTGTCCGCCCCAGCCACTGCTCTTCCGCTTGGTGGTGACAGTGACCTTTTCTTCAACGCTCATGCGCCCGTTCCACCCACCGTGATGCGTTCCATCAGAAGCGACGGCTGGCCGACCCCAACAGGCACGCCCTGGCCGTTCTTGCCGCAAGTACCGATGCCGGTGTCGAGCGCGAGGTCGTTGCCGATCATGCGGATGCGGTGCAGGTCGGTCGGCCCGTTGCCGATCAGCATGGCGCCCTTCAGGGGCGCCCCCAGCTTGCCGTTTTCGATCTTATAGGCCTCGGTGCACTGGAACACGTATTTGCCCGAGGTGATGTCGACCTGGCCACCGCCGAAATTCGCGGCGAACACGCCGTTCTTCACGGAGGCGAGGATCTCGGCGGGATCGCGGTCGCCCGCGAGCATGTAAGTGTTGGTCATGCGCGGCATCGGCACATGGGCGTAGCCTTGGCGGCGGCCGTTGCCGGTCGGCTTCATGTTCATCAGGCGCGCGTTCTGGCGGTCCTGCATGTAGCCGACCAGGATGCCGTCCTCGATCAGCACGGTGCGATTGGTCGGCGTGCCCTCGTCGTCAATGGAGAGCGAGCCGCGGCGCGAGGCGATGGTGCCGTCGTCGACCACGGTGACGCCCTTGGCCGCGACCTGCTGGCCCATCAGGCCGGCAAAGGCCGAGGTCTTCTTGCGGTTGAAGTCGCCCTCGAGGCCGTGGCCGACCGCTTCATGCAGCATCACGCCGGGCCAGCCGGCGCCCAGCACCACATCCATCTCGCCGGCGGGAGCCGGAATCGATTCCAGATTGACCAGCGCCTCGCGCAGCGCGCCCTCGGCGGCTTCGCGCCAGGACCTGCTCTCGATGAATTCGCCATAGCCGGCGCGGCCGCCATAGCCCTTGCTGCCGCTCTCCTGACGATCGCCCTGGCCGGCGACGACGGAGATGTTGACGCGCACGAGCGGGCGGACATCGCGATAGCTCTCGCCATCGGGGCGCAGGATCTCGACCACCTGCCAGGTCGCGCCCAGGCTGACGCTGACCTGCCGCACCCGCGGATCCTTGTCGCGCAAGTAGGCATCGATCTCGGCGAGCAGCTTGACCTTCGTCTCGAAGCCCGGAGCATCCAGCGGATTGTCGTCGCCATAGAGCCGCACATTGGTGTGCGGGGGCGGAGCCGCAAAACTGCCGGAATAGCCGCCGCGCACGGCCGCGACCGCATCCGCGGCGCGAATCAGCGCCGGCAGCGACACGTCGGAGGAATGCGCATAGCCGACCGCGTCGTCCTTGACGGCGCGCAGGCCAAAGCCTTGCGAGGTGTCATAGGTCGCCTGCTTCAGCCGCCCATTGTCGAACATCAGCGCTTCGGTCTGGCTGTATTCCAGGAACAATTCGCCGTCGTCGGCACCGGCCAGCCCGCGCGCAACCTCGTTGCGAACCTGGTCGCGGTCGAGATTGGCGCGGTCGAGCAGGGAGGTTGTGGCAGGGTTGGTCATGCGTCCGTCCATTATCGGGAGGTGTGGGGCAAGATAATGATTTCGGAACGGTTCCGCGAGGGCACGAAGCCTCACATTACGGAAACAATAGGATCGCCCTCGATCTCACACCCTACGGCAGCTTGTCGTATCCCTCACCCAGCCCATTCAGGCTGAGCGGGAAACCGATGCCCTCTTCCGGGGTCTCGAAGATGATGAAGGTGGCGGTCTTGGCGCCGCGGAGCTGGCCCAGCAGCTTGTCGTCCATCACCACCTCCGCCACGCAGCCATTGGGCAGGCATCTGACAAAACCGGCGCGGCCGACGTCCTGGTTGTCGAGCTTGAGGCCGAGGCCGGAAGGCAAGAGCACGCCGAGCGGAGCGACCACCCGCATCAGGCGGCTCTTCTGGTCGGCGGTCTTGAGCACGATCACGGTCAGGCCGGCATTGGAGCGGTCTTCCGCCACCACGCTCTGGATCAGGGCGCATTGCTCGGTCTGGGCACCGGGCGGGGTGTCGCAGCGGATCTGCCAGTCGCCATGGACGGAGCGCACCGCGCCCTGCGCATGGGCCAGGCCAGGCAGCGCCAGGACGGCGAGCGCCACCAGCAGGGTGGCCAGCATCGTGGGCCCGCCAGCCTGCCTTGCCATGCTTCTCGAAAGCCCCATCGGGTCGGTCCCTCTGCTCGCCTGGTTCGCTCGCACCTGGCGGACTGATACGGGAATGACGGCGGCTTGAAGGCAATTCCCAAGCAAATATCGCGCCGCCGCGCGCCACCATCGCCCGCACGAATCAGGTTCCTGCGCGGCCGTCTGTCAGTGCCTACCGCGGGCAATCTCGCTGTCAAGCCGCAGCATGCCGGGAAACGGTATTTTTGTCTGATGTTACTAGGAAATATCTTGCGGGTGATGCCTGGCAGCTGAGGCCCAAGACTGCATTGCGATAGATCGAGAATTATGGTTTGAGAGGCTTGATTTCGGCGTTCTAGCGATCTGGCCCCAATTCCTCTTAGAGGTATTCTTGCGCGGCGGTTTGTCAGACGGGCGGATGGAATAAGCGTTTCCCGGAAATAGGGAAATGCACGTGGGGTGATTTCGTAAGGGGAGCGCGAACGGCATGAGGATGTCGATGGGCCGGATGGGCCGGCAGTTGCTGGGATTGGCCGTGGCGGGTCTGACGCTGGCGACGGGCGGTGTGGCATTCGCCGAGCTCGGGCAACCGGCACCGTGGGAGTGGACGCTCCAGCAATCCGGCTCGCCGGTGATGGACAACATCGTTTGGTTCCACAACTTCCTGTTCGTGCTGATCACCCTGATCACGCTGTTCGTCCTGGCGCTGCTCGTGGTGGTGGTCGTCAAGTTCAACGCGAGGGCCAACCCGGTGCCGTCGCGGACCACCCACAACACGCTGATCGAGGTGGCCTGGACGCTCGTTCCGGTGCTGATCCTGGTCGGCATCTCGGTGCCGTCGTTCCGGCTGCTGTTCCTCGAGCTCGACGTGCCGAAGGCGGACCTGACGATCAAGGCGACCGGCAAGCAGTGGTACTGGTCGTATGCCTATCCTGATAACGGCAAGTTCGAGTTCGACTCGTTGATGGCCCAGGACAAGCAGCCCCGCTTGCTCGGCGTGGACAACGAGATGGTGGTGCCCGTCAACAAGGTGGTTCGGGTCCAGGTCACCGGCGCGGACGTCATCCACGCCTTCGCGCTGCCGGCTTTCGGCGTCAAGATCGACGCCATTCCAGGCCGGCTGAACGAGACCTGGTTCAAGGCGGCAAAGACCGGCACGTTCTACGGCCAGTGCTCGGAGCTGTGCGGCAAGGATCACGCCTTCATGCCGATCGCGATCCGCGTGGTCGACGACCAGGAGTTCGCCTCCTGGGTCGAGACGGCAAAGAAGAAATTCGCGAGCGGCGGCACCAGCACCTACGCCTCCGCGGCCGGCCCGACGCAGTAAGCGCCGGGCGGAAGCTCGAGGGACTGAAAGCGATATGAAGGGCGGGACCGCATACGGTCCGAATGGGACGCAAGGCAGGATTTGAATATGGCAACGAGCGCAGCGGCACATAGCGATCACGCGCATCATGACGAGCACGCCCATCCGACCGGATGGCGGCGCTACGTCTATTCGACCAACCACAAGGACATCGGCACGATGTACCTGATCTTCGCGGTCGTCGCCGGCGTCATCGGCGCCGCGATGTCGATCGCGATCCGGGCCGAGCTGATGTATCCGGGTGTGCAGATCTTCCACGAGACGCACACCTATAACGTCTTCGTGACCTCTCACGGCCTGATTATGATCTTCTTCATGGTCATGCCCGCGATGATCGGCGGGTTCGGCAATTGGTTCGTGCCGCTGATGATCGGCGCGCCCGACATGGCGTTCCCGCGCATGAACAACATCTCGTTCTGGCTGCTGCCGGCCTCCTTCGCGCTGCTGCTGATGTCGACCTTCGTCGAGGGCGAGCCGGGCGCCAACGGCGTCGGCGCCGGCTGGACTATGTATGCGCCGCTGTCGAGCTCCGGTCACCCCGGCCCGGCCGTCGACTTCGCGATCCTGTCGCTGCATCTGGCGGGCGCCTCGTCGATTCTCGGCGCCATCAATTTCATCACCACGATCTTCAACATGCGCGCGCCGGGCATGACCCTGCACAAGATGCCGCTGTTCGTGTGGTCGATCCTGGTTACAGTGTTCCTGCTGCTGTTGTCGCTGCCGGTGCTCGCCGGTGCGATCACCATGCTGCTCACCGACCGCAATTTCCATACGACGTTCTTCGCGCCCGAGGGCGGCGGCGATCCCGTGCTGTTCCAGCACCTGTTCTGGTTCTTCGGTCACCCCGAAGTGTACATCCTGATCCTGCCCGGCTTCGGTATGATCAGCCAGATCGTCTCGACCTTCTCGCGCAAGCCCGTGTTCGGCTATCTCGGCATGGCCTACGCCATGGTTGCGATCGGCGGCATCGGCTTCGTGGTGTGGGCGCACCACATGTACACGGTCGGCATGTCCTCGGCGACGCAGGCCTATTTCGTCGCCGCCACCATGGTCATTGCGGTTCCGACCGGCGTGAAGATCTTCTCCTGGATCGCCACGATGTGGGGCGGGTCGATCGAATTCCGCGCGCCGATGATCTGGGCGGTAGGCTTCATCTTCCTGTTCACGGTCGGTGGCGTCACCGGCGTCGTGCTGGCGAACGCGGGCGTCGACCGCGTGCTCCAGGAGACCTATTACGTCGTCGCGCACTTCCATTACGTGCTGTCGCTCGGCGCCGTGTTCGCGATCTTTGCGGGCTGGTACTACTGGTTCCCGAAAATGTCGGGTTACATGTACAATGAGTGGCTGGCCAAGCTGCACTTCTGGGTGACCTTCATCGGCGTCAACCTGGTGTTCTTCCCGCAGCACTTCCTCGGCCTGTCGGGGATGCCGCGCCGCTACGTCGACTATCCCGACGCGTTCGCGGGCTGGAACCTGATCTCGTCCCTCGGCTCCTACATCTCCGGATTCGGCGTGCTGATCTTCCTCTACTGCGTCCTCGACGCCTACATGAAGAAGGTGCCTGCCGGTAACAATCCCTGGGGTGCGGGCGCAACCACGCTGGAGTGGACGCTGCCCTCGCCGCCGCCGTTCCACCAGTTCGAAGTGCTGCCTCGGGTGCAGTAAGCCATCGCACGCGGCGCCCGTGACGGGCGCCGCGGCTCTATCAGGAAGCGAGCTGAATTAAGTGTCCGTCCTCGACCACAATGCCGTCGACATCAATCCTCGCATCTCCGAAGCGGAGGTCGGCGATTACATCGCGCTGCTCAAGCCGCGCGTGATGTCGCTGGTGATCTTCACCGCGCTGGTCGGGATGGCGATGGCACCCGGGCATTTCCACCCCGTGCTGGCGATCACCTCGCTCCTCTGCATCGCCGTTGGTGCGGGCGCCTCCGGCGCGCTCAACATGGCGCTCGAGGGCGACATCGACGCCAAGATGTCGCGTACGGCGAACCGGCCAATCCCGCGCGGCCGCGTCACCCGCCCCGAGGCGACGGCGTTCGGCATGACGCTCGCCTTCTTCTCGGTGATGACGCTCGGCATCCTCGTCAACTGGATCGCGGGCGCGCTGCTCGCCTTCACCATCTTCTTCTACGTCGTGATCTACACGATGGGCCTGAAGCGTCGGACCGCGCAGAACATCGTGATCGGCGGCGCCGCCGGCGCGCTGCCGCCGGTGGTGGCCTGGGCCGCCGTGACGGGCACGGTCGACGTCGAGCCACTGCTGCTGTTTGCCATCATCTTCTTCTGGACGCCGCCGCACTTCTGGGCGCTGGCGTTGTTCCGCTCCGACGATTATGCGCGCGCCGGCATTCCGATGCTGCCCAACGTCGCCGGTCCCGATGCGACGCGGCTCCAGATCCTGCTCTACACGATCGTGCTGATCGCGGTCGCCGCCGCACCCTGGGCGCTCGGCTATTTCGACGCCGTCTACGGCATCGTCTCGCTGATCCTCGGCGCCGGCATGCTGGTGCTCGCCATCAATGTCTACATGCGTCGCGAGCGCAGCCAGTCGCTGCGTGCCACCCGCAAGCTGTTTGCATTCTCCATCCTTTATCTGTTTGCGCTGTTCGCCACCCTGCTGGCGCAGGTTGTATTCCGGGCGCTTGCTCCGATGGCATGGGGCGCATGAGGCAGGGATGGCCGACAAATCCGAGCCAGATGGAATCGTCCTCACCGAGGCGCAGAAGAAGAGCCGTCGTCAGCGCTCCATTGCCATTGCTTTGGCGCTCGGCGTGCTCGTGGTGCTGTTCTTCGCCGTCACCATGGTCAAGGGGCCGGCCGTTCTAGTGCGGCCGATGTAGGAAACATGGATCACGAGCCGACCATACCGCAGGATCAGAGCCGGACGGCGGGCAAGGGCCGCATCGGTGGTCTTGGCCGCGATGCGCTGGTCGCCTCGATCTGCGGCGGCGTGGTGGCGCTGATGGTGGGGGCATCCTACGCCGCGGTGCCGTTCTACAACTGGTTCTGCCGCGCCACCGGCTTCAACGGCACGACTCAAGTCGCGACCTCCGCGCCGGCCACCGGCCCGATCGCGCGAAAAATCTCGGTGCGGTTCGATTCCAACGTCGCGCCGGGCCTGCCCTGGAAGTTCGAGCCCGAGCAGAGCGAGATCGAGGTCAATATCGGTCAGGTGACGACGGTCTACTACACCGTGACGAACCAGGCCGCGCGCACCACCGCGGGCCAGGCCGCCTATAACGTCGCGCCGCTGACGGTCGGGTCATATTTCCAGAAGATCAACTGCTTCTGCTTCACCGAGCAGACCATGGCGCCCGGCGAGAAGCGGGAAATGCCGGTCGTGTTCTATGTCGATCCGTCGATCGCCGAGGATCGCGAGAACGATGGGCTGAACACGATCACGCTGTCCTACACGTTCTATTCGGTGAAGGATCCTGTGGTGAAGCCGCTGGCATCGGGTGATGACGACAAACGCAAGGGAAATCTCTGATCGCCGGGCGCACGCTCGGGGGATTGGACGCAAGGGGATAAGTGCCTGACAGGCACGGGATTGAGGAGAGAGACCGCAAAATGGCAACGGCGCACACCAAGCATCACGACTACCATCTGGTCGATCCCTCTCCCTGGCCGGCCGTCGGTTCGCTGTCGGCCTTCATTATGGCGGTTGGCGCGATCGCCTGGATGCACCACATGTTCTCGGCTGCGCCGATCGTGTTCGGTGTGGGCACCGTCGGCGTGCTCTACACCATGGCGAGCTGGTGGGGCGACGTGATCAAGGAAGCCCAGTACAAGGGCGACCACACCCGCGTCGTGCAGCTCCATCACCGCTACGGCATGATCCTGTTCATCGCCTCCGAGGTGATGTTCTTCGTGGCCTGGTTCTGGGCCTATTTCAACGCCGCGCTGTTCCCGGCTGACGCCGTCCATGCCACGCGTGATGCGGTGTTCGGCTGCGGCCTTGGCACCCAGGCCGGCGCCTGCTCCGTTCCCGGCACCTGGCCGCCGAAGGGCATCGAGACCTTCGATCCCTGGCATCTGCCGCTCCTGAACACGTTGATCCTGCTCACCTCCGGCACCACAGTGACCTGGGCGCACCATGCGCTGCTCGAGAACGACCGTCAGGGCCTGAAATACGGCCTGATCCTCACCGTCGTGCTGGGTGCGCTCTTCACCTGCGTGCAGGCCTATGAGTACAGCCACGCGGCATTCTCGTTCGGCGGCAACGTCTATGGCGCGACCTTCTTCATGGCGACCGGCTTCCATGGCTTCCACGTGCTGGTCGGCACCATCTTCCTGCTGGTCTGCCTGTTCCGCGCCTATGCCGGCCACTTCACGCCGACCCAGCATCTCGGCTTCGAGTTCGCCGCCTGGTACTGGCACTTCGTCGACGTGGTTTGGCTGTTCCTGTTCCTTTGCATCTATGTCTGGGGACACGGCGCCGAGACCATGGCTCACGGCGCGCACTGAGCTGCGAGGCAGATGATTCAGAAAGGGCGGCCGCAGGGCCGCCCTTTCGCTTTCCGGCCGCCTGAAGCCTTGGCGGAAACTGTGATAGAGATTGCCATCATGGACGACACCGCCGGCCCATCCGAGTCCGAAACCACGGTCCTGCAAAGCGCGCTGCGCGGGCTCGCCTGCAAATGTCCGCGCTGCGGCGAGGGCAAGCTCTATGCGGGCTTCCTGACACTCGCGCCTCGCTGCGAGCGCTGCGGTCTCGACTATGCTTTCATCGATACCGGTGACGGTCCGGCGATCTTCATCATCATGCTGGCCGGCGCGATCGTGGTCGGCTGCGCGCTCGTCGTCGAGGTCAAGTATCAGCCGCCGTTCTGGCTGCACGCGGTGCTCTGGCTGCCGCTGATTCTCGCCACCACGCTTTTGCCGCTGCGCGCGATGAAGTCGCTGCTGATCGCGCTGCAATTCCACCACAAGGCGGCGCCGGGCCGACTCATCGACCGCGCGAAATGAACCGGACCGTGCGCAAGCCTCGCGTGGCCGGCTTTGGGCTGTTCACGCTGCTCCTGACGGCTGTGTTCGTCGCACTTGGCATCTGGCAATTGCAGCGCCGGACAGCCAAGCACGAGCTGATCGCTGCTCTCACTGAACGGCTTGCGGCCGCGCCGGTCGCGCTTCCGGCGCCCGCGCAATGGGCGGCGCTCAATCCCGCGCGCGATGAATTCCGCCGCGTCAGCTTCTCCGCAACCTACGTCCCGCTGCCCGATGCGATGGTTTATTCCTCCGGCTCGGCCGTGCGCAAGGACGCCTCCGGTCCCGGCACCTGGGCATTCCTGCCGGCGCGGCTTCCGAGCGGCGAGATGGTCGTGATCGATGCCGGTTTCGTCGAGAACACGATGCAGGATCGCGCCATCGAGGATCGCGCGGTGAAGAAGCTCGTCACGGGCCAGCCGGTCGTGCTCACCGGCTATCTCAGGTTCCCGGAAGCACCGGGCTGGCTGACACCTGCGGAGAACCGCGAGAAGCGGCTCTGGTTCGTGCGCGATCATCTGGCAATCGCGAGCGCGCTCGGCTGGGGGACGGTTGCGCCGTTCTATGTCGACCTCGAGCAGCCGGTGCCCGAGAACAGCGTTCCACGTCCCGGTCCGCTCGACGTGCATCTGAAAGACGATCACCTGCAATACGCGATCACCTGGTTCACGCTCGCAGGCGCCCTGCTGATCGCCTTCGCGGTGTGGGCGAGGGGGCGGCAAGACCGAACTCATCCGTAGATCAACCGAGGGAACCCGGTATCGTCCGGGCTTTACCGTTCAGCGCACATTCACGAGTGTGGTTCTAAGCCGCCACTAGTGTCCGCGGCAGGACAGGATTGCAGCGTGAGCGATTTCGACCAGATGGGAATTGTCATTGACTGGGTAGATGCCTGCCGCAAGGGCGACCTCGCGGCGCTGCTCGATCTATATGCGGACGACGCCGAGCTTGAATGCATCTGCAACGGAACGCAGCGCCATCGCGGCCGAAGCGAGCTCGAAAGCTATTGGAGACCGCGACTTGGCACCCTGTCGTTGGCGGGCTTCAGGCTGGAAGAGATCGATCCAGGGTCCGACGGCGTCGATCTCGAATATTCCATCGCTGGCGCGCTGCGTATTCACGCCTCGTTTCGCTTCAGCACGGAAGGCAAGATCCGCAGCACGCTGTGCGAGCCGGCGCGACAGAACGCGCATGTTGGCTGCGCGTGCTAGCTAGGGCATGATCCGGAAAAGTGTGTAGCGGTTTTCCGAAAAGATCATGCTCAGCTAAACCGGCGCCTCCCGGGTCGGCGCAGCCGGAAGACGGCATCGGACATAGGTTCGTTCATTCGCGCGCAGCAGTGACAGCGATCCGCTGAGCGCGCGAACGCGCTCATGCATGCCGGTCAGGCCCCGGCCGAAGACGTTGTCGGCGGGAAAGCCGCCGCCATCGTCGGAGATCTCGATGACGAGCGTCTCACCGGTGATGGTCGTCTGCACATGGGCGTTGCTCGCTTTGGCATGGCGCAGCACGTTGGTCAGCGCCTCCTGGATCAACCGATAGACGGTCCGCGCCAGCGGCCCGTCTAATCCGTTGAGGCGGGGGTCAATCGTGTCCGTCAAACCGATATGCGGTGCCTGCTTGCGAAAGTTTTGAAGCAGTGTCTGCACGCTGGTCGCGAGGCCCAGTTCCTCAACATAGAGCGGCCGCAGCCGGTCGAGAATACGGCGGTTGGCCTGCTGGAGCGCCTCGACCGATTGCAGCACCTCTTGCGCCGAATTGCCGAGATTTCCCACGGCAGGCGCGGCCTCGATCAGCGCGACCGCGCCGGCGCGGATGCCGAACAGAAGCGGGCCGAGTTCGTCGTGCAATTCGCGGGCGAGGTCGCGCCGCTCATCGTCCTGAAGCGACACCAGCCGATGCAACAGGTCGCGATTGTCCTGGCTCAATTGCGCCAACGTGCCCGCCAGCGCGTTCGCCACCTCGCAGCTCTGCCGGATCTCCGGCGGCCCTGCCACCGGGATCGGTTTTGTGTAGTCGCCGCGTCGCATTCGCGTGAGTCCTTCGCCGAGCTGCTGCAGGGGGCGTAGCGCCGACTCCGCCAGGACGTAGGCGATGGTGCCGGTAAGCGCCATTAGCCCGGCGATCAGGCCGGTGAGCGCGAGGAAGCCGATCCATTTCTCGAACAGCTCGGCGGATAGGTCGGGCACGAAGACGACATCGCCGACACGCTCGCCGTCGATCGTCACCGGGGATGCCGCGTCCATTTCGGGGATGGTGATCAGGTCGATGAACCATTGCGGCACGCTATGCGGCGTGCGCGGGTCGTCCTTCGGGGAGCGCGCGGGACCCGCTTCCGCGGAACGGAATTGGATATCAGAGGAGGTGTCCAACGATTGGACAAACGCATCGAGCGTCCGTCGTGGATTGTCCGAAGCGCGCAGCGTGTTGTTGAGCGCGGTGGCGATGGCCCGGGTCGAACGCCGGCCTGGCTCATTCTCCTCAACGAGCTGGCCCCCTGCGAAGGTCTGAAGCAGCACGCCGCCGAGGATCAGTGCCGCGAGAAGGCTCGCGCCGAGCGGAAGAAACAGTTGCGTCCTGAACGAGAGTTGTTGCCACATTAGGTCAATTCTAACGTGTTTTGGCGGAATTCTCTCTTTCCATTTGTTCCCGCCGGTCTATGAGTCGAGAAAGCAAGTGAGCCTGCGATGCAAGATACCGCCAAGCCGGCAACCAAGGTCCTGATCGTCGACGACCACCCTGTGGTGCTGTCCGGTTGCCGCACCCTGTTCGCGTCCGACCAGTCGATCCGTATCGACGAGGCGAACGATGCGAAATCCGGGCACCGCGCCTATATCAGCAAGCGGCCCGACGTTACCGTGATCGACATCAGCCTGCCTGATGTCTCCGGCTTCGAGCTGATGCGACGCATTCGGAAGGACGATCCGGACGCCAAGATCATCATGTTCAGCATGAACGATGATCCGGCCTTCGTGGTGCGGGCGGTCGAGCTTGGGGCCCAAGGCTATGTCTCCAAGGGTGACGATCCCAGGATCCTGCTGAAAGCGGTGCGCAAAGTGGTCGCGGGCGATAATTTCATCTCTCCGCAGCTTGCGGAAGCCGTGACGTTTTCCGGTGCCGCAATCAAGGCCAATCCAGCCTCGCAGATGACGCCGCGGGAGCTCGAGATTCTTCGTCTGCTCGGACGCGGCGACAAAATCGTCGAGGTCGCCGAGGCGCTCGGCATCTCCTACAAGACTGTCGCGAACACGACGTCCCTGCTCAAGCAGAAGTTAGGGGCCAAGAACCATTCCGACCTGATCCGGATCGCAGTGGAAATCGGGATGAATTGACCTCCCGCCAACGACCGAACCGGCTGCTCCAGGAGGCAGCGGTTCGGTCGACGGATCGGCGTCGCTATCGGCCGGGCAATGCATGGGCGATGGCCGGCACCGTCCGCCGACCCAATCGGCCGCCACGGCATTCGTTCCTCAGGCAGGCCATGGGTTAGGGAAAAGACGGCAATATCACGCAAGTCATTGCTCATATCCGCGAAAGAAGGCCTGGAGCACGCCGGGAAAAACTGGAACATCTTCCCCCGCCCGCCGTTTTGGCTCTTGACGATTTGACGACAGCTGACGAAAGCTTGGGTGAACAGTTTTAGCGGGTCGAACGACCCGACGAGGCAACCGGTCTGCACACAACGACAGACCTTCCAAGAGAAGGGCTGCGGCAATGCCGCAGCCCTTTTTCATTGGGCCACGGGGCGAGCGGAAGCGGTTTCCCGATGCCGCAAAACACTTTATGGTGGCTCAAAGCCTCTGGCTGTTAACAAGTAATTTCGTAAAATCAAAGGCTTAACGAGCGAGCTCAGACTCGGTTGGCCTTTGGAGGGCAGTTTGACTCGTTATATCTCGACCCGGGGCGAAGCCCCCGAACTCGGCTTCTGCGACGTGATGCTGACCGGGCTAGCCCGCGATGGCGGGCTGTACGTGCCGGCCGTTTGGCCGCAGCTTTCGGCGCAGACCATCGCCGGCTTCTTCGGCCGCGCCTATTGGGAGGTCGCGGTCGACGTGATTCGCCCCTTCGCCGGCGGCGAGATCACGGACGCCGAGCTTGGCCGCATGGCCAACGAGGCCTATGCCACCTTCCGCCATCCCGCGGTGGTGCCGCTGCGCCAGATGTCGCCGCATCAGTTCGTGCTCGAGCTGTTCCACGGCCCGACGCTCGCCTTCAAGGACGTGGCGATGCAGCTGATCTCGCGGCTGATGGACCATGTGCTCGCCAAGCGCGGCCAGCGCACCACCATCGTGGTCGCAACCTCCGGCGATACCGGCGGCGCCGCGGTCGAAGCCTTTGCGGGTCTGGAGAATGTTGACCTCATCGTGCTGTTTCCGCATGGCCGCATCTCCGAGGTGCAGCAGCGGATGATGACGACGACCGGTGCGGCCAATGTGCACGCGCTCGCCGTCGAAGGCACCTTCGACGACTGCCAGGCGCTCGTGAAGGGGATGTTCAACAACCATCGCTTTCGCGATGCGACGTCCCTGTCCGGCGTCAACTCGATCAACTGGGCGCGTATCGTCGCCCAGGTGGTCTACTATTTCACGTCGGCCGTTGCCGTCGGTGCACCGGCGCGCGCGGTGGATTTCGTCGTGCCGACCGGCAATTTCGGCGACATCTTTGCCGGCTACGTCGCCAAGCGCATGGGGCTGCCGGTGCGTACGCTGCACATCGCCGCCAACGTCAACGACATCCTGGCCCGCACGCTCAAGACCGGGATCTACGAGGTGCGCGAAGTGCACGCCACGGCGTCGCCGTCGATGGACATCCAGATCTCGTCGAATTTCGAGCGGCTGCTGTTCGAGGCTGGCCGGCGCGATGCGGCCGGCGTGCGCCGTCTGATGGATTCACTGAAGCAGTCCGGGCGTTTCGTGCTGCCCGATGCGACGCTGGCCGCGATCCGCGAGGCGTTCGACGCAGGCCGTGCCGACGAGACCGAAACCGCGGCCGCGATCCGCGCCGCTTGGCGCGAGGCGGGCGAGCTGGTCGATCCCCATACCGCGGTGGCGCTCGCGGTCGCCGACCGCGACACCACCGACACGACGGTCCCGAGCATCGTGCTCTCTACCGCCCATCCGGCCAAATTCCCCGACGCCGTCGAGGCGGCCTGCGGCCAGCGGCCGCAACTGCCCGCCTGGCTCGACGGATTGATGACCAAATCCGAACACATGAAGGTGATGAAGAACGATCAGGCCGAGGTCGAGCGGTTCGTGCTGTCGGTCAGCCGCGCCGCAAAGCAAGGAGTTGCCGGATGAGCGTCGAGATTTCCAAGCTTGCCTCCGGCCTGACCGTCGTCACCGACAAAATGCCCCATCTCGAGACTGCGGCGCTCGGCGTCTGGGCCGGCGTCGGCGGGCGCGACGAGAAGCCGAACGAGCACGGCATCTCGCATCTCCTGGAGCACATGGCGTTCAAGGGTACGACCAAGCGCTCCTCGCGCGAGATCGTCGAGGAGATCGAGGCGGTCGGCGGCGATCTCAATGCCGGCACCTCGACCGAGACCACGTCCTATTACGCGCGGGTGCTGAAGGCCGACGTGCCGCTCGCGCTCGACGTGCTCGCCGACATCCTCGCCAATCCTGCCTTCGAGCCGGACGAGCTGGAGCGCGAGAAGAACGTCATCGTGCAGGAGATCGGGGCTGCGCAGGACACACCCGACGACGTCGTGTTCGAGCATCTCAACGAGCTCTGCTATCCCGACCAGCCGATGGGCCGCTCGCTGCTCGGCACCGCCAAGACGCTGCGCGGCTTCAACCGCGACATGCTCCGCGGCTATCTGTCGACGCATTATCGCGGGCCCGACATGGTGGTGGCCGCCGCCGGCGCGGTCGATCACAAGCAGGTGGTCGCCGAGGTCGAGCAGCGCTTCGCGAGCTTTGAGGCGACGCCGGGACCGAAGCCGCAATCCGCCCAGTTCGGCAAGGGCGGCGCCAAGGTGGTCCACCGCGAACTCGAGCAGGCGCATCTGACGCTGGCGCTCGAAGGGGTGCCGCAGACCGACCTGTCGCTGTTCTCGCTCCAGGTCTTCACCAACATTCTCGGCGGCGGGATGTCGTCGCGGCTGTTCCAGGAGGTGCGCGAGAAGCGCGGCCTCTGCTACTCCATCTACAGCTTCCACGCGCCCTACACCGACACCGGCTTCTTCGGCCTCTACACCGGCACCGATCCCGCCGACGCGCCGGAGATGATGGAGGTCGTGGTCGATGTCATGAATGATTCGGTGGAGACCCTGACCGAGGCCGAGATCGCGCGTGCCAAGGCGCAGATGAAGGCGGGCCTGCTGATGGCATTGGAGAGCTGCTCCTCCCGCGCCGAACAGCTCGCCCGGCATGTCCTGGCTTATGGCCGGCCGCAGACGGTGCAGGAGCTGGTGGCCCGGATCGACGCCGTCAGCGTCGAATCGACCCGGGATGCCGCGCGTGCGCTGCTTTCGCGCAGCCGCCCTGCGGTTGTTGCATTGGGTAGTGGCAGGGGTCTGGACACGGCGGTATCTTTTGCGGAAGGATTGACGCGGGCGCGTGCCAAGGCGCGGCTGCATTAAGAGCCGCCGCGCAAGGGGCGCCCGCTCCGGGAAGCATCACCATGGCCCTGTTCCGCCTGCCATCCAGTGGACCCGCCGCCCTCGCGCCGCGCGGCAACGGGCTGTTGCTGCGCGCCCCGCAGATGTCGGACTTCCTGCAATGGGCTCACTTGCGCGAAAGCAGCCGCGACTATCTCACCCCCTGGGAGCCGATCTGGCCGTCGGACGATCTCACCCGGTCCGGCTTTCGTCGCCGCTTGCGCCGCTATTCCGAGGACATTGCTGCGGACCGTTCCTATCCCTTTCTGATCTTCCGCGAGCTCGACGGCGCCATGGTCGGCGGCATCACGCTGGCCAATGTCCGGCGCGGCATCGTGCAGGCCGGCACCATCGGCTACTGGGTTGGGCAGCCTTACGCCCATCGCGGCTACATGACCGCCGCGCTGCGGGTGCTGCTGCCGACGCTGTTCGGCGAGCTCAATCTGCACCGCGTCGAGGCCGCTTGCATCCCCACCAATGCACCATCGATCCGGGTGCTGGAGAAGTGCGGCTTCTCGCGCGAGGGGCTGGCGCGCCGCTATCTCTGCATCAACGGGATCTGGCAGGATCACCTGCTGTTCGGCCTGCTGCATGAGGATTTTCGCGGTTGAGCTGCCACCTCCTGCGGCCAAAGTCTTGATCGTCCCGCCTTGTTTGCTGCCGTAATCTGCCTGCCTTGGGTTCGCCGATTTTGGCGATATAACGGCGCGGGCCGGCCAGCGATCGGCGCTGTGCTGTCATGGAGTATGGGTGTTGATGGTGAAGGAGCTTCGGTCGTCGCGAAATGCGTTGCGGCGGAGGACGGTGGCAGCTTTGACGTTGTCGGTTGCGCTCGCGTCTGTCTCGCCGGTGGCGGCCCAGTCCTTGAGCGACCGCTTCAAGAGCCTGTTCGGCGGCAAGTCCGACGAACCGGCCCAGCCCAAGCCGGCGCCCGCGCCCGGCCAGCCGGCCGATGACGACGTTGATTGCCCGCAGGTCACGGTGCGCGCCGGCGCCTCGACTTACGCGGTCGGCGCGGGTGGCAAGCAGGCCGTCGGCAACGACATCCGCTTCCAAGCCACAATCACCAAGATGGCGCGCGAATGCGCCCGGAGCGGCGGTGATATCACCGCGCGGATCGGAATCCAGGGCCGTGTCATCGCCGGTCCCGCCGGCGCGCCTGCGACCGTCGAGGTCCCCTTGCGTGTTGCCGTGGTGCAGGGCGGCGTCGGCGAGAAGGTGATCGCCTCGAAGGCCTACCGGACCACGGTCGAGATGTCGGAGGGCGGCAGCGTGCCGTTCACGTTCGTGGCCGAAGATCTGGCCTATCCGATGCCCTCGGCCGCGGTCGCCGATACCTACATCTTCTATGTCGGCTTCGACCCGCAGGCGCTCGCGCCCGAGCCGAAGGGACGGAAGAAGAAGTAGGGTTCAAGCTCGGCTGTCACTACAATTACGGCTGTCATCACCGCGAAGGCGGGTGATCCAGTATTCCAGAGAGGTCAGTGATCTATCGAGAGGTCGCGGCGTACTGGATGCCCCGACTGCGCGGGGCATGACACTGGACTTGTAGCTATAGATCGGCCAACAAAAAGCCGGCGCTCATCGCGCGGCTTTTGAGTGGTGAGGGCAGAGTTCTCAGTTCAGCTTCTGCCGGACTTCGTTGATGCCCCTGGCGAGCAGGTCGTCGGCGACCTGGCCCTTGACCGACTGTGACAGGATCGTGGAAGCGGCCTGAACGGCGGCTTCCGCGGCTGCGGCACGGACGTCGGCCAGCGCCTGGGCCTCGGCGAGCGCGATCTTGCTCTCGGCGGTCTTGGTTCTGCGGGCGACGAAGTCTTCCATCTTCGCCTTGGCGTCGGCTGCGATTCGCTCGGCTTCGGCTCTGGCATTGGCGATGATGTCGGCAGCCTCGCGCTCGGCCATGGCACGGCGCGCCTTGTAGTCGGCGAGCACCTTGGCCGCCTCCTGCTTGAGACGCGCCGCGTCATCGAGCTCGGCCTTGATGCGATCGGCGCGATGGTCAAGCGCGGCCATCGCCGTCTTGAAGATCCCGAGATAGCCGAACACGACCATCAGGATCACGAAGGCGACGGCGACCCAAAATTCAGGCTCGAAGAACATCTCAACTAACCCTTCAAGGACGCGTCGACCGCGGCATTGACCGACGCTGCGTCGGGAACGACGCCCGTGAGCTGCTGCACGATCTGGCCTGCCGCATCCGCCGCGATGCCGCGGACGTTGCTCATGGCGGCGGCGCGGGTCGAGGCGATGGTCTTCTCCGCCCCGGCCAGCTTGGCCGCCAATTGCTCTTCCAGCGCCTTGCGCTCGGCGTCCGCCTGCGCATTCGCCTTGTCGCGGGATTCGTTGCCGATCGCCTGTGCCCGCATGCGCGCCGAAGCGAGCTCGCTTTCATAGGCCTTCAGCGCTGCGTCGGACTGGTCCCTCAGCTTCTGCGCTTCGGTGAGGTCGCCCTCGATTTTGTTCTGCCGCGCCTCGATCACACCGCCGACGCGCGGCAGAGCGAGCTTGGACACGATCACGTAAAGCAGGACGAAGAAGATCGCGAGCGACACCAGCTGTGAAGCAAAGCTGCTGCTCTCGAACGGCGGAAAACCGCCACCGTGGTGACCACCGTCAGCCTCGGTGTGAGCGCCCGCCGGACCTTTCGCGCCGCCATGACTCTCAGCCATGGAGTTCTCCTGTTGCTGTCACGCGCGCCGTCCCAGAGGCTGGAACGGCGCGAAAAAACGTCGTTCTCAGAGCGGAACGAACAGCAGCAGCAGCGCGATCAGCAGCGAGAAGATGCCGAGCGCTTCGGTCACGGCGAAGCCGAAGATCAGGTTGCCGAACTGGCCCTGAGCGGCCGACGGGTTGCGAACGGCTGCGGCGAGGTAGTTGCCGAAGATCACGCCCACGCCGACGCCCGCACCGCCCATGCCGATGCACGCGATGCCCGCGCCGATAAGTTTTGCTGCTGCCGGATCCATTTTAGTCTCCTTGGAAGAAAGATTGGGTTTTGGGTGGAAATTCCCCGGACAGCTCAGTGTCCCGGATGAATGGCGTCGTTGAGGTAGATGCAGGTCAGGATCGCGAACACATAGGCCTGAAGGAATGCGACCAGGATCTCGAGCGAGGTCAGCGCGACCGTGAGCGCCAGCGGCAGCACGCCGCCGACCCAGCCGAGGGCGCCGAGCGAGAAGCCGAGCATGGCGACGAAGCCGGCGAACACCTTCAGCGCGATGTGGCCGGCCAACATGTTGGCGAAGAGACGGACGCTGTGGGAGACCGGCCGCAGGAAGAACGACAGGATCTCGATGAACATGACCAGCGGCAGAATGTAGATGGGGACGCCGTGGGGAACGAAAATCTTGAAGAATTTCAGGCCGTTCTTGTAGAGGCCGTAGATCAGGACGGTGAAGAACACCAAGAGCGCGAGCGCCGCGGTGACGATCAGGTGGCTCGACACCGTGAAGGTGTAGGGGATGATGCCCACCAGATTCGAGACGCAGATGAACATGAACAGCGAGAAGATCAGCGGGAAGAACTTCATGCCTTCCGCGCCGGCCGTCGAACGGATGGTCGAGGCGACGAATTCGTAGGAGATTTCAGCGACGGACTGGAGGCGTCCGGGAACCAGCTGCGTGCCGCTGGCGAGCATCAGGATCGAGATGATCGCGACCGCCACCAGCATGTAAAGCGACGAATTGGTGAAGGCGATCGTATGATTGCCGATATGGCCCAGGGTGAAGAGAGGCTCGATGTTGAACTGGTGGATCGGGTCGATTTTCATCAGCGCGGCATCTCTTGGTCTGCCGGCAATGCCGGCGGGTCTCGGTCTGCCGGCCGGGCCGGCCCGTACCGGCAAGGCCGGCACGATCATTCCTCTGCTGGGCGGATCGCTTAAGAACCACCGCGCCTGTTTTGACCCGCGCCCGCCGTTCTCACCACATTCACCACGCCGGCGACGAAGCCCAGCAGCAGGAACACGATAAATCCGAAAGGCGACGTCGACAGCAAGCGGTCGAACCCCCAGCCAATCCCCGCTCCGACAACGACGCCGGCGATCAACTCCGAGGATAACCGGAAACCAAGCGCCATCGCCGAGGCTCTGGCCGCTCCGTCCTCACCGTCACCTGCGGGTTGCTCGGTCTTGCTCCGCCGGTCCCGAAGTTCGGACAAGCGTTGATCAAGATTTCCGAGCCGTTCGGAAAGCGCAGCTTCCTCGGACGATCTATCGCGATCTCCATTCCCGCCGTGCTCCGTGCCCTGTGTCATGCAACGAAGACCCGAAACGCCGCGGCTGAATGGAAATTACGCCCGCCACCCTCAAAAGCCGCGCGGACCATACTGATGGCCTATTATCAAGTCAAGCCAAGTCACGATTGCGTCGTTTTCCGTTATGTATCTGATTTCTTTGCTGATATTGGCGCGCACAGCAGTGCTGCACACAGCGTGACGCCGCACCGCAGCAGCTCTCCGCATGATCGACGAATGCAGCCGCCATTTCGCCGCGCCGCCGGGATCAAAGAGACGGTCGTGGTCGTTGATATCGGTGGTGCGTTTTGGGCGGCGGATTGCCTCGGCGGGGGTAGAATTGCGAAAGTGTCACCTGCACGTCGTGGCGGAGCGCAAGATGAGACCTGTGACGTCATCCACAACATCATGGTTTGCGGTAGCGACGTTCGCCGTGGTGATGGTCGTCAGCGGCGGCTTCGTCGCCGCGCAATCCGCTCCTGACAGCGAAAACGGCCGCTACAGCATGACGCCGATCCCGGAAGGCGTGTTGCGGCTCGACACCCGCACCGGCACCATGTCGACTTGCACCAAGAACGGCGCCGGCTGGGCCTGCTACGCCTTACCTGACGAACGGGCCGCGCTCGATACCGAAATCGGCCGGCTTCAGGCCGAAGTCGAGAAGCTGAAGGGCCAGCTCGCGGCTGGGCCGACGGTATCGGGCAAAATCGACGAGCCGCTGCCGAAATCCGATCCGCTCAAGAAGGCGGAGCCGAAGGCCGCCGAGGGCGAGCGCAAGATCGAGATCCCGCTGCCGAGTGACCAAGACGTCGACCGCGTGATGTCTTTCCTGGAAAGGGCCTGGCGCCGGCTGATCGACATGGCCAACCGCGTGCAGAAGGACGTGTCGGGGAAGATTTGATTCGGCCCCTTCGAGGTCGTCCTCGCGGAAGCCAGGCCCATGTACCGCAGCCTCTCTGTTTTTCGACACGAGTTGCCACCTTTCGCCATCACGAGCATTCGGGGTAGTGGGTCCTGGCTTTCGCCAGGACGACGAGAGGCTCTTGATGACATCAGGTAAATCCGTAAAGCGTTCGGCGTCATCATTCGTGCAAACCACCACGCTCGCATCGTCGCTGCTCACCGTGCAGACGCCCGGCCGCGGCTTCACCGATCTGACCAGCGAGGCAGCCAAGTTCATCGCCGAAGCGCACGCGCGCGAGGGCACGCTGACATTGTTCATCCGCCACACCTCGGCCTCGCTGACGATTCAGGAGAACGCCGATCCGTCCGTCCTCGTCGATCTCACCACGGCGCTGTCCCGGCTTGCGCCGGAGAATGCCGGATGGACGCATGACACTGAGGGGCCGGACGACATGCCGGCGCACGTCAAGACGATGCTGACGGGGACCTCGCTTCAGGTGCCAATCCTGAAAGGCAAGCTCGCGCTCGGCACCTGGCAGGCGATCTACCTGATCGAACATCGCAGCCGGCCGCATCGGCGCGAGATCGTGCTGCAATTCGTCGGCAGCAATCAGTAGGGACAAAACAAAACCGGCCGCGGAGACCGCGGCCGGTTCGTGTTGTCGACTGTGCTTTCGATCAGGTCGCCTTGATGTCGACGTCCTTGGTCTCGGGCAGGAACAGGAAGCCGATCACCACGGTGATGGATGCGAAGATGACCGGATACCAGAGACCTGCATAGATATCGCCTGTCGAGGCCACGATGGCGAAGGCGGTCGCGGGCAGGAGGCCGCCGAACCAGCCGTTGCCGATGTGGTAGGGCAGCGACATCGAGGTGTAGCGGATGCGGGTCGGGAATAGTTCGACCAGCATGGCCGCGATCGGGCCGTACACCATGGTGACGAACACCACCAGAATGAACAGCAGCCCGACGACTGCCGCAACCTGCGGGCGGAAGATGTCGAACGGGTGCGCCATCTTCACGATACCCGCATCGCCCGCCTTCGGATAACCGGCGGCCTGCACGGCGGCGAGGACGGCCGGGTTGCTGTCCTTGGCGTTCGTGTACGGAACCTCCTTGCCGTTCACCATGACCTTCACGCCGGAGCCGGCCGGGCCTGGTGTGGTCGAGTACTTGACCGACGACTGCGACAGGAAGGCGCGTGCGGTGTCGCAAGGCGCGGTGAAGACGCGGGTGCCGACCGGGTTGAACAGGTCGCCGCAGCCTTTTGGATCTGCCACCACCTCGACCTTGGTCTGCTCGATGGCCTTTTCCAGCGCCGGATTGGCGTTGGTGGTGATCATCTTGAAGATGGGGAAGAAGGTCAGCGCCGCGATCAGGCAGCCACCGAGGATGATCGGCTTGCGGCCGATCTTGTCGGAGAGGATGCCGAACACGATGAAGAAGCCGGTGCCGAGCAGCAGCGACCAGGCGATCAGGAGGTTGGCGGTGTAGCCGTCGACCTTCAGGATCGATTGCAGGAAGAACAGCGCATAGAACTGGCCGGTGTACCAGACCACGCCCTGGCCCATCACGCCGCCGAGCAGGGCGAGCAGCACGAGCTTGCCGTTCTGCCAGTTCCCGAAGGCCTCCGTCAGCGGCGCCTTCGAGCTCTTCCCCTCGTCCTTCATCTTCTGGAAGATCGGCGATTCGTTGAGACGCAGCCGGATCCAGACCGAGATGCCAAGCAGCAGCACCGAGACCAGGAACGGGATGCGCCAGCCCCAGGCCGCGAAATCGGCTTCGCCGGTCGCGGTACGGGTGAACAGGATCACCAGCAGCGACAGGAACAGGCCAAGCGTCGCCGTGGTCTGGATGAAGGAGGTGTAGTAGCCGCGCTTGCCGTTCGGGGCGTGCTCCGCGACATAAGTCGCCGCACCGCCATACTCGCCGCCGAGCGCCAGACCCTGGGCGAGGCGCAGCGCGATCAGGATGATCGGAGCCGCGATGCCGATGGTCGCCGCGTTGGGCAGCAGGCCGACGATGAAGGTCGAAAGACCCATGATCAGGATGGTGACAAGGAAGGTGTATTTGCGGCCGACGATGTCGCCGATGCGGCCGAACACGATCGCGCCGAACGGGCGCACCAGGAAGCCGGCGGCGAAGGCCAGCAGCGCGAAGATGTCGCGGGTTGCGGGCGGATAGGCCGAGAAGAACTGGGCGCCGATGATGCTCGCCAGCGAACCGTAGAGGTAGAAGTCGTACCATTCGAAGACGGTACCGAGCGAGGAGGCGAGAATGACGAACCGTTCGTCCTTCGTCATACCTCCCGCGCCCGTCTGAGACACTGCCATTGTCGACATGTTGAGTCGCTCCCCGAAATGCGTTTCCTCGCGCCCCAGATGCCCGGACGGGCCGGATCAATCCAGGTCTTGCTTGCAAGGTAACATCGGCGTGAAACCCGCCCCAATACGACTTTCGGCTTTGCGCACTGACGCGCGCCTGACGCTCCGGTCTGGGGCGCCGGTGCGCAACCGTAAAGGCTGGGATTAACCCCTTTGCGACAAAGGGATAATGTGCACTTGCATGCCATGGCCGCTCGGGGAAGAATTGACCGCCGCCGCGTTGACACGCCTCCCGGCGCGAACGACAGCAAGAGAACGATGAACGCTCCCTCAACCCATCTCGTCATTGCCGATGATCATCCGCTGTTCCGCGACGCGCTGCGGCAGGCGGTGGCGGGCGTCCTGACCTCGGCCAGGATCGACGAGGCCGGATCGTTCGAGGATCTGACCAAGCTGCTGGAACAGGCCTCCGACGTGGATCTGGTCCTGCTCGACCTCTCGATGCCTGGGATCTCCGGCTTTTCCGGCCTCATCTATCTACGGGCGCAATATCCGGCGATACCGGTCGTGATCGTCTCGGCGTCCGACGACAGCGCCACGATTCGCCGCTCGCTCGATTTTGGCGCCTCCGGCTTCATCCCCAAGCGTTTCGGCGTCGAGACGCTGCGCGACGCCATCCTCAAGGTTATGGAGGGCGACGTCTGGGTTCCCGCGGACACCGATCTGTCGGCCGCCGCCGACCCCGACATGACGCGCCTGCGCGACCGTCTGGTGACGCTGACGCCGCAGCAGGTCCGGGTCCTGATGATGCTATCGGAGGGCCTCCTCAACAAGCAGATCGCCTATGAGCTCGGCGTCTCCGAGGCCACCATCAAGGCGCACGTCTCGGCCATCCTGCAAAAGCTCGGGGTCGAGAGCCGCACTCAAGCCGTCATTGCCGCCGCGAAGATCGCCGGTGGCCAGTGGAAGCAGGGCACGCCGACGGGGTGAAGCGTCCCGGGGTGCGCACAGTCCGACCTAGATCATCGCCAGCAGCCTGTTAGCGGCGGTGATATCCGTCGTCTCGGAGCCCGTGGCGAAGCCATCGAGCGCTGATTGAAGCAGGCGTTTCGCGTGCTCTCGCCGGCCCCGTTCCGCAAGGAGCTCGGCGAGATCGATTGCCGCTCGCAGCTCCCAGGCTTTTGCACCTCTGTGGCGGCTCAAATCCAGCGACTGCATGAAGTGGGCTTCTGCTTGCTCAGCGTTGGGCTCTGGCAGCGACAACAGGATTCTGCCTTTCATGCGCAGCAGCTCGGGCATGTAGAGGTGGTCGCCGCCTTGCTCGACGAGGCGGATCGCCTCGTCGACCAGGCGTGCACTCTGCTCGATCTGTCCGATTGCCAAGAAGCCCTGAACCATCGCGATGTTGAAGGTCGTAGTGAGCAGCTCGTAGCCGGCATCGTGGAGCTCGTGCAGACAAGCCCTGATCGTCTCGAGGCCGTCAGCGGCGTTTCCCCGCCGGATTGCCAGCTCGCCTTTGACGCCGCGGCCGACCGCGAGATACGGGCTCATCGAGCGCGATTCGGCGTGTGCGATGAAGCGGTCGATGTTCGCTTCCGCGTCGTTGAGGTCTCCGTTCCAGAGGTCGATCGAAACCGCCCAGATCAGCGCGATGCAGAGCGTGATCGGATGATCCATCTGCGCGGCTTCGGTGACCGTCTGTCGCGCCAGCTGCTGCGCCTGCGCGGGCCGGCCCTGCAACCAAAGCTCTCGTGCAAGCGAAATGCCGGCCCGGTTGCGATGATCGAAGCCGTAGACCGTGCTGATCCGTTCCGTGCCTGGCCCCAGCCAGGCAGCCTCCAGCATCGTCAGCGCATCGTGATGCTCGCCGGCCAGATGCAGCGAGACGCCCAGGAGCGAATGGGCAAGTGCGGTCGAAGCCGCATCGCCGAGCGCCTCGGCAACGGTGAGGCTCTGCTGGGCGTAACGGAGTGCGGCATCGAACTCTCCCATCCGCTCGTGGAAGATATGCATGCGGCCGAGCAGTTGGAGCTGGTTGATCTCGTCGCAACGGCCCTGGGCGATCGCAAGGCTCCGGCTCAAGGCGGCGCGCGCCGCTTCGCTGCCGCCCCGCGTGAACATCAAGGTGAGGCCGAGGGCAGCCTGGATGTGCATTTCCTCGGCGCTACCGCGCGAGGAAGGATCGATCGCAAGCAGCGCCCGCTCCGACCAGCGCCGGCATTCGATCAAGAGCGACATCGCGAGGAAGATCGGTGCCGCCGCAGCGGCGAGCGCCATGCCGATGCCGACATTGCCGTCCGTGCCGAAGCACCAATCCAGCGCGGCGCGCACGTTGTGAAGTGCGGAGAAGTGGATCGCCCGTTCGTCGGCGCTCGGCACGGTGGCCCAGGTCGAGCCCGCCTGCTCCAGCCATTGCCGGTAGTAGGTGGCGTGGCGTCCGGCGAGCCCCGCGTCGTTCGGCTCGATCTCGAGCAAATAGGCGCGCGTGGTGTCGAGCAGCCGGTAGCGCATCATGGCGCCGATCGGTCGGGGCGCCACCATGGACTTGGCGACGAGGCTGTCGATGGCGTCGAACAGGTGGGAGCGATCGACGCGTTTGTCCGGGACGACCTCGAGCGCGGCGTCGATGGTGAAGTGCCCGGCGAACACCGCAAGCCGGCGCAGCACCAGGCGCTCGGTGTGGGTCAGGAGCCCGTAGCTCCAGTCCAGGGTCGCCTGCAACGTCTTCTGCCGCGGCGGCGCGGTGCGCTGGCCCTGCCAGAGCAGATTGAGGCGTTCGTCGAGCAGCGTGGCCGTCTGCTCCAGGCCATAGGCCTCGACCCGGCCGGCGGCGAGTTCGATCGCCAGGGCCATGCCGTCGAGCTTGCGACAAATCCTTGCGATGATCGCGGCATTGGCATCGTCGAGCGCGATCTGCGCGCCGCTGGCCGTGGCACGTTCGAGGAAGAGTTGAAGTGCAGGATAGGTCCGCGCCGCAGCGACTGTTAGTCTCGAGCGGTCTGGCGGAACAGCGAGTGGCGCCAATCGATAGACTTGCTCGCCCTCGACGCGTAGGGCTTCGCGGCTCGTGGCCATGATATGGACATGCGGTGCGGCGTGGAAGATCTCCGCAGCCAGCGGGGCCACAGCAGCGATGACGTGCTCGCAATTGTCGAGGATCAGCAGCATCCTCTTGTCACGGAGATGCGCGAGCAGCGCGGGCAGAGGATCGTCGGTTTGCGCCGGCAAGCCCAGCATCAGCAGGATCGAGGTGATCACGAGATCGGGATCGCTGAGCGCGGCAAGATCGACGAAGTGTGCGGCATCGGCGAAGGTCTCGAGCAGGTCATGAGCGATTGCGACCGCCACGGCCGTCTTGCCGACGCCGCCGGGACCGGCGATCGTGACGAAGCGCGAGGCGATGAGCTTGTCCGAGACGGCGGCGATCGCATCGTCGCGTCCGACCATCCGTTGCAGCCGGTTCGGCAGCTTCACCGGCGACAGGCCGCCCCGCGGTGCCGCGCACCGCTCTGCCGGGATGGCCGCTCGCGAGATCGGCGCCACGAAGCAATAACCGCGGCCGGAGAGCGTGGTGATGTAGCGTGCGCCGTCGCTGCCGTCGCCGAGCGCCTTGCGAAGGGCTGCGATGTGAAAGCGCAAACTGGCTTCTTCCACAGTCAGGCCGGGCCACACCAGCGCCATCAGATCCCACTTGCTGACGACCTCGTTCGGCCGCGACATCAGCGCGATGAGCAGGTCGAAGGCTTTCGCGCCGAGCGGCAGCGGGATGCCGTCGCGCGTCATCAGCCTTTCATGCGGCGTCACGGTGAATGGCCCGAACGATAGGGTTTTTGCCACAGACCCGGCCGGTTCAGTCATGACGAATCCTGATGCTTTCCAATGGACCCGATAGCAGATGGCTGCGATCCAGCAAGCGCCTGCCTGCATCGGCATCAGAC
This sequence comes from Bradyrhizobium sp. 154, assembly GCF_023073875.1. Lineage (NCBI taxonomy): Bacteria > Pseudomonadati > Pseudomonadota > Alphaproteobacteria > Hyphomicrobiales > Nitrobacteraceae > Bradyrhizobium > Bradyrhizobium sp. 154. Next base: position 364,062 of record NZ_JADPKG010000030.1, read on the forward strand.
GGTGGATGCAGCCCTTGTGAGACGAGCGAGCTGAGACCTCACAACTTCTCACAATTCCAAACGGGTGTCCTGCGGCAGCCGCTGCTAGTCAGCTGCGCAACGGCAAGGAGACCTTGATGACGCAAGCGGCAAAACTGCTTTACACGGCCAAGACACACACCAGCGGCGGTCGACACGATGGCATGTCGCGCAGTTCCGACGGTCGGCTTGACGTCAAGCTGTCGCCGCCGGGTGGCGCAGGCATCGGCACCAATCCCGAGCAATTGTTTGCGGCGGGCTGGTCGGCCTGTTTCGAAGGCGCGATGGAGATCGCGGCGCGCAAGCGGAGAATCGATCTCCCCAGGAAATGCGCGATCGATGCGGAGATCGACCTCGTGCTCGACGAGGGCGCTTACTCGCTGAGGGCGCGCCTCAATATCAGTCTGCCGGGTCTCGATCGCGAGGTCGCACGCGGCATCATCGATGAAGCGCATCAAACCTGCCCCTATTCCAAGGCCGTCCGTGGCAACATAGACGTCACGGTCGCGCTGATCTGACGCATCATCACCCACCATCAGCAAGGTAGCCACCATGAAGCAGATCATCGACCAACATCGCCGCCAGTTTCTCGGCGTCGCCGCGGGAACCGTTGCCGCCGGTCTCGGCGTGATCGAACTCGCCCGCGCCGAGACGGAAGCGTCGCGATCCCAAGCATCAAACGCGTCCTTCGGTACGATCAAGCAGACCGATGCCGGCGTTCTCAATGTCGGCTATGTGGAGGCGGGTCCCTCCAACGGGCCCGTCGCGATCCTGCTGCACGGCTGGCCCTACGACATTCACGCCTTCGTCGATGTCGCGCCGATCCTGGCAAAAGCCGGCTATCGTGTGATCATCCCTTACCTGCGCGGCTATGGTACGACGCATTTCCTCTCCAGCGAGACGCCGCGCAACGGCGAGCCGGCGGCAATGGCTGCCGATATCATTGCGCTGATGGACAAGCTCGATATCAAGACGGCCGTCGTCGCCGGCTTCGACTGGGGCGCGCGCACCGCGGACGTCATCGCCGCGCTGTGGCCGGACCGCTGCCGGGCATTGGTGTCGGTCAGCGGCTATCTGATCTCCAGCCAAGCCGCGGGCAACGCGCCGCTGCCGCCGCAGGCCGAACTGCAATGGTGGTACCAGTTCTATTTCGCGACCGAGCGCGGCCGCGCCGGATACGAGAAGTACACGCATGATTTTGCCAAGCTGATCTGGAAGCTCGCCTCGCCGCAATGGAAGTTCGACGACGCCACCTTCAATCGAAGCGCAGCAGCGCTCGACAACAAGGATCATGTCGCGATCACGATCCACAATTACCGCTGGCGGCTCGGGCTTGCCCAGGGCGAGACGAAATACGAGCATCTCGAAAAGAAGGTCGCGGCAGCTCCCGTCATCGACGTGCCAACGATCACGATGGAGGGCGACGCCAACGGCGCGCCGCATCCCGACCCGAGCGCCTATGCCAAGAAGTTCTCAGGCCGATATGAGTTTCGCCTCATCACCGGCGGCATCGGCCACAATTTGCCACAGGAAGCACCGCAAGCCTTTGCCAAGGCCGTCATCGACGCCGACCGCGCCTGAACATTGTCAGCACCTCGGTCCAGCCAGGCTGGACCAAGGATCGCCCCTCATTCCAGCTTGGTGGAACGTCATGACGACAACCGAACCTGAAAAGAAGAAGTCTTCTTACGCCAAGATGGTCGTTCTGGCGGTGATCCTCCTCGTCGTGCTCCTGACCTGCGTGCCGTATCTCGTCACGGTCGCCGTCGCGGAGGGGCCGGCGGACCGCGGCGCGGCGGACGCCTCGCCGATCTTCGGGGTCACGGTTCCGCCGGGCTACAAGCAGTGGGAGCTGATCGCGCCGGCCGAAGAGGCGGCGCCGCTCGACGAGCTTCGCGCTGTCGTCGGCAACCAGATCGCAATTGACGCTTATCACACGGGAAAGCTTCCGCTCCCGGACGGCACCGTTCTGGTCAAGCGCGCCTGGAAGCGGAAGCAGTCCCCTGAATTTGCGTCCGCGACGATTCCCGGCGCCGCAACTACGGTTCAGGTGATGGTCAAAGACTCCAAGAAATACGCCTCAACCGGCGGCTGGGGTTTTGGTCGCTTCGTCGACGGCAAGGCGGTCGATGAGGCCCAGCACCGCACCTGCTTCTCCTGCCACGAAGCCCGCGCCAAGAGCCGAGACTACGTCTTCACGCGGCTGGCACCCTGAATGTCCAGAATCTGGTTCATCAGCGGCAGCTCGCGCGGGCTCGGCCGCTCTATCGTGGAGGCGACGCTCGCGGCGGGAGATCGCGTTGTCGCTTCGGCCCGGGACCCAAAGCCGCTCGAATCGTTGCTTGGGCGCTTCGGCGAAAGGCTTCGGCTTGCAACCCTCGACGTGACCGACGAGGCGGCAGCGCAAGCGGCGCTCGGCCTGGCTGTGGAAGCCTTCGGTGGCGTCGATGTGGTCGTGAACAACGCCGGTTACGGCGATCTCGGATCGGTCGAGGACACGAGCCTGGACTCGTTCCGTCAGCAGATCGAGGTCAATCTGATCGGCACCATCATTGTTACCAAGGCGGCGATCCCCGTGCTGCGCCGGCAAGGCCGCGGGCACATCGTGCAAGTCTCATCCGTTGGCGGGCGCATTGGTGCTCCGGCTCGCGCGGCCTATTCGGCGGCGAAATGGGGGATCGAGGGCTTTTCGGAGTCCTTGGCGCGAGAGATGGCGTTGATCGGTGTGCAGGTGACAATCGTCGAGCCCGGCGGCTTCCGCACCGGCTTTGCCCAGACCGCGCATGCGACCGGCGATGGGCGAGCGGAGTACGACGTGGTTGTTGGCGCAGCCGTCAGGATGCAGCGCGATTACGATGGCCGCCAGCCCGGTGACCCGGCCAAGGCTGCAGCACTTGTGCTGAAGCTCGTCGATATGAATCGTCCACCTCTGCGGATCGCCCTCGGAAGCGACGCCGTGAACGCCATCGCGGCGTCGGACAGGCTTCGGCTCGAAGAGCTAGAGAAATGGCGCGCGCTCAGTGTGTCGACCGACTACTGACCGGCCCGCATTCATTCCGCCGCGACCATCTGCTGCGTGCGCCACTGACCGAGCAGGGCGCGCAGCGAGGCCGGCTTGACCGGCTTGTTGAGCACCGCGACCTTTTCATCCCGCGCGGCGACCTGCACGGCGGGGCTGCGGTCGGCGGTGATCAGGATCGCGGGGATGCCGTCGCCGAAGCGGCGGCGGATGTCGCGAATGGCGGCAATGCCGTTACCGCGATCGAGATGATAGTCGACGAGCAGGCCGGTGACGCGCCGTCCGGCGGCTTCGATCGCCGCCATCGCGCCCTCGGGATCGGCGACCGCGATAACCTCGGCATCCCACGCTTTCAGCAGCGTGCGCATGCCGTCGAGGATCGCCGCATCGTTCTCGATGCAGACGATCAGTGCGCCCGAGATCGGCGTGCGTGCCAGCGGCGTCGCGCTGGTCACGGCCGCGGTGTGGGTGATCGCCTTCGCCGTCGGCACCGTCACGGAGAATACCGAGCCGCCGCTTGCATTACCGTCGATGGCGATGCTGTGCTTGAGCACGCGGGCCAGCCGCTCGACGATCGAGAGCCCCAGGCCGAGGCCGCGTGCGATTCGCGCCCCCTGCTCGAGTCGGTGGAATTCTTTGAAGATCTCGCCGCGCTTGACCGGCGGGATGCCGACGCCGGTATCGTAGACGCAGATCTTGAGCGAGGCGCCGCGGCGACGACAGCCGACCAGCACGCGGCCTCGGGGGGTGTACTTGATCGCGTTGGAGATCAGATTCTGGAGCAGGCGCCGCAGCAGCAGCCGATCCGACTCGACAGGCAACGAGCAGGGCACGAAGGCAAGCTCCAGGCCCTTGGCGCGCGCGATCGGCGCGAACTCGATCTCCAGCGAGCGCATCAGATCGGCCATCTTGAAGCTCGTGATCGAAGTCGTCATCGCGCCGGCGTCGAGCCTGGAAATGTCGAGCAGCGCGCCGAGGATCTCCTCGATGGCCTGAAGCGACTCGTCGATGTTCTCGACCAGCCGGGTCTCCTCGCCATTGTGCTGGCGCTCGACAAGGCTGGTGACGTAGAGCCGCGCCGCGTTCAACGGCTGGAGAATATCGTGGCTGGCGGCGGCGAGGAAGCGCGTCTTGGAGATGCTGGCGTCCTCCGCCGTGCTCTTGGCCAGCGCCAGCTCCGAGTTCAGCCGCGTCAGCTCCTCGGTGCGGTCGCGGACGCGCTTTTCCAACGTCGCATTGGCGCGCTCCAGCGCTTCCGCCGCCTCGAAGGTGGGCGTGACGTCGGTGAAGGTGATGACGAAGCCGCCGCCCGGCATTCGGTTGGTGAGCACCTCGATCACCATGTGGCGTTCCGGCAGGCGTTCGAGATAGGGCTCGCTGTCGGTGGTGTAGGCGGCCAGCCGCCGCTCCAGCATGGCCTCGCGCTCGACCGGGTCGTCCGGATCGCTGATGCCGATGAACTCCAGGATTTCGCGAAGCGGCGTGCCGAACTGAATGAAATGCGGAGGAACGTTGAGGAGATCGCCGAACTGCCGGTTGGAGCAGATCAGTTGCAAATCGGCGTCGAAGACCGCGATACCCTGGCGTACATGGTTGAGCGCGGTCTGAAGGATCTCGCGGTTGAAGTGCAGCGCCGCATGGGAATCGTCGAGCAGTTTCAGCGCGGCCTTTGCCGAGACCGTCCGCTTGCGCAGCAGCAGCGACATCACGAGCCGCGAGGACGCGGCTCCGATCGACGAGGCGATCAGGTGCTCGGCATGCTGCAACAGCTCGAAATCGGCGGGCGCTCCGGGTTCGAGCCGGACATTGCGCCGCGCCGAGAAAGCCTCAAACGAATGGCGGGCGCGGTCGGGCCCGAGATATTGCGCGACCGTGGTCTGGATGTCCTGCACGGTGACGGTGGTGCGCCAGCGGCGGAAGCTTGGGGAGATCGGCGCGAGCGTGTTGGGGACAAACAGATCGGCCTGCACCAGCTCGATCGAAGATGGCCGGCGCGCCAGCGAGAGCAGCACATAGGTGAGAATATTGAGCGACAGCGACCAGATGACGCCATGCATCAGCGGCGGCAGGTCGGCGCCGAACAGCGCCTGTGGCCGCAGCGCCTCGATTCCGAACGGGCCGTGCTGGAGCAGCAGGATCCCCGTCGTCGAGGAATCCATGAAGCTCGGGACGAACAGCGTGTAGAGCCACACCACGAAGCCGACCAGCATCCCGCCGATCGCACCGCGCGCCGTCGCCCGTCGCCACAGCAGCCCGCCGAAGAAGCTTGGTGCAAGCTGGGCGATGGCGGCAAAGGACAACAGGCCGATCGCTGCGAGCTGGGTGTTGCCGAGCGCGCGATAGTAGAAATAGGCCATCACCATGATGGCGAAGATCGCAAGTCGCCGCGACCGCAGCAGGAAATCGCTGAAATCGGCGCCGCCGGTGCGGCCCTCCGGCCGTCGTTGCAGCACCAAGGGCACCACGAGGTCGTTCGAGACCATGATGGAGAGCGCGACGCATTCGACGATCACCATCGCGGTCGCGGCCGACAGGCCCCCGACGAAGACGGCGACGCTGAGCAGATCCGCGCCGCCCTCCATCGGCAGGGCCAGCACGTACATGTCGGGGTCGGCGGTGCCGAACGGGAAGGTCACGAGGCCGGCAATCGCGATCGGGATCACGAACAGATTGATGGCGACGAGATAGAGCGGGAATAGCCAGCGCGCGCGGCCGACTTCGGCGTCGGACGAATTCTCGACGACGCTGACGTGGAACTGGCGCGGCAGCAGCATGATCGCGCACAGCGACAGCAGCGTCATAGTCAGGAAGTTGCCGATCGACGACGAGTAGTTGATTGCGCGCACCGCCTCCGGCGTCTTCATGGCGCGCTCGATCAGTTCCTGCGGCGAGAACATCCAGAAGGTGACGAAGATGCCGGCGGCGAGGAAGGCGACCAGCTTGATGATGGATTCGGTCGCGACCGCCAGCATCAGGCCGTGCTGATGCTCGGTGGCGTCGGTCTGGCGGGTGCCGAACAGCACGGCGAAGGCCGCCATCGCCAGCGTCACCATCAGCGCCATGTCGCCGAGGATCGGGATGTGGGAGAAGGCCTGGTCCTCGCTCAGGATCGTGCCGAGCGATGAGGCGACCGCCTTGAGCTGCAGCGCGATGTAGGGCACCGAGCCGATGATGGCAATCAGCGCCACGGTGGCTGCCACCGCCTGGCTCTTGCCGTAGCGCGCGCCGATGAAGTCGGCGATCGAGGTGATGTTGTGGGCTTTGGCGAGCTGGATGACGCGCCGGAGCACGCCGGCGCCCAGTCCGATCATCAGGATCGGGCCGACATAGATCGCCAGGAAGTCGGTCGAGGTCCGGGTGGCGAAGCCGACCGAGCCGAAGAAGGTCCAGGAGGTGCAGTAGATCGCCATCGACAGCGGGTAGATCAGCCCGGAGGCGCGGCCGGGCCCGGTCGGCGAGCGACGGTCGCCGTGGCTCGCCACCAGGAACAGAAAGCCGATGTAGCCGAAGGCGGCGGCGATCACGCCCCAGTCGTGCAGCATGGCGAGCGCGCTTCTCCCTGGGCGCTGGCAGCGCCCGATCTCATTTTCTTAACAAATCTAGCGCGTTGCGCGGTCGCAAGCGACAGCGAAATGCCCGGTGGAGCCGGGAACTGGAGTTGTCGTTAAGCTGCTCGCTTGCGGCAGGGCGCCTATCCTCCCCTGGAGGGGGAGGGTCGATCGCGCGCAGCGCGAGCGGGGTGGGGTGATCTCTCGACACGGGCAGCGTTCGAGGTGGAGAGACTGTCACCCCACCCCGGCTCCATTTCGCTGCGCTCAATGTGAGCCGACCCTCCCCCTCCAGGGGAGGGTGGAAGCTAACCCTACTCCGCCGCCAGCGACTTCTGGCGCAGCGGCAGGCCCAGGCGGTCCCACACTTGCAGCAGGGCTTCGGCGAGCTGATCGATCAGACCGTCGTCGTGATAGGGCGAGGGCGTGATGCGCAGTCGTTCGGTGCCTTTGGCGACGGTCGGATAGTTGATCGGCTGGATGTAGATGCCGTGCTCCTCGAGCAGAAGGTCGGAGGCCTGCTTGCACTTCTCGGGATCGCCGACGAACAGCGGCACGATATGGGTGTCGCTCGACATCACCGGCAGGCCGGCGGCATTGAGGATCGCCTTGACGCGGGCGGCGCGGTCCTGGTGGCGCTCACGCTCCCAGTTCGAGGTCTTCAGGTGCTTGATCGCGGCGGTCGCGGCCGAGCAGATGGCCGGCGGTAGCGCGGTGGTGAAGATGAAGCCCGGCGCATAGGAGCGCACGGCGTCGATGATCTGACCGTTGGCGGCGATGTAGCCGCCAAGGCAGCCGAAAGCTTTCGCCAGCGTGCCTTCGAGGATGTCGATGCGATGCATGACCCCGTCACGCTCGGCAATGCCGCCGCCGCGCGGGCCGTACATGCCGACCGCGTGGACCTCGTCGACATAGGTCATCGCGCCATACTTTTCAGCGAGGTCGCAGATCTTGGCGAGCGGGGCGATGTCGCCATCCATTGAATAAAGGCTCTCGCAGGCGATCAGTTTTGGCCGGTTCGGCCCGGCCACTTTCAGCAGCTCTTCAAGATGGGCAAGATCGTTGTGGCGGAACACAACCCGCTCACAGCCGGACTGTCGGATGCCCTCAATCATCGAATTGTGGTTGAGCTCGTCCGACAGGATCAGGCAGTTCGGAATGAGTTTTGCGATGGTGGCGATGCCGGTCTGGTTCGAGACGTAACCCGAGGTGAACAGCAGTGCGGCTTCCTTGCCATGGAGATCGGCCAGCTCGGCCTCGAGCTGGACCAGCGGATGATGCGTGCCGGCGATGTTGCGGGTGCCGCCGGCCCCGGTGCCGACGCGGGTTGCGGTCTCGACCATGGCGCCGACCACCTTCGGGTGCTGACCCATGCCGAGATAATCGTTGGAGCACCAGATCACGATGTCGCGTTTGCCCTTCGGCGAATGCCAGACCGCGTGTGGGAACCGGCCGGCCGTGCGCTCCAGATCGGCGAACACGCGGTACCTCCGCTCGGTGTGAAGACGGTCGAGGGCGGAACTGAAGAACTCGTTGTAATCCATCGGCAAACCTGCAGCGGAACCCGGCCCAAGGCGGCCGTTCAATTTTTAGAGCTTTTCCAGCTCCGATGTCCATGCACCTGCTCACATTTGCGGCAAGGCGAGCGTGCCAATTGATAACGCCGGCCTGGCCGCGATTGTTGATTTGGATCAAGTGCCTAGCGCGCACTTGCGGCCCGGACCGGAGTTGCCGGAAAGGTGGGGCTGCCGTGGACATTTTGTCCATGGTGCACGCTCCGTCCATCATTGCGGAGCCGGCCGACGCCATCGCCTCAAGCTGCGCTTGAATTCCGGCCTCTGCCCGCAAGCGGGGAGAGGCGAAGGCAAACTCAGGTCGTCCTGAACTGCAACACGCCGTCTTGCGTCTCCGCCCTCAGCCGGCCCTCGACGATCATGTAGTTGACATGGGCCACCAGTTCGCCGGCGGCAAAGCCCATCTGATGCTCGTCCAGCACATGCTTGTTGAATACGACGGGCACCAAGGCGCGCGAGGTCTGCGGCACCTCGCGGCAGGCTTCCGCGATCAGGCGGCAGCGCTCCTCGTGGTGGTCGGCGAGCTGCTTGATGCGGGTCTTCAAGCCGTAAAACGGCACGCCGTGGCCAGGCAGCACCAGCACGTCGTAGGGGAGCGTCGTGGTGAGGCTGGCGAGCGAGGCCAGATATTCGCCGAGCGAGTTCTGGTCGGGCTCGACCGCCCAGACGCTGACATTCGGCGAGATCTTGCTCAGCACCTGGTCGGCGGAGAGGAACAGCTTGTCGTCGGCGCAATACAGCATCACCTGGTCGAGCGCGTGCCCGCCGCCGGTGATCACCTTGAAGCGGCGTGAACCGATCACGACGTCGTCGCCATGGGAGATACGGCGGTAGGACGGCGGCAGCACGGAGACGCGCTTGAGATAATCCTGACCGCGACCGAGCAGTTTTTCGGTGAGCGATTCGTCCATGCCATGGCGGCGGAAGAACAGCCGCTGCGCCTCGCGCCGCTCCTCGGTGCCGCGGTTCTGGTGATAGACCGATTGCAGATATTCGACCTGCGACATCACCAGCGGGCAGTTGAACCGTTCGACGATCCACCCGGCGAGACCGACATGATCGGGGTGCGAGTGGGTGACGATCAGCCGCGTGATGTTGACGCCTTTCAGCGGGCCCTCGAACAGCTTTGTCCAGGCCTCGATCGTTTCCTCGTTGCCGAAGCCGGCATCGATCATGGCATAGCCGTCGCCGTCGGCGAGCAGGTAGATGTTCACGTGATTGAGGCGGAACGGCAGTTTCAGCCGCGCCCACAGCACACCGGGCCGCACCTCAACCACCTCTTCGGGGCCGGGATGCTGTTCCCAAGGGTGGCGCAAGGCCTCGGCTGAGGACTGCGCGGTGTCGGTTTTCGAATTCATGCTACCGGCTTAAACCCGCGGCGCGCGGGGCGCCAGCCGAAAAGGATGGGAGTCGACCGTCGCATGGCCGTCATACCGGCAGCGGTTTTTCCGCGTCTCGGTTGAAGCCGGCAAAAAAAACGCTGTCCTTCCGGGGCGCGCGCAAGCGCGAACCCGGAATCCGGAGATTGTGGTGCGAGATTCCGGGCCCGCCTCTTCGAGGCGTCCCGGAATGACGATCAGGCCGCGCGCATGTTGTTGAGGAACGCGTCGATCTCCCCGCGCAGCATGTCGGCCTCGCGGCGCAGTGCATCGGAGGCGTTCAGCACTTCGCCTGCCGCAGCGCCGGCCTCGGCAGACGCCGTGGAGACGCCGACGATGTTGCTGGAGACCTCGCTGGTGCCGCCGGCGGCGTGCTGGATGTTGCGGGCGATCTCGCGGGTAGCGGCGCCCTGTTGCTCGACCGCAGCCGCAATCGTCGTGGTGACGTCGTTGATCTCGCCGATGATCCGGCCGATGCCCTGGATGGCACCGACCGCCGAGGTCGTTATCTCCTGCATGCTGGCGATCTGGGTGCGGATTTCTTCCGTCGCCTTGGCGGTCTGGCTCGCAAGGCTCTTCACCTCGGACGCGACCACTGCGAAGCCGCGGCCAGCCTCGCCCGCGCGTGCCGCCTCGATGGTGGCGTTGAGGGCGAGCAGGTTGGTCTGCGAGGCGATGGTCTGGATCAGATCGACGACGACATTGATGCGGCTCGCGCTGTCGGCGAGGCTCTGCACCGTCGCGTCAGTGGCGCCGGCCTCGTCGACCGCCTTCTTGGCGATCTCCGCCGAGGTCACCACCTGACGGCTGATCTCGGCGATCGAGGACGACAGCTGCTCGGTGCCGGCCGAGACCGTCTGCACGTTGACGGAGGTTTCCTCCGCGGCGGAGGCGACCGCGTTCACCAGCGCGTTGGACTGGTCCGCGGTATTCGACATGCTCTGCGCCGTCGATTGCATCGAATTGGCTGATTGCGCGAGATTGTCGAGCGCGGAGCGGACAGTGCTTTCAAACTCGGCGATCTTCGCCTCCATCCGCGCGGCACGTTCGGCTTTCGCTGCACGATCCTTGTCCTGCTCGCTGGCCAGCGACCGGGCTTCGATCATGCTGTCGCGGAACACGTGAAGCGTATCGGTCATCGCGCCGATCTCGTCGTTGTGCTTCGCGCGTGCGATCTCGGTGTCGAGATCGCCGGCCGAGAGCAGCTGCATGGCGCGCTGGAGGCCGCTGATGCGGCGGAGGATGTTGCGGCCGACATAGAGCCAGACGAACAGCGCCGAGCCGACCAACATCATGGCGCCCAGCGCCAGCATCGCCGTCGTGGCGAGCGAAATCTCCTGCCGCGCCTGGAAGGTCGACGTGTTGGTCTCTTTCTGCACGGCGTCGACGAGCTGCTGCACGCTGATGCCGAGGCCGACATTGAGCTTGCGGGTCTCGTCCAGGATGGTCTGGCCGTAATCGACGGAGTCGAGCTCCTTCTCGCGCAGATTGAATACGCCGGACTTGCCGGTCCCGAGCGCGAGCAGCTTTTCTGCGGTCTCGCGCAGCATCTTGTTGCCCTGATTGTCCGGCAACAGATCGAGGTTGGACCGCAAGCGACCCTGTGCCGTCTTGAATTCCTTCTGGATGTCATCGAGCTTGTCGCTCGTGTTCGCCGAGAGCGCCGCGCTCATGTCGGCGGCTGCGAGATTGCCGCTGGCGACGACGTTGCCGAGCTGGCCGACGGTCTGCGCGGCGTCAGTGGCATCTGCAGCGGACAGGTCGGCAGAGCCGAGAATGGCGTTGACCCGGGTCTGCGCGTCCAGCATCGCCGGACTGGCCGCGCCGACGAACGCGCCCTGCGCGTTGCGTAGCGCGTCATATTGCTTGTCATGCAGGGCCGCGATGTCCAGCCGTTCGCGGGCAGCCTTGGCCAGGCTCTGGGCCGCCTCGTTGATGCTCTTCATCGTCTCGCCGAGACCGGAGACGACGGCCTTGTCGCCGCCGAGCTCGATGATCTCGTTGAGCTTCTGCTGCGTCTGCTCCTGCAGTTCCTTCAGCTTCTTGGTGCGCTCGTTCAGGGCGTCCTCGGTTTGAGCCGCAAGCAGGGCAGGTCCCTGTGCCGCAAGGCTCGCGCTCAAGGCCGACAATTGCAGGCTCGCCGCAAGGCGCGGAATGTCCCGTCCGCTCAGTTCAGTCATGCGCCCGCCGAGTTTCTGCAGCGCCAGGCCGGCGCCGGCCGAAATCACGAGGCCCATGCCGGCGATCACTGCGAAGGCCGCGAACAGGCTGCCGCGCACGCCCCATTTCGGCAGTTTGAAACGCGGCTTGAATCGGCCGAGACTGAAACGGATCGCCATCGAAATTCCCCCACGCCCTTGCTTCTGTTTTGTGGCCGGGAGTATCGGGCACGCCGGTTAAAAAATCGCAATCTGTGCAATCGGTTGCGCGCGTTCCGCAGGGCGAAAAAAGAAGGGCCGGCAACATCGCCGGCCCTTCGTGATGATAACGTTTTGCTAACGCTCAGTAGCGCGCGACGGCCGGGCTGGCCCAGTTGAAGCGGTAATTGAGGCCCGCCTTGAAGGTATGGTCGTCGGTGGTGAAGTTGCCGGTGCCGACCAGCGGGCCCGCGGTGAAGTGCGCATCGCCGAAGTTGTAGTACTGGTACTCGGCCTTGGCCGACCAGTTCGGTGCGAACATGTATTCGAGGCCGGCGCCGACGGTGTAGCCGTTGCGATGATCGCCATCGATGATGAAGCCGGATGGTACGCCGCCAACAGTCACTCTCTCGTTGTTGTCCGAATAGGCATAACCGCCCTTCACATAGAGGAGGCCCGGACCCCAGGTGTAGCCGACCCGGCCGGTGATCGAGCCGAGCCCGCGCTGGTCGTTGGTGTAGGCGATGCCGCCCGGGAACACCGCGCCGACGCTGCCGGAGAGCCAGGAATACTGGCCTTCGACGCCGACGACGAAGTTCGGGTTGAACTGCCAGTCCGCACCGACCTGCACACCGCCGAGGAAACGGCCGTTGCCATTGTTGCCGGTGGAGAGACCGTTGAAATTGTTGTCGCTGGAGAACGCACCGCCGACATGGCCGCCGATGTAAAAACCGGTCCAGTTGTAGATCGGTGCAGCATAGGCCGGCGCGGGTGCCTTGTAGTAGTTGCGGTTACCGAGATCGGCGCCGACGGCCGGCGCGGCCGCGCCCAGCACGAGCAGCGCAACGGTCGCAAACAGAATCTTCTTCATCGTCTTGAACTCCAACACGTAAGGTCCCCGGCAGGCGCGCTTTCGCGCCGTCGTTGGTTTTGCAGATAGCTCGCTTTTGACGAAAATGCTGTCACATGCATGGCACAGCGGGCCCCAACCTAACCTACTGGGCCGCAAATGATTTTCGTGCTTAATGGCGCCTTAAGAAATGCTGAAGGAAGGCTTAACTTCGCGCGTCGCCGGTAACTTGCGGGCGCCTCCTCTTAACCAAGACGTCGCCGCGCCTCGTCGCGCATCTGAGCACGAAAGGCCGCGCGCTTTGCCGGGCGGTCTTCCTCGCGCACGTCGTGACGATCGAAGATGTCGAACTTCTCCAGGATCGGATAGCGCTCGCTTGCCATCGCGAGCACGCGCAGCACCTTGGTCGCCGCTGGTGTCGGGCCGCTGACCTCCCAGCGCCTTATGGTCTCGGCGCCGCCTTTCTCCGGCAGCCCGCACAGCCTGGCCATGTCGGCCGCGGTGAGCTTGCGCTCAAGGGCGTCGGAGAGGTCGTTGCGGAGTTGCTTCAGTTCGGCGCCGGTCATGCTGCTTGCGTCCAGGAAAGTCACTGAAGCCAATGCACTAGCGCTGATTCGGGTTCATCCGAAGGCGGCGAGCGCAGCCCGGCACGTTCGCGCGCGCACGGAGTTATGAACGCAGACCTATGGAAATTTTCCGATGAATGAACACTTGGCATACCGGGCACGGGGCGAAAGGATCAGGCCATGACAACCATCAAACTCGCCATTGCCGCACTCGTCACTGCCGGGCTGCTTGCCGTGCCCTTTGCGGCTGAAGCGAAGAAAGCCCGATCGAGCCGACATTACAGCAACGGTGTGGTGGCGCCGACCTATGGCGGTGCCGGAACGCCGTCAGCGCAGCCGAGCGCGTCCTATGGGTCGTCCGGACAGACGGTCGGCACCGTCACGGCGCCGTCGGTCGGCTCGTACAATTGGCCCTCGGTCGGCGTGACCAACTCGGTCCCCACCTGGAGCAACACCACGAGATAGACCGATGCCGGTCAGCGGACGCCAATCGCGAGGCCGGAGAGCAGATACAGCGCGACCAGCAACGTTGCGACGGACAGCATCGTCGTGATCGAGACCGTGGCCGCAACCAGCTTCTCGTCAACCTTGTGCTCATGCGCGAGGACGTACACGGTTTTCGCCGTCGGCACGGCCGCGCAGACGACAGCGGCGACCGTGTAGAGAGGATCGAGTCCCAAGATCACGCAGAGCCCGTAGACGATCAGAGGCATGACCACCAGTTTCACCGCCGCGAGCGCAAACGATGCCTTCAGGTTGGATCGCAGGCCCTCAACGGACAAACCAAGTCCGATGGCAAACAGCGCGCAAGGCGTGAGCGCTGCAGCGATCATGTTCAGATAGGTCGCGACCAGCGCCGGAATCGGCAAGCCCGTGATCGCCCACACCAGCCCAATGAGCGTCGACAGCACCATCGGATTGAGCAGGATCTGCTTTGCCAGTCCCGTGGGATGGGCGGGCTCGTGCGGGTCGCGTCCTTTCAGGAGGATGACCGTGATCGGAAACATTACGGCGGCCACGAACACTGTCGCTACCGCGGCGGGCAGGACGGCGGGCTGGCCGTAGATCACGTGCAGGATCGGCAGCGCGACAAACCCGGTATTGGTCATTGCCGCCGCCATCCCATGAATGGTGCTGCTGGCGATATCGTGTTTGCCACCCGCGCGGACCGCCAGAAACACCATCCCGAAGCAGATCAGTGAACCGCCGCCGAATGCGAGCAGGAAGCGCCATTCCAGCAGGTTGCGGGCCGGCTCCCGCGCGATCGTGACGATCAGGAGCGCCGGCATCGCCACGTTGTAAGCAAAGTGCACCAGGGCATCGGCAAGCGAGCGGGAGAGAGAGCCGAACTCGCCTGCCAGCCAGCCGGTGACGATGATCGCGAACACGGGAAGAATGAGGCTGGCGACCTCCATCTGGCTTCCCCCTCATGGACAAAGGGGGGCGAGGTTAGCCCAGCGATGGGTTGTCGTCACGGTGTGGTTTAATGGAGCCGTCCCGGGTGATCATTCGCCAAGGACGAAAATCTTCCTCGTTAGATTCCCCTGCGATCCTGCTTCCCAATCACGCAACGCCATGCCGCCAGGCGCTCAGCCGGATGCTGGTTCATCCATTCCGCAAGCTGCGGGGCGCCCATCAGGCAGGACTGCACCGAGACCTGAGCAAAGTCCGAGCTGGTGACAATCTGCTCATGGCAATTGGTCGGAGAGGAGAGACTGCAAAGCACGGCAATGATCTTGATCACGAAAGGTTACCCCTATCGCCGCCGCTGATCGTGCGGCCCGTTGCTTTATCCTGCCCATTGCTGACCGGATCAGATGGCGGAAAGATGCTGTCGTAGATTGCGCGTGCCTCCTGAATGAGGCGCGCGCGCTCGCGCTCAGATCTTGAGACAAATCGAATAACTTCACCCATGTTGGCTCCGAATGTCAGTGGGGCAAGCAGGTCATGAGATGATAACAATCATCTAATCGTATCTATGGCGTCCCCTCGGCTTTTGAAACGACGTCCCCGTTCACGACGGAATAAAAAGCCCGTGACCGCGCGGGCGTCCCAACGTCCGGGTGTTCCTGCGCCAGGTACGGGCTGTTCACCGTTCTTATCGCGCTGCTGCAATTACCGCGCGAGCGAACGCCGATGACAGCTTACTCTTGCCGCACCGGCAAGGCAGTCTCTGCAAAGCAAATGCCGATCGACCAAAGATGTTTCGCCGGCATCACCCGCAAGTTTTTGGAACAATCTTGCAGCTCGGCGAACCCGTCACGACGATCGCTCATGCCGCCGGCGCGCGCGCCTTTCGCCCCGGTACCGCCGACAGCAGTTCACGCGTATAGGCGTGCTCGGGCGCGGCGAAGAGCTGCGCGGTCTGCTTGAGTTCGACGATGGCGCCGCGCTGCATCACCGCGATGCGGTCGCAGATTTGCGCCGCGACGCGCAGATCATGGGTGATGAACAGCATCGAAAGGCCGAGGCGCGCCTTGAGGTCTTCGAGCAGCTTCAACACCTGCGCCTGCACGGAGACGTCGAGGGCGGAGACGGCTTCATCTGCGACGATGATCTCGGGCTCGAGCGCGAGCGCGCGCGCAATGCCGATACGCTGGCGCTGGCCGCCGGAGAATTCGTGCGGATAGCGCTCGAGGGCGCCGGCGTCGAGGCCGACCATCCTGAGGAGATCGCGAGCGCGGTCGAGCGCGACCTTCGGATCGGTGCCGGCCGCGATCGGGCCGTCGGCGATGATGTGGCCAATCTTGCGCCGCGGATTGAGCGAGGCGAACGGATCCTGGAAGATCATCTGGATGCGATGCCGTTCGGCGCGCAGCGCCCTGCCCGAAAGAGAGGTGAGATCGGTGTCGCCGATCCGCACCGTGCCGCGGTCGGCTTCGATCAGCCGCATCACGAGCCGTGCCACCGACGACTTGCCGGAGCCGGATTCGCCGACGAGGCCGAGCGTCTCGCCCTTGAGGATGTTGAAATTGACCTCGCGCGCCGCCTCGACGCGGCGGTCCTCGCGAAACCAGCCGCCCGACGTGACGTAGGTCTTGTCCAGTCCGATCACCTCGACGGCCCGGGCCTGATCGTCGAGCAGTTTGCGCACCGGCGGGTCCATCGACGGCACGGCGGCGAGCAGTGCCTTGGTGTAGTCGTGCTGCGGATCGTGGAAAACCGTCGCAGCGGGACCTTCCTCGACCACCTTGCCGTGTCGGAGCACCACGACCTGGTCGGCGATGTCGGCGACCACGCCGAAATCGTGGATGATGAACATCACCGCCATGTTGCGGTTGCGCTGGAGATTGCGGATCAGATCGAGAATTTGTGCCTGCGTGGTGACGTCGAGCGCAGTGGTCGGCTCGTCGGCGACCAGCACCGCGGGCTCAAGCGCGAGCGCCATGGCGATCATGGCGCGCTGGCGCTGGCCGCCGGAGAGCTGGTGCGGGTAGGCGCGCACGATCCGCTCGGGGTCGGGCAGGCCGACCTCGCGCGCCAACGCGAGTGCTCTTGCGCGCCGCTCCTTCGGCGTGAGCTGGCCATGGGCCTCGAACATCTCCGCCATCTGGTCGCCGATCCGCATCAACGGATTGAGCGCGGTCATCGGTTCCTGAAAGATCATCGCGAGCCTGCGGCCGCGCAGATCGCGCCAGCCGTCGTCGCCCAGCTTGAGCAGGTCGCGGCCTTCGAACTGGACCTCGCCGGAGGTGACCGACACGGTGTCCGGCAACAGGCCCATCAGCGCATGCGCGCACATCGACTTGCCGGACCCGGACTCGCCGACGACGCAGACGATCTTGCCGGGCTGCAAATCGAGCGAGACGCCGTCGACGGCGAACGGACGCTCGGCGCCCTTGGGCAGCGCGATCCTCAGGCTCTTGATGGAGATGGCGGGCGGTGCGGTCATCGTCAGCGCCCCTCCCGCGACAGTCGCGGATTGAGCGCGTCGTTTAGGCCTTCGCCGATCAAATTGAGGCCGAGCACCGAGATCAGGATGGCCACGCCGGGAAACACGGTGATCCACCAGGCCTGGCGGATCACGGTCCGGCCGGCGCCGACCATGTAGCCCCAGGAGATCAGATTGGGATCGCCGAGGCCAAGGAACGACAGCGAGGATTCCAAGAGGATTGCAGTCGCCACCATCAGCGAGGCCAGCACGATCACGGGCGACAGTGCGTTCGGCAGGATCTCGCGCAAAATGATCCAGGTGTTGCTCTGTCCCGTGACTACCGCGGCCTGGACATATTCGCGCGTGCGCAGCGACAGCACCTCGCCGCGCACGAGGCGGGCGACCGGCGGCCAGCTCACCACCGCTATCGAGGCCACGATGGAATAGATCGAGGGCTGCAGGATTGCGACCAGCACGATCGCGAGCGCGAAGCTTGGAATAGTCTGAAAGAATTCGGTGAAGCGCATCAAGGCATCGTCGACTTTGCCGCCGAAATAGCCGGCCATCGCGCCGATCGGCACGCCGACGATCAGGGCTACCAGCGTCGAGACAAGGCCAACGAGCAGCGAGACGCGTGCGCCGAAGATCATGCCGGCGAACACGTCGCGGCCGAGCGCGTCGGTGCCGAGCGGCACGGCCTGCAGCGTGAAGGGCGGCAGGAACGGCCGCTGCACCATGCGCCAGGGCGAGTTCGGGAACAGCATCGGCCCGAACACCGCGACCGAGATCGCAAGCAGCAGGATGACGAGCCCAATGACGCCGCTCGGGCTCTTCAACATCGATTTCCAAAATTGCTTCATGAGGCGAATTCGATGCGCGGGTCGACCAGGCGGTAGACCAGGTCGGTGATGAGGTTGAAGATCAGCACCATGGCGGAGCAGATCACGAAGACGCCGAGCAGTAGGTTGTAGTCGCGTTGGAGTAGCGCGTCGTACATCAGCCGACCGATGCCGGGCCAGGCGAACACGGTCTCGGTGATGACGGCGCCGCCGATCAGCGTGCCGGAATGCACGCCGGCGAGCGTCACTACCGGCAGCAGAGCGTTGCGCAGCACGTGGCGGCGCTGGATCACGGCGTCGGACAGGCCCTTGGCGCGCGCGGTCTTGATGAAGTCGAGCCGCTTCACCTCGAGCATCGAGGCGCGCGTCATGCGGGTGTAGGTCGCCATGAAGAACAGCCCGAGGGTCATCGCCGGCATGATCAGGTGCTTTGCGACGTCGATCGCGTGGGCAAGGCCGGTGAGATTGGCGCCGACTGTCTCGTAGCCGAAGCTCGGCAGCCAATCCATGGTGACCGAGAACAGCAGGATCCCCATCAGCGCCACCCAGAAGATCGGCATGGCGTAGAAAATCAGTGCAAAGACGGTAATGGCCGTGTCGAGGAAGATTCCGGCAAAGCGCGCGGCGAAGGTGCCGAAGAGGATGCCGAGCACGAGCGAGATCGTGAAGGCGGTCAGTGTCAGCAGTAGCGTCGCCGGCAGCCGTTCGCCGATCAGCTTTGCGACCGGTGCCTGCTGGCGGAAGGAGAAGCCGAGGTCGAGAGTGACGACGCCCTTGACGTAGATGAAGAGCTGCTCGGGCATTGGCTTGTCGAGGCCGAACTTTTCCCGGAGCTGCTTCACGAAGATCGGGTCGCTGGCGCCGGCTTCGCCCGCCATCACCACCGCAGGGTCGCCGGGCGCAAGTCGGATCAGGAAGAAATTGAGAACGATGATCGCGAGCAGGACGATCACGCCCTTTAGGACACGCTGAGCGACGAAGGAGAGCATAATTAGATGGCGATCAGATCAGGTTGAACGCAGCGGCGATCGCCGTGCGCTCCCTCTCCCGCTTGCGGGAGAGGGCAGGGGAGAGGGTATTTCCGCAGAGATGACACCGGGTGGAGAAAGCCCTCTCCCGCCGCGCTCTGCAAGCGCGTCGACCTCCCCCGCAAGCGGGGGAGGTGAAACAAGCGTGCGGCCTGCACCATCACTTGTCGAGCCATGCGTCCTTGAAGCCGTCATTGACCCCGATTCCCGTGGTGATCAGGTTCTTGACCTTGCAGCGCATGATGGTCGGGAATTGCAGCTCGAGCATCCAGGCCACCGGCACGTCTTCGACCAGGATCTTCTGCGCCTTCTCATAGATCTCCTTGCGCTTGGAGTCCGGGGTCGCGACAGCACCGTCGGCGAACAGCTTGTCGATCTCCGGGTTGGAGTAGCCTTCGACGTTATTGAAAACCTGGCCCTTGGCGATGGCGCTGGAGACGTAATTGCGTCCTACCCCGAGTGCGGGATCGCCGTACTGATAGAGATAGGTGAAGGCGATGTCATAGTCCCACTCGCCGATCTTCTGGTTGCCGCCAGCAACGTCGGTGGCAATCGTCTCGATGTTGATACCGGCGTCCTGGAGGTTCTGCTTCACCGCTTCACCCCAGCGCTGCCAGGTTTCGCCATAGGCCAGCGGCAACAGGCGGATCTTCTCGCCCTTGTAGCCGGCTTCCTTCAGCAGCGCCTTGGCCTTGGCCGGATCGTACGGGTACTTTTTCACGTCGTCGGTGTAATATTTGATGGTCGAGGCGGACGGGCCGGTCGCGACCTTGCCGAGCCCGTTCCAGATGACATCCTTGGCGAAATCGCGGTCGATTGCATACATGACCGCCTGCCGCACCCGCTTGTCCGCGAGCGGACCCTGGCGGTTGTTGAGCCAGAGCCAGGCCAGCGGCGAGAAGAACTCCCAGCCGGCGCCGGTGACACAGGTGTCCTTCAGCTTGGACAGCCGCGGCACGTCGAAGTTCTCGACCGAGCCGCCGGGCAGCACGTCGACCTTGCCGGTCTCATACGCCACCGAGCGGGCCGCGGCGTCGGGAATGATCTGCCAGTAGATCTCGTCGAGATAAGGCTTGCCCTTCTCGTAATAGTTCGGGTTCTTGACCAGGCGGATGAACGAGCCCTTCTGCCACTCCTTGAACATGAAGGGGCCGGTGCCGATGGGCGCGTTGTTGTAGGGATTCGTCTTGAAATCGGTGCCTTCATACAGATGCTTCGGCACCATCGGCATCGAGCCAACCTCGAAGATGCCGAGGAACGGGCCGAACGGCTGCTTCAGCGTGAAGACCACCGTGTAGTCGTCGGGCGCCTCGACCTTGTCGACCTGGGCGAGGTTGTTGCGGGCGCGCGCGTGGGTCTGCCTCAGCATCTCGACCGAGAACAGCACGTCTGCGGCGGTGAAGGGCTTGCCGTCGTGCCAGGTCACGCCCTTCCTGAGCCTGAAGGCGTAGGTTTTCGCGTCCTCGCTTACGCTCCAGCTCTCGGCGAGCTCCGGCTGCGGCTCGAGCTTGGGGCTGTAGCGCAGCAGCCCCTCGAAGATGTTGCCCGACACCATCTGGGTCGGACCGTTCTGGACCATTGCAAGCATCAGGCCGGGCGGCTCGGGCTGGATTACGGCATTGATCACGCCCCCTGTTTTCGGCTCTTGCGCCAGCGCCGGGGCCGTGAGGCCGCAAGCCAGGAGGAGACCAAGCAACACTCGTTTCGGCATGTCGTATCTTTCTCAAGCGAGGTCAGCCGTTAACGCTTCGCAACGTCCTCGCGCGCAAAGCGACGGCCGGCCCATCCCAGTCCCCATCCGGTAGCGAGGCTCACATAGTCTCGCTCGGCGCCGCAAGATGAAAGTCGCGACAACGTTCGCACAAAAAATGCACAGCGCGTCCTGTTTTGATTTATCTGCCTCATATCGCTGTGTACCGGTCATGTCGGTCGTTGGCCGACATGACCGGTGCGGCTAGCGACACAGCGTCGTGGGCAGGCCCGTCATCGCAACCCCGCCCGCCGAAATCCTTCTAGATAGTGCTCGCGGTCGGCGTCATTGGCCCACGGCAGTTGCGTCGCGATCCAGTGGAGCGAGATGCCGGGCTGGGCGCGGCGGAGTTCGCCCAGCGCGATCTCTGCCAGCTTTGCGTCCCCGGTCATGCCGGCGGAGACCGCGAGCACGCGGTAGGCGCCGGTGAGGTCGCCGCGGTGGCGGATCGCCTCGCGCGCGAGCGCGATCGCCTCGTCATAGTGCCGCTCGGTAAAGCGCGCATAGCCGGCAATGCCGTGATAGATCGCCAGCGAGGGATCGCGCGGCGAGAGCCGGATTGCCGTCTGCGCCGCCTCGAACGATTCCTTCGAGCGTCCGGCATAAGACAGTGCCAGCGCGTAATAGCCCTGCGCCAGCGAGAAGTTCGGATTGAGCGCGAGCGCCTGCTCGAACTCGGACAGTGCGTCGGCCAGCCTGCGTGTCGAGAACAGGACGCTCCCCAGCGCGGCATGCGCCCAGGCGTCCTCATGGTCGCAGCGCACGGCAGCGAGCGCGGCGGCTTCCGCCACTGGCGCCACCGCAGCAAGCTTGGCCCAGCCGAGATGCACGCCGAACATATGATTTGCCGCCAACACCGACAGCGCCTGACCATAATTCGGATCAATTCCGATCGCGCGCTCCAGCAGCGTCCGAGCGGCCTCGTGATCCTGCCGCGTCACGCGCCAATAGTGTGACAGTGCCCGCATCAGCAGATCCCAGGCATCCAGGCTCGCAGGCGGCTTGCGGTGAGCGCGAAAATTTTCGGCCGCGTGGATCTGCGGCTCGACCGCCGCCACGATCGCGTTGGTGATCTCGTCCTGCACGGCAAAGACGTCGATCAGCTCGCGGTCGTAGCGCTCGGCCCAGAGATGGCTGCCTGATGTGGCATCGTTGAGCTGTGCGGTGATGCGCACCCGGTTGTCCGCCTTGCGCACGCTGCCCTCGACGATGTAGCGGACGCCGAGTTCCTCGGCGATCTGCCTGATGTGGACCGCGCGTCCCTTGTAGGTGAAGGACGAGTTGCGGGCGATCACCAGGAACCAGCGCTGTTTCGACAGCGCGGTGAGGATGTCCTCGCTGATGCCGTCGCCGAAATAGTCCTGCGCGGGATCGCCGCTCATGTTCTCGAAGGCGAGCACCGCGACTGCCGGGCGATCCGAGACGGTGTGCGGCCGGGCAGGAACGGATATAGCGGGCGCAGGCGAAGCCGCCACCTCTTCCTGAACCTCGCCGACGAAACGAAAGCCTTTGCGCGGAATGGTCTTGATCAGCCGCTGGGTGGCGCCGTCGTCGCCGATCGCCTTGCGCGCAGCGTTGATCCGGCTGTTCAGGGCGGAATCGGAGACGATGCGGTCGCTCCAGATCTGGCTGATCAGGTCATCCCTGCTGACCACACGCGCGCGTTGAGCAACCAGATAGAGCAACAGATCGAACACCTGCGGCTGCAACGGCACGGCGACACCGGCGCAGGTGAGTTCCCGCAGGTCGCCGTCGAGCACGTTGTCTTCAAAGCAAAATCGCACGTTTTGTGTCGTCTCAAGCAAAAATCAATGGCATCTCAGGCGAAAATCAATTGTCGGCGAAAGTCTCGGGCCCGTCCGAAGCGCATGGTGGGGCGACCACATAGTGCCGATGTTTTGGCACAACGGAGCTTTCCATGTCTCAGATTGATCAGGTTCATTCGATCAGCCCGGCTGTTGCGGGCTCACGCATGTTCAAGTTCGCCGCCTTTCTGTACGGAATTGCGGCATATCTCGTGTTTTTCGTCACCATTCTCTACGCCATCGGCTTCGTGATGGGGCTGGTCGTGCCGAAGACCATCGACACCGGAACCGCCACGCCCCCGCTTGAGGCGGTCATCATCAATCTCCTCCTGATGACCCTGTTCGCCATCCAGCACAGCGTGATGGCGCGTCAGAGCTTCAAGGCGTGGTGGACGCAGTTCGTCCCGAAGCCAGTCGAGCGTAG
This sequence comes from Bradyrhizobium sp. 154, assembly GCF_023073875.1. Taxonomy (NCBI): domain Bacteria; kingdom Pseudomonadati; phylum Pseudomonadota; class Alphaproteobacteria; order Hyphomicrobiales; family Nitrobacteraceae; genus Bradyrhizobium; species Bradyrhizobium sp. 154. The sequence continues at coordinate 387,093 of NZ_JADPKG010000030.1, forward strand.
CACCTATGTGCTGCTGGCGAGCCTGTCGTTGCTGCTCCTGTTCTGGCAGTGGCGGCCGCTGCCTTCGGTCGTATGGGAGGTCCAGGATCCCGATTTTGCAGTGACGCTGGTCACGCTGTCCTTCGCAGGCTGGGTGCTGGTGTTCACCTCGACCTACATGATCAACCATTTCGAACTGTTCGGCCTGCATCAGGTGACCAACCATCTCGTCGGCAAGGAAGCGGCGCCTGCGCGGTTCAAGACGCCGCTGCTCTATAAGTTCGTTCGTCATCCGATCTATCTCGGCTTCATCATCGCGTTCTGGGCGGCGCCGGTCATGACCGCGGGCCATCTGCTGTTCGCCGCCGTGACCACGCTCTACATCTTCGTCGGCATCGCGCTGGAGGAGCGCGACCTCGTCGCTCTCTTCGGGGACGAGTACCGGCAGTACAAACAACGCGTGTCGATGCTTATTCCCTGGCGCAGATCGGTATAGTCTTCGCCTCGCGCCAGGCGTCCACCGAAAGGAGGACGCGTGGCTGGCCCGACCAGCAATATCGATCCCAATGGAGACGAGCAAAATGAAACATCTCGGAAACTGCTTCTGTGGCGCAGTCACGATCGAGGTCACGGGCGAGCCGGAGGCGATGGGCTATTGCCATTGCCGTTCTTGCAGGTCGTGGTCGGGCGGACCGGTGAATGCCTTCAGCCTGTGGAAGCCCGAGGCGGTGCGCATCACCGAAGGCGCCCAGAACGTCGAGACCTTCGCCAAGACGCCGCTCAGCCAACGCAAATATTGCAAGAAGTGCGGCGGTCATCTCATGACCAACCACCCGCCGCTCGGCCTGGTGGACGTCTTCACCGCCACCATCCCCACGCTCGCATTTTCGCCAGGCGTCCACGTCAATTATGCCGAGACGGTGCTGCCGATGCGCGATGGCCTGCCCAAGCTGAAGGACTTTCCTGCCGAGTTCGGCGGCAGCGGCGAGATGATGCAGGAGTAGGACTTTTCTGACCCTCCCCTGGAGGCCCCCAGGGCAGGGTAAGCTGTGGCGAGCTACCTCATCCCTGCGCGCCGCAATCCTTCCAGGTAATGCGCGCGATCCTCGTCGCGTAGCATCGGCAGCTCGCGCGTGATCCAGGCAAGCGAAATGCCGGGCTGGGCGCGGCGCAGGCCGTGCAGGGCGGACGCGGCAAGGGCCGCGTTTCCCGACATACCGGCCGCGGCTGTCAGCACACGATGCGCGCCGACGAAATCGCTGCGTTGCCGCAGCGATTCGCGCGCCATCTGCACGGCTCCTTCGTAGTCGCGGCCGATGAACCGGGCGTAGGCCGCAACTCCACCATAGATCCCGGCGAGCGGATCGCGCGGGCTCAGCCGCAACGCACGGCGCGCGGCGGCGTCGCCGTCCTGCCATCGTCCCGCGTAGCACAGCGTCACACCGTAGAAGGCGTACGCCATCGCGAAATTCGGATTGAGCTTGAGAGCCAGATCGAACTCCGCCAATGCGTCCTCGAAGCGGCGGCGGAACAGATAAGTATAGGCGAGGCCGTGATGCGCCCAGGCATCGTCGCGATCGGCTTCCACCGCCGCCAGCGCCGCGCGTTCGGCGACCGGCACGGTTGCAGCCATTTCCGCCCAGCCCATATGCGCACCGAAGATGCGGCTGGTCGCGAGCAGGCCCAGCGCCTTGCCATAGGCGGGATCGATCGCGATTGCCTTTTCCAGCAGCTCCTGCGCAGCGGCATTGTCCTCGCGCGTGATGCGCCAGTAACGCGACAATGCGCGCATCACCAGATCCCAGGCATCCAGGCTGCCCGGCGGCTTCTGCTGGGCGCGAAAGCTCTCGGCGGCGTAGAGCTGCGGTTCGATCGCCGCGACGATCGCCTCGGTGATCTCGTCCTGCACGGCGAAGACGTCGGCGAGCTCGCGGTCGTAGCGCTCGGCCCACAGATGGCTGCCGGTCGAGGCATCGTTGAGCTGCGCCGAGATACGCAGGCGCTCGCCGCTACGCCGCACGCTGCCTTCGATCACGTACCGCACGCCGAGCTCGCGTGCGACCTCGTGGACGTGCACAGCGCGCCCCTTGTAGACAAAGGACGAGTTGCGCGCGACGACGAAGAACCAGCGCAGCTTCGACAGGGCGGTGATGATATCCTCGCTGATGCCGTCGGAGAAATAGTCCTGCTCGCGGTCGCCGCTCATGTTGGTGAAGGGCAGCACGGCGATTGCGGGCCGGTCGGGTAGCGCGAGCGTGGTCTGCGCCAACGGCGCCGCGGGGCCGGGTTCCTGAACGGCCGCGCCGCGCTTTGCCTCGACGTCGCCAACGAAGCGAAAGCCCTTGCGCGCGATGGTGCGGATCAGCGCCTGGTTCGCGCCATTGTCACCGATCGCCTTGCGTGCCGCGTTGATCCGGCTGGTCAGCGTCGATTCGGAGACGCTGCGGCCGTGCCAGATCTTGTCGATCAGCTCACCCTTGCTGACCACCCGGTCGCGGTTCTCCATGAGATGCACGACCAGGTCAAAAACCTGAGGTTCCACGGCAACGGGAACCTGCTCGCGGCTCAGCTCGCGCCGGTCGGTATCGAGAAGATGGTCCCGGAACAGAAATTGCACGTCGAAAACTCAGTCCTCACAACGACATCAGGCAATACAAAAATTAAAATGGATTTCGACTTGAAACCTGTAAGTCCGACGAAGGGACTGTCAGGTTCACCACGATCGCGTGATGCCAACTATGCTGTTTTCGGATGGGAACACGACCTCGACAGAATGTGGAGGCTTGGCGCGGATTGCCGCTGGCTTAATCCGCAAGCGTAGCGACGTCGGCAGTGTCGGACATCTCCCCAGCGTCGTCTGGCGAATGCCCGGCGAATGCCCACGGGCATCCGCCAGGACGACATCGGTCGTATGGCAGGCATTGTCGAATAGCATGGCCCGCGTAAGCTGCCTTCACACAGAACACTCCAACCACGAAGAAATGCCCATGCCCGCTTTTCCCACTGGGACCACCGTGCTCGACTCCATGCTGTTCCGGGACGCCTTCGGCACGCCCGAGATGCGGGAGGTGTTCTCCGATATCGCGCTGGTGGCGCGCTATGCCGAGGTCGAGGTCGCGTTGGCGAAGGCAGAGGCCAGATGCGGCGTGATACCGCAGGACGCCGCCGATCAGATCGCGGCCCGGACCAATGTTGCCGCGCTCGATTTCGATCTGTTGCGGCAGGAGACCGACATCGTCGGCTATCCGATCCTGCCGTTGGTGCATCAGATGGTGAAGCAGTGCGGCGAGTCTGGCCGCTACGTGCATTGGGGCGCGACCACGCAGGACATCATGGACACCGCGGTGGTCCTGCAACTGCGTGCCGCGCTCGAAATCGTCGAAAGGGACATTGCCGAACTGCGCCGCATTCTTGCAGACCTGTCCAAGCGATATCGCGATACGCCGATGGCGGGCCGCACCCATCTGCAGCAGGCGCTGCCAGTGACGTTTGGCTACAAGACCGCGATCTGGCTCGCGATGTTCGACCGTCATGCCGGGCGTCTGACGCAGTTGAGGCCGCGCGTCCTGGTCGGCCAGTTTGCCGGCGCTGCCGGCACGCTGGCTTCGCTCGGCGACAAGGGATTCGAGGTGCAGGAGGCGCTTTGCGCCGAGCTGAAGCTCGGCGTTCCCGCCTCGACCTGGCACGTCGCGCGCGACGGCTTTGCCGAGGCCGTGAACTTCCTGGCGCTCGTCACCGGCTCGCTCGGCAAGATAGCGCTCGACATCATGATCATGGCTTCGACCGAGTTTGCCGAGCTCTACGAACCCTTCGTCAAGGGGCGCGGCGCCTCCTCCACCATGCCGCAGAAGCGCAACCCGATCTCCTCCGAACTGATGCTTGCGGCGTCCAAGGCGGTGCGCCAGCATGCAGGCCTGATGCTGGATGCGATGGTGCAGGATTTCGAGCGCGCCACCGGCCCCTGGCACGCCGAATGGATGGCAATCCCAGAAAGCTTCGTGCTGACCGCCGGCGCGCTGCACCAGGCGAAGTTTGCGCTCGCAGGCCTCATCGTGGACGAGGCGAAGATGAATGACAATCTCGCCATCAGCCGCGGCCTGATCGTGGCCGAAGCGGTCATGATGGGGCTCGCGCCGCAAATCGGGCGGCAGGAGGCGCATGACATGGTCTATGACGCCTGCCGGCTCGCCAATGAGAAAAGTCTCTCGCTGGCGGATGCGCTTTCATCCGACTCCCGCGTCTTGAACTGCATCGACCGTGCCACAATCGAGGCACTCACCTCGCCAAGAAATTACCTCGGCCTTGCGCCCGCCATGGTTGACCGGGTGCTGAAATCGGCAACGCGTTGAAAACCAATATGCGTGAAACTGCGTATCTCTCCCTGCCGCAAGGTGCTCGCGCACTTGCGCCTCGCGATCCTGGGCTTAGATTGAACGAGAGACTTTCGGCAGAGGGCCCCGTATGACTGATCACCGCAATTCCGCTACTCCCATCAATCCCGCGAAACTCGACCGGCTGGCCGAGGTGGCGGTGAAGGTGGGGCTGGGTTTGCGGCCGGGGCAGGATCTTCTTCTGACGGCGCCTGCGGTCGCACTGCCGCTGGTGCGGCGGATCGCCGTGCACGCCTACAAGGCCGGCGCCGGCATCGTAACGCCGATCCTGTCGGATGAGGAGATGACGCTGGCGCGCTACCGCCACGGCCACGACGATAGTTTCGATCGTGCTGCCGGCTGGCTGTATGAGGGCATGGCCAAGGCATTCTCGGACAACACCGCACGGCTCGCCATCGTCGGCGACAATCCGATGCTGCTGTCGGGCGAGGATCCCTCCAAGGTGGCGCGCGCCAGCAAGGCCAATTCCATGGCCTATCAACCGGCGCTGGAAAAAATCGTCAATTTCGATACCAACTGGAACATCATCGCTTATCCGAGCCCTTCCTGGGCCAGGCAGGTGTTTCCTGACGACCCTGAGGACGCCGCAATCGGCAAGCTCGCGGATGCAATCTTTGCGGCGTCCCGCGTCGACCGTGAGGACGCGATTAGCAATTGGGCGAGCCACAATGCGGTCCTGCGCGAGCGCACCAACTGGCTCAATGGCCAGCGTTTCCGCGCGCTGCAATATTCGGGGCCGGGCACCGACCTCACCATCGGACTTGCCGATGGCCATGAATGGGAAGGCGGCGCCTCGCTCTCCAAGAACGGCATCAGCTGCAACGCCAACATTCCGACCGAAGAGGTCTTCACCACGCCGCATTGCCGCCGCGTCTACGGCCACGTCGTGAGCTCGAAGCCGCTGTCTTACCAGGGCACCCTGATCGATAACATCTCGGTGCGCTTCGAGGACGGCAAGATCGTCGACGCAAAGGCCTCGCGCGGCGCGGAGGTGCTGAACAAGGTGCTCGACACCGACGAGGGCGCGCGCCGCCTCGGCGAGGTGGCGCTGGTGCCGCATTCCTCGCCGATCTCGCAGAGCGGACTGTTGTTCTACAACACGCTGTTCGACGAGAACGCGGCGTCCCACATCGCGCTCGGCCAGTGCTACTCGAAATGCTTCGTCAACGGCGCGCAGCTCACGCCGCAGCAGATCGCCGCGCAGGGCGGCAACCAGAGCCTGATCCATATCGACTGGATGATCGGCTCGGCCGAGACCGACATCGACGGCATTCTCGCCGACGGCAGCAAGGTGCCGGTGTTCCGCAAGGGCGAGTGGGCGAAGTAACCTGCTCACCTCTCCTGTAGGAGAGGTGAGCACCGCGATTGGCTGTCAGAACCTCGAGCGCGAGGAGCATCGATGACTCCCTCGCGCATTTTGTCGCACCCCCCGGCAAAGATGGGTTCACATAGTCCAATTGGCAGGAAATCACTGCGTTAACGCGCTTCGCGGCTTCAACTACGGCCGATTGTCGAGGCCTGCGTAAGGAAGAATTAAAAGCCGATCACTAGCGTCGCGAGGATCATTGAAACAGTCCGGGCTCCGACCCGGTCAAACTTATTTCATTCCCCGAGGAAACAGATGTCGCGCGCAATGATTGAGATCGGCAGTTGCAATGTGGATCTGGAGCTGCGGCCGATCGAGCCGTCCTGGATCATCGAGGGTAACCCGGTGTCGCGCTCGCGCGTCCTGTCCACCAGTGCCGACGGCACGGCCCAAACCATCATCTGGGCCTGCACCGAAGGGCGCTTCAACTGGTACTACGATATCGACGAGACGATCATGATCATGGAAGGATCGATCGTGCTCGAAAGCGACGGCATGCCGCCGAAGCGCTACGGCCCCGGCGACGTCATTTTCTTCCGCGACGGCGCGCATGCCAAATGGCATGTCGAAGGGCACGTCAAGAAGATCGCCTTCTGCCGCAAGACCAATCCCGTGATGATCGGCTTTCTGATCCGTGTGGTCAACAAGCTCAAGAAGATGTTCACCTCCAGCGGCGAGCGCCGTCCGGCCTCCTTGATGGGTGCCGGCTAGAGCCCGAACAATAACGTTTCAAGGACGCTTCCCAGCGGCCACGACGGAAGAGGGGCCGGGATCAACATCCCGGCCCCTCTTCTCGTCACGACGGCAGTTCGAGCTGATAGAAATCGATGGCGGTCTGCGAGAACAGCGCCGTCTTTTCGGCCTCGCTCAGGGCCGCCGCGATGCGCTTGAAGGCGTTGAAGATCACCTGATAGCTGCACTGGCCCTTGTCCGGCGGGAAATTGCTCTCGAACATCGCGCGCCTTGGGCCAAATGCCTCGATGCAGGTCTCGACATAAGGCCGCCAGGCTGCGGCAAGCTCCTCGGATGACGGCGGCTTCTCGCGCCGATGGAAGTCATAGCCGAGCAGGCACATCGCGAGCCCGCCGAGCTTAACCACCACGTTCTCGCATTTCGCGATCTCGCGGATCGAGGCGCGCCACTGCGAAAACACCTCCTCGCGCCGTCCCGCAAAGCGGCCGACGCCGGCGGGGCCGCCGCAATGGTCGAGCACGATCCGGGTGTCGGGGAAGGCGCGCGCAAGCTCGGTCAGTTCGCCGATCTGCGGATGAAACAGCCAGGCATCGAAGCTGAGGTTCAGCGGCGCGAGGCAGGCAAATCCCTTGCGGAAGGTCGGATCCTGCAAAAGGCCCTTCGGCCGGTTCGCATACATGCCGGCGACCACGGGGTCTTCGTCCCAGGCCGAGGAATGCCTGATGCCGCGGAAGCGGCCGTGGCCCGCCGCGATCTCCGCTTCCAGCACCGGCTTGGCCGCGTCGCCCAGCAGCAGATTGGCGTGGCTGACGATGCCCGCACAGATCGCCGCCTTGCCGTAACCACCGCTCGCGCTCATCGCCGCGACGCCGTTGGCGAACTCGACCTCGCCGACGGGCCGGAACGCCTCTGGCCCATGCGCACGATACATCGAGCGGCAATCGACATAGACGGTTGCGACGATGTTGTGGCCAGAGGCGATGTCGGCCGCCATCTCCTCGATCAGATAGCGGTGCCCGCGATTCCAGAGATGGTGGTGAGGATCGACGATCGGCCGGGGCGCATCGATGATCTCCTCCTGGTGCTGCGCAAGCCAGTCCTCGCGCGGCTCGACAAACAGTCCGCTCGTATTGGCAGGCAATCCACTTGCGGTCATCGGCGTTCGCTCCCTCTGTGTTTGTGCTGGGAGCCTAGCACCTCATCTCGTCACGCGGCAGCGCGCGTCATGCAACCGCACCCGTCATCGCTAGCACAGCGGCACAGTCGTCAGCCCTCGCGCCGCTTTGCTTTCACATCGACCATCAGCCGCCAGTCCGCTACGGCGGTCGGCCTGACCTCCCCGAGCCAGTGAAAGGAATTGTCGGTAATCTCCGTAAAGCTCCAGCGCGTCAGCTCGCCGGCTTCGGTCGTGCCTTCCTGTACGATGGCGTCGCCGCGCGGACGGCCGATCTGCTGGCGGAACACGCTGCGGCCTGGATCGAACCAGGAAATCCGCCACGCGGCAATGGTTGGGTCATAGATACGCAGCGTCGTGCCGTACCAATTGCCGGCGATCGGAAAGGCCGGGCTGCCGGCGGGACGAGGAATCATCCAGACGTCCTGCACGGCGCGCCCCTCCAGTACCCAGCCGAAATGGATTTCGCCTGACGCTGTGTGTTTGGTTCCATCGAGCCCGTGGGCGGTGATTTCGGCGTCCCAGTCGCCGACAAAACGACCGTAAAGCTGCAGCGCCTCCGCGTGCTCTGGGTTCGGTCCGTCCGCATGCAACAATCTCGCAAAATCTGTCATGTCGATCTCCTCTTGCGAGGAGATCAGCATGAACGTGCCTTAGCGACTTGGAGAAAATTGCCGTCCGCGGTCGTCAGGTCTTGCGTGGCGACAGATGCCTCATGCCGCGATCGGTCGCATCGTTCGTTCGCCGGCTCGCTGAACGTTCCGCCAGCCAGATGACGATGATGGAGACAATGACGAGGACCGCGCCAAGCAGCATCAGACGTGAAAACGGCTCGCCCAGAATGACGGTACCGAGCAGCACTGCGATCACCGGGTTGACGAAAGTGTAGGTCGATACCAACGAGGTCGAGACGTTCTCCAGTAGCCAATTGTAGGCGACGAATCCGATCACGCTGCCTGAGATGATCAGCCAAAGCGCCGCGGCAAGCGAAGTCGGCGAGACGTCGCTCGGCCTGAAGCTTGGGATCTCGCCCGTCAGCCAACTGATTGCGAACAACACGGCACCGCCGATCGTAAGCTGCATGCCCGACAGCAGGACGGCGGACGCCTGGTGCGACATGCTCCGGGACAGGACGGTCCCGACCGACCATGACAAGGCCGCAGCCAGGAGAAGGACGACGGGAAGAATGCTGATGCCCGCCTGCTCGACGTTCTGCCACGCCACGAGACCAACGCCGAAGAAGCCGGGCACGAGCGCAAGCAGGGCGAGGGGTTTTGGTCGCTGATCGCCGGGGAACAAGACATCGATCAGCAAGATCCAGAACGGGATGGTAGCAAGAACGATCGCTGCCGCGCCCGAAGGAATCGATTGCTGGGCATAAGCGAGCACGCCGTGGCAGCCGACGAAGAAGAGCAGTCCGCAAAGGCTCGCCCGCGCCCACGCCTGCGAGGATACGTTTGCGACCTGCCCACCGCTCATCGCCAATAGCGCAATGCCGCCGCAGAACGAGCGGAGCGCCATCAGCAAAAATGGCGGGATCGATTCTAGGCCCAATGTGATGGCAAAGTAGGTGGAACCCCACAGCAAATATATCGCGGCGAATGAGCCGAGGATAGAAAATCGTCTGCTCATGATTGCTCCGACCAAGGATGATCTTGAAGCAAACCAAGTCAGAGGACGTTCATGTGTTCCGGCTTCGCGCGTCAGACCCCGTCGAGGATGATCACGGTCGGCTTCGACGGCAGAGCATCCCGCGAGATCCGGAACGACCGCTCGATGCGCTGGTCGATCTCGAACTGCTGGCCGATCCGGCGCATGAAAGTGTCGAGCGGGGTGGCGAAGCGGTGCATCGGCAGCACCACCGAGGCGCGCAGCCGTTTCGTGATCTCGGAGATGCCGTCCAGCGACATGGTATAGGTGCCGTCGATCGGCACCATCACGATGTCGAGCCGCCCGATCTGGGCGAAATGGCTGTCGTCGAGCTTGTGATGAAGATGACCCAGATGACCGATGCAGAGGCCGGCGACCTCGAAGATGAAGATCGAGTTGCCGTCGCGGATCATGTCGGCGCCAGTATCGTCGCCGAAATAACGGCGGATGTCGGTGGTGACGTTGCGGATGAAGGTATCGCCGATGCGCTCCGATACGATCGCCGGCTGGCCGTCCACGCCCCAGCCGTGCAGCACATGGGGAATGCGCTTGTCCGGGAATAGGGTGTAGTGCGTGCTGTGCGCACGGTTCATGGTGACCACATCGGGCAGCGGTCCCACCTGATAGGCGCCGCTATAGTCGGTGGCGATGCGCAGGCCCCCGGGCGTATCGATGAAATAGGTGGAGTGGCCGGCATAGGTGATCTCGACCTCGGCTGAGCCGGCGGCCTGCCGGAACGCGACCGGCAGCGCGCGCGGCGTCGCGTTGGCCATCGCCAGGCATTCGCTGCGTTGAGGTGGCTGTTGGGCGAGGGCAGGTGCGAGGGATACGCCGAACAGCGCCAAAGCCGCCGAAACCAGTCGCCACATGCATCCGTCTCCGATGACTTCACGAGAAAGTCTAGCGTGCAATGCGGCGCGTGGCCAATGGGCTGCGATCAACAGCGCGTCAGTGTCGCACCTTTCGCTAGCGTGGCTTATTCACGCCGCGGGCTGAACTTCCAGGTGATGGCAATGAGGCTAGCCGTGATCAGGCCGCTGATAAGGCCGGCGATGGGGAGAGCGAGCAGCAGCGCCGCAGTCGCGGCCCAACCGATCGAGGAGAAGGCTTCGGCAAAAGTCGCAAGCCGCGAGGAGGTCTGGCGGCGGCGGAATTGGCTGCGCCGGGCCTGCACCCGGAACCAGAGCTGGATCGCGGTGGCGGAGGCCGCACTGATAATGATTGCGCCGGCGCTAATTGCCGCCTGGATTGGCGAGGCGAAGGCCAGCGCCGCCACCAGAGGGCAGAAGATCACGGCGGTCGCGATCAGCACCACCTCGATCTTGGCACGGATGACGCTGGATGGCGTCAGCGGCGCGGTCGCGACCAGGTCGGGCGCGTCCTCGCCCGAGATGGTCAGCCAGGCAAGCCCGCCGGCAAGCTGTCCGGCCGCCATCACGATGACAGGCGTGATCAGCGTCAGCGCTGCCGAGCTGTCGGCAAAATTTCGCCAGAGCAGCAGCGCCGGCGGCACCAGATAGAGCAACTGCATCAGGGTCTGCGAGATCAGCCAGGGATCGCGCCAGAGCAGCGAAAATTCCTTGCGCCGCAGCGCCTGCTGCCGCGATCCGCCGCGGAATGGGCGCTCCTTCGCGCGCACGCGGCCGGATGCGCCATACGCCGCCGCATCGATGGCGGTATCGGCAAAGCGGCCCGAAAAGATCGCCATGACGCTTCCGAGCAGCACGAGCCCGAGCGCGAGAAGCAGCAACAGCGCCTCGCAGTCGCCCATGGTCGCCCGCGCCGGCCACCACCAGATGCTGTCGACATCAGGCGCGTAGGCGGCGAGGCTACCCGAGGTCAGGATGGTGAAGCGCGACAGCGTGCCGTAGGACATGATCGCGGCGACCTGAAGCGCGATCACGAAGCCAGCGCCGATGACCGCGGCGAGGATCTGGGCGATCAAGCGCGTCCGCGCCGGCCCGATCAGCCGAAACAGGAGAATGGTGACGGCAATCGCGATCGCCGCCGCCGACAGGCCCATCGCGACCACGACGCCCAACGCGCTGAGCCATCGCGCACCGCCGCCGATCACCAGCACGTCGATGAAGGGCGTCGAGAACAGCAGCGCCATCACCGTGACGGTCAGCGCGATCGCGGCAATGCGGACCGAGAACAGGTTGGCCAGCCTCGCCGGCGAGGACATGATGAGGTCGAGATCGGCACGGGCGTAAAACACCCGTGTCACCGATTCGATCGCCTGCGACAGCATCAAGCTCCAGGCCAGAAAGATCGTCGCCGAGATCACGATCAGCGAGGCCTTATCGAGCGGCAGTTGCAGATCGGCGAAGCGGCCGATCACCGCCCAGGCCGGCACGTGCAGGAGTGCTGCGAAGAACAACAGGCCGATGACGGCGGCGCGCGCTCGCTTGCGCTGGCCGCCGGTCATCATGGCAAACCATTCGCGCCAGGCGAGCCGGAGCTCGTGACGAGCGAACCAGGAGAACGCGGTCGCCGAGCTCATGCGGCGTCCGGAAACGTCACCAGCGCGATGAAAAGGTCTTCCAGGCTGGTATTGTCATGGCCGTTCTGCCGGCGCAGTTCGTCAAGCGTGCCTTCGGCGACCAGATGGCCCGATGCGATCACGCCGATGCGGTCGGCCATGCGCTCGGCGACCTCGAGAATATGCGTGGTCATGATGACGGTGCAGCCGGCGCGGACGCGCTCGCTGAGGAGGCCCTTCACATGGCGGGCGGAAACGGCATCGAGCCCCGTCAGCGGCTCGTCGAGGATGATGAGGCGGGGATCGTGCACCAGCGCGCCGGCCAGCGCCACCTTCTGGCGCATGCCTTTGGAAAAGCCTTCGCAGCGTTCGTGCCGATGCGACTCGAGGCCCAGCGAGCCGAGAAGCTCCTGCGCAACCGGTTCCGAGCTGGACGGCGCGATACCCCAGAGACCGGCGACGAACTCGAGATATTCAAGCGGCGTCAGCTTGTCGTAGATCATCGGCTCGTCGGACACCCATGCCATCATCTGCTTGGCGGCGACCGGATTTTGGAGCGCATCGATGCCGAAGATCGAGACGCGTCCGGCATCGGGCCGCAGCAGGCCTGCGACCATGCGCAGGGTGGTGGTTTTGCCGGCGCCGTTAGGGCCGACCAGGGCATAGAATTCGCCGGCATGAATGGTGAGATCGAGGCCATCGACCGCCAAACGGTCAAAACGCTTCGTTAACCCCAGGACTTCCAGCGCCGAGCTGTCCGGCTTCATGACGGCCACACCATCCGGTTTTGCATCGTCCGCGACCATGACTTTAAGATGTTTCGGCACCGTGAATCTACGGCCGACAAATTCCGTTATCCTAAAGGCAAGTGTCCGTTTGTTGACAGCGCTTGGCGGTTCAGGCTGAATTGGCCTCGGACAAATGGCGCTGACGCAGCGAAACGACTGCGTAGCGACTGGACACAAGATGCAACAAGGCGGTCAGGAAGAACCGTTGGTTGCGTCGGGAGGATGCGCGGCGATGCTGGATTTCGTTCAGCAGCTGGTCAGCGGTGTTGCGCTCGGCTGCGTCTACGGCCTGATCGCGCTCGGCTTCGTGCTCGTCTACAAGGCCACCGAGGTCGTCAATTTCGCCCAGGGCGATCTGATGATGCTCGGCGGCTTCTTCGCCTTCACCTTCATCGGCATGATGGGTCTGAACTACTGGATCGGCTTTGCCGGTGCCGTGGCCGCCATGGCGCTGTTCGGCATGCTGGCGGAGCGCGTGGTGGTGCGGCCGATCCTCGGCTATCCACAATTCTCCATCATCATGGCGACGATCGGCCTCGGCTATTTCCTGCGCTCGATCGCCGGCATGATCTGGGGCACCGACGATTTGAAAATCGAGACCCCCTTCAGCCAGGGGGTGCTGCGCATGGGCTCTCTGGTCCTTGCCTACGACAAGCTCTCGGTGATCGCAGCAACAATGATCCTGTGCGCGCTGCTGTGGCTGTTCTTCAACAAGACCACGCTTGGCACTGCGATGCGCGCCAGTTCCGAGAACATGCTGGCGGCCTATTACATGGGTATTCCGGTCAAGCGCGTGGTGTCGATCGTCTGGGCCATTAGCGCGGCGGTCGCCACCTGCGCCGGCGTGCTGCTGGCGCCGATCACCTTCATCCATTCCAATGTCGGCCTCGTGCTCGGCCTGAAGGCCTTTCCGGCCGCCGTGCTCGGCGGCTTCGGCTCGATCCCGGGCGCGGTCGTCGGCGGCGTGCTGATCGGCGTGATCGAGAGCATGGCCGGCTTTTATTTGGCCGAAGGTTGGAAGGACGTCGCACCCTACATCGTGCTGCTCGCCGTGCTGCTCTTGAAACCTGAAGGCCTGTTCGGCCTCCACGTCCGCAAGAAGGTCTGAACGCCATGCGCTTCCTGTTCAAGACCGATTATGAGGACGACATCAAGCTGTTTCCGCATTCGGGCTACGTCGCCACCTATGGCGTCCTGCTCGCACTGCTGCTGATCGCGCCCTATCTGCTCTCCAGCTACCTGATGAGCCAGCTCGTCTTCGTCTGCATCTATGCGACCGTCGGCGTGGCGCTGCTGATCCTGACCGGGTTTACCGGCCAGGCTTCGCTCGGGCACGCAGCGTTCCTCGCGATCGGGGCCTATACAGCGGCGTATTTGCAGAAATACAACGTGCCGTTCCCGGTCTACTTCCTCGCTGCCGGAGTTTTGACCGGGATCATCGGCGCGATGGTCGGCTTTCCCGCCCTGCGCCTGACAGGCATCTATCTCGTCATCGCCACCATCTCCTTTGCCTTGATCGTCGAGGAGATCCTGGCGCGCTGGGAGAGCGTCACCAACGGCAATGAAGGCATGCGGGTCAAGACGCTATCGCTGCTCGGCGTCACGGTCCCGCGCGACAGCCCGACCTTCTATTACCTCTGCCTTGCCGTGCTGGTGCTGACCATCGTCGGCACGCTCAATCTGCTGCGCTCGCCGACGGGCCGCGCCTTTGTTGCGATCCGCGACTCCGAGACCGCGGCGCGCAGCATGGGCGTCAATGTTGCGCTCTACAAGGTGAAGTCCTTTGCGATCTCGGCGGCGATCACCGGTTTTGCCGGGGTGCTGTTCGCGCACAAGCTCTCGTTCATCTCGCCGGAGATGTTCACGCTGCAGCTCTCGATCGAGTTCATCATCGTGATCCTGATCGGCGGCGCCTTCAGCCTCCACGGCGCGGTTCTGGGCGCGATCTTTATCGTGATGATCGATCCGTTCCTGACTTACCTCAAGGACGACATGCCCGGCATTATCGCCGGCATCGCCGCGACATTTGGTGCGAGCTCGGCGACTGCGGGCAACATTCAGTCCAAGGTCGCAGCCTTCGCCTCGCTCAACGGCCTGAAAGGCGCGATCTACGGCGTCATCATCGTGCTGTTCGTGCTGTTCGAGCCGCTCGGCCTCTACGGCCGCTGGCTCAAGATCAAGCTCTTCTTCCAACTGTTCCCGCTCTACAAGCGCGCCACCTTCAAGCGGCAGAAGATCTACGTGAAATCGGAGCGCAACCGATGAGCTATTTCCGCGCCGAGAACCTGTCGCTGCACTTCGGCGGTCTCAAGGCCGTCGATACGGTCTCGTTCGCGATCGAGAAGGGCGAGATCCTCTCGATCATCGGTCCCAACGGCGCCGGCAAGAGTTCGATCTTCAACCTGATCTCGCGCATCTACCGGCCGACGTCGGGCCGCATCTTCTTCGAGGACCAGGACATCACCGAACAGCCGCCCTACGACATCGCCAAGCTCGGTATTGCCCGCACCTTCCAGAACATCGAGCTGTTCGAGAACGCGACCGTGCTCTCCAATCTGCTGGTTGGACGCCACCGCCATTCCACCACCCAACTCTGGCAGGAGCTGCTGTTCCTGCCGAGCGTACGGGCCAACGAGAAGGTGCACCGCCGCCGGGTCGAGCAGGTGATCGAATTCCTCGATCTCGAACCCTATCGCGACAAGCTGATCTCGGGCCTTCCCTATGGCGTGCGCAAGGTGATCGAGCTGGCGCGCGCGCTGTGCTCGGAGCCGAAGCTGATCCTGCTGGATGAGCCGTCCTCCGGCCTCAATGTCGAGGAGACCGACGACATGTCGTTCTGGATCCGCGACATGAAAAACGAACTCGGCGTCACCGTGCTTATGGTCGAGCACGACATGTCGCTGGTGAACCGCGTTTCCGACCGCGTCATTGCTCTCAACTATGGCCGGGTGCTGGCGATGGGCTCTCCGGCCGAGGTGCAGCAGCACCCCGATGTCGTCGCCGCGTATCTGGGAGCCTGAGTCGATGGATGCGACCGCGACACCCGAGACCATCTTGAAACTCTCGAACATCGAGAGCTATTACGGGCCGATCATGGCGATCCGCGGCATCTCGCTGGAGGTACCGCGCGGCCGCATCGTCACGCTGCTCGGCGCCAATGGCGCCGGCAAGACCACAGTGCTCAAGACCATCTCCGGCATCCTCGATCCGCAGAAGGGCGCGATCGAGTTCATGGGCAAGCCGATCCAGCGCATGGAAGCCGACAGGATCGTGCGGCTCGGCCTCAGTCACGTGCCGGAGGGGCGCGAAGTCTTCCCGTTCCTCTCGGTGCGCGAGAACCTGATGATGGGCGCCTATCCGCGCCGGGACCGTGACGGCGTCGCGGAAGATCTGGAGCGCGTCTACGGCTATTTCCCGCGCCTGAAGGAGCGCATCAACCAGCCGGCCGGTCAGCTCTCCGGCGGCGAGCAGCAGATGTTGGCGATCGGCCGCGCCCTGATGAACCGGCCGACGCTGCTCCTGCTCGACGAACCCTCGCTCGGTCTGTCGCCGCTGATGGTGAAGGAGATCTTCACCATCATCCGCCGCGTCAACGAGGAGCAGCGCATGTCGATCCTGCTGGTCGAGCAGAACGCCAAGGTGGCGCTGGAGACCGCGCATTACGGCTATGTCCTGGAGATCGGCCGGATCGTGATGAACGACACCTGCGACCGCTTGATGCATTCCCAGGACATCCAGGAATTTTACCTTGGCGCCAAGGAAGTGGGCGCTAGAGGCGAACGGCGCTGGAAAAAGAAGAAAACGTGGCGTTAGATGGACGAGCCCCTCCGCAAGACATAGACCGCCGGCAAGGCAGGCGACGGAGGGGATCGCGACAAGGAGGAGAGGTGCATGGCCCGACCGGCGGTGCTGACGGTCGCTGATACGATCGCGAAGAGCTTCCTGTGCGCCGTCGAGACGCGGGGCGACAGGCCGGCGATCCGCGAGAAGAAGTTCGGCATCTGGCAGCCGACGAGCTGGCGCCAATGGCTGGATATCTCAAAAGAGGTCGCCTATGCGCTTCGCGCGATCGGCTTCATGCCCGGCGACGTCGCCTCCATCATCGCCAATGCCGTGCCCGAATGGGTCCATGCCGACATGGGCATCCTGTGCGCCGGGGGCGTCTCCTCCGGCATCTATCCCACCGACGCATCGTCCCAGGTCGAATATCTCGTCAACGACTCCAGAACAAAGGTGATCTTCGTCGAGGACGAGGAGCAACTCGACAAGGTCCTCGCCTGCCGGGCGCGCTGTCCTACCTTGCAGAAGATCATCGTGTTCGACATGGAGGGCCTCGGCGGTTTCTCCGACGACATGGTGATGTCGCTCGACGAGTTCCGCGCGCTCGGCCGCAACCACATGGTCGGCCGCGAGGCGCTGTGGCAGGAGATGATCGACAGCCGCGGCGCCGGCGATCTCGCGATCCTCGTCTACACGTCGGGCACGACAGGTCCGCCGAAAGGCGCGATGCATGCCAACCGCAGCGTGACGCATCAGATGCGGCACGCCAGCGACTTCATTCCCGCGCAAGAGGACGAGGACCGGCTGATCTTTCTGCCGCTCTGTCACGTTGCCGAGCGCGTCGGCGGCTATTACATCTCGGTCGCGCTCGGCTCGGTGATGAACTTTGCCGAGAGCCCGGAGACCGTGCCCGATAATTTGCGCGAGGTGCAGCCGACCGTTTTCCTCGCAGTGCCACGGATCTGGGAAAAATTCTATTCCGCGATCACCATCGCGCTGAAGGATGCGACGCCGCTCCAGCAATGGGTCTATCGCCGCGCCATCGGCATCGGCTACCGCATGGTCGATTGCCGGCTCGAGGGCAGGAGGCCGCCGCTGATGCTGCGCCTCGCCAACCGTCTCGCCTATCGCGTCGCTTTCCGCAACATTCGCCGCATGATTGGGCTCGACCGCTGCCGCATCGCCTTCACCGGCGCCGCGCCGATCGCCCCCGAACTGATCCGCTGGTATCTCGCGCTCGGCATCGACATGCACGAAGTCTATGGCCAGACCGAGAATTGCGGGGTTGCCACCATGATGCCGGCGGAGCGGATCAAGCTCGGCTCGGTCGGCACGGCCGTCCCCTGGGGTGAGGTCGTGCTGTCGCCCGACGGCGAGATCCTGATCAAAGGCGACTTCCTGTTCATGGGCTACCTGAACCAGCCGGAGAAGACCGCCGAAACCATCGATTCCCGCGGCTGGCTGCACACCGGCGACGTCGGCACCATCGACAATGAAGGCTTCGTCCGCATCACCGACCGGATGAAGGACATCATCATCACCTCGGGCGGCAAGAACATCACGCCGTCCGAGATCGAGAACCAGCTCAAATTCTCGCCCTACATCTCGGACGCCGTGGTGATCGGCGACAAGCGGCCCTATCTCACCTGCCTCGTCATGATCGACCAGGAGAATGTCGAGAAATTCGCGCAGGACCACGACATCCCGTTCACCAATTATGCCAGCCTGTGCCGGGCGACGGAGATTCAGGACCTGATCTGGCGCGAGATCGAACAGGTCAATGGCAATTTTGCCCGCGTCGAGACCATCAAGAAGTTCTACCTGATCGAGCGCCAGCTCACTCCGGAAGACGAGGAACTGACGCCGACCATGAAGCTGAAGCGCGGCTTCGTGAACAAGCGCTACGCTGCCGAGATCGAGGCGATGTATCGCCAGCGTGCGGTGGCGTGACTCACATGCCCCCGGAAGAGTGGGAGTCGGTTTCCCGACGGGGCATGTGAAGAAAAGAAAAGCGAGCCCATTCAAGCAAGCGGAGGAGCGATGGCCCTCGACCTTCGTCCAACACGGGCCTTTAGGAGAGGAGACGTCAATGTCGAAATCGTTCAGCGCGTTCGGCCTTGCTGTGAGTGCCGTGGTGCTCACCTGTCTGCCGGCCGCGGCGCAAACCAAGGTCACCAACGAAGGCATCTCGGCATCCGAGATCGTTATCGGCACTCACCAGGACCTGTCGGGACCGATCAAGGGTTGGGGCGTCCCGGTTGCAAACGGCATGAAGATGGCGACCGAGGAGATCAATGCGTCCGGCGGGATCAACGGCCGCAAGATTCGACTGGTCATCGAGGACAGCGGCTATGATCCGAAAAAGGCCGTGCTGGCGTCGCAAAAACTGATCGAGCGCGACAAGATCTTCGCGATGGTGGGACCTATGGGATCACCGACGGTCCTCGCCGCGCAGGACATCCTCTTCGACGCCGGCGTACTGCAGCTCTTCCCGCTGACGGCGGCCGAGTTCACCTTCAAGTTCGATCCGGCCAAGCCGCAGGAGCGACTGAAGTTCAACAACCTGTTGCCTTACGTCGAGAGCACGCGGGCCGCGCTGAAATACATGATGGAGTGGAAGGGCTTCAAGAAGCCCTGCATCATGCATCAGGATGACGAGTACGGTAAGAACGTGCTCGACGGCTTCAACCAGCAGCTCACCGCGATGAAGGCTCAGCCGGCTTCGATCACGAGCTACAAGCGCGGCGCCTCCGACTTCAGCGCGCAGATCGCCAAGATGAAGTCCGACGGCTGCGACCTCGTCGTGCTCGGCACCGTGCTCCGCGAGACCATAGGAGCGATGACCGAAGCCAAGAAACTCCGCTGGGACGTCACCTTCCTCGGTGCCACGCCGACCAACGTGATGGAGGTGCCGATGCTCGGCAAGGAAGCCGTCGAAGGTCTCTACGCCGCCAGCGGCTTCGAGATTCCCTACGAGGACACCGCCAAGGGCAAGGTCAAGGACTGGCTGGTGAACTACAAGAAGATGTTTGGCACCGACGCCAACACGCAGGCGATCATCGGCTACAACGCGGTGATGACGTTTGCGTTCTACGCGGAGAAAGCGGGCAAGGATCTCACAGGTCAGAAGATGCTGGACGCGCTCGAGTCGGGCGAGAAATTCCTCGACATCTTCAACTCGCCCCCGACCAAGTTCTCCAAGACCGATCACCTCGCCAACACGATCACCCAGGTACAGCAGGTCAAGGGCGGCCGTTGGGTGCTGGTGAAGGACAATCTGATGTTTTGATGCGCTCGCTCTTGCCGCGCGAACGGTGCACCCTCTCCCCTCGTCGGAGAGGGTCGCTTCGCGAATGCGAAGCCGGGTGAGGGGTTCTATTCTCACGAACAGTCTTGCGAGCGCAGACAGACCCGGCGCTTCGCGCCACCTTCTGCCGCAGGAGAGAAGGAAGAAAGCGCGACCGGCTACGATCCCCCACCCGCCGTCCCCGAATTCACCGGGGCCAGTTCGTCCTCCCGGCAACGCCAGCCGTCGGGCAGCGCCTTGCGCCGGCCCGTTGTCTTCATGCGCGCTACAAAGTGGATCACCGCGGCTCGGTGGCTGCGATCGAGAACCGCGCGGGTTCGTCGACATATTTCATCACGGCCGACTGGTAGAGCACGAACAGCGGCTGGTAGCTCCGCGCAGCGTCGTCCTCGACCATCGCCATGCGGCGGTTGTCGAGCATCAGCCAGTGGCCGTCGAGCCGCGCGGCGGCCACGGCATGCGCCTCGCCGGCGCGGGTGTCGCGCACCACGACGATGCGGAGGTCTTCAGCGGCAATGCCGGCGAGCCGCAGTGCGGCGAGCTTGGCAATAGCGTAGTCTTCGCAATCGCCGGCGCCGCGCTGGAAGGTCGCAAGCGGCGAGCTCCAGACGTCATTGGTGCCGTCATTGACGGCCCGGATGGCGAAGTTGACGGCGCGGTTGGCCTCGCCCAGCCGCGCATGGCCGTCGCGATCACGAGCCTGGTCGACGATGGCGAGCAGCTTCAGGGCCGCAGGCGATGCGCAATTGTCCCGATCGCCATCGCACAGCGCGAGCTGCACCATGTCGTCGTCGAGCTTGTCCTTCAGCGCGAGCCATTTCCGTTGCAGGCCGCCCGACGAGATGGCGAAGGCGAACACGCCGAAGGGCTCGGCGGATTTGCGCACAAGGACGCCGGCGCCGGGCGACAGCAGCGTGCCGGCGCGAAGCTCGGCGGCCGATCCGAGCAGGACCAATCCGCACATAACAAGGATTGCGCGCCAAGCGCGCCAGCGACCAGCGGTCTCCATCTGACATCCCCTTCCGGGCTTCGCGAGATCCCTCTCGATCTCGACGTGCCGGCTTTGTTGCTTTCGGGCAGATAGTGCGAGATGGGCCGTTTTGTTCTGCTTAACGCGCCCGGCAGGGGTCACAAAACCGGGGAACAGGCTGAAACGCGCCTGCTCATATTGCGTAAAATTTTACGCAGGCAAGGGGGACGCCACCCACGCGAGAATGGAACTAATTGCAGGTGCTGATCGTGCGCTCGTAATTTCACGCCCTATGCCTAACGACCCGCTATTTCACGGGTTCTGTTAACTGGATCACAGATTTGGTTCCATGTTTGCCCCAGTGTGCTGCCGGGTATTGGAATAGAAGATGACACAAGTATTCGTTGCCTACTCTATACTTTAGAATACGTGAGGATCGACGAAATTAGCTCCAACATGGGAAAATTATACTTCCAAATGTTTGCGGTATTGCCGCGCATCCTCCAGGAGACTTGGTTCAACGGGGCCTGTGCGGCTCGGTGACGCCGAATCACACAAGCAATAGATGGTTTCGCTAAGGACTTGGTAATGCTATGCAAGCTTAGGCAGTCGATACTTACTTAGATTTTAACCCTTTTTACGGTGCCCGGTTGAATTACGCTGGCAAATTTGACGCCACGATCTCTTTGGACGGCCCGGGTTCCCGTTTACCCGCCGATGTCCATGTCGATTTCTCTGCCAAGCCCTTTGTCGCAAAGGCACATGGCAATGTGCCCGATGGCGCGTTCGTTGTTCCTGACCCTAGCCTGATCTTCAACGGCGAGTTCAAGCGCGCAGGTCTCGACCTCGTGCTGTCCCATGAGGGTCGCGAGTTCGTCGTTCACGATTATTTCAGGGGCGACAAGCGGGCAGCGATCGCCTCGCCGGACGGCGCCCATCTCACCGGCGACATCGTCAATACCCTCACGGGCCATGTACAATATGCGCAGGCTGCGCCCGGCACCGCAGCGGCCCAGGTCATCGGTCACGTCACAAAACTCTCCGGCAGCGCGTCCGCGATCCGTAACGGCGTGTCGGTCATCCTGAACAATGGCGACAATGTCGAGAAGGGCGACGTGGTCTCGACCGGCGCCGATTCGACACTCGGCATCACCTTCATCGACGGCACCGTGTTCGGCCTGTCCTCCAATGCGCGGATGGTGCTGAACGAGATGGTCTACGACCCCAACGGGTCGAGCAATTCCTCGCTGCTGAGCCTGGTCGCGGGCACCATCACCTTCGTCGCCGGCGAGACCGCTAAGCACGGTGACATGAAGGTCGACACGCCGGTCGCCACCATGGGCATCCGCGGCACTGCGGTGCTGACCCAGATCAACTTCGTCGTCCCTGCCGGTGGCGGCGATCCGCAGCCGCAGGCGAGCTTCCAGGTGCTGGTCGAGCCGAACGGCACCACGGGCTCGTACATTCTGTTCGACAAGATCACGCTGCTGCCGATCGCGACGGTCAACCAGGCCGGCCAGATGATCCAGATCAGCGGCGGCAACATCTCGATCACCAATGCGCTGATGTCGCCGGACGTGCAGAAGCTGATCACGGACGTGTTCACGCTGAAGTTCACCGATAACAACAGCAACACTAAGCTGACCACGAACTTCACCGACACGATCACGCAGACCAGCGACGGGATCTTGATCAAGACCCCGGCCGGCTACATCGTGACCGCGGTCTTCACGAACTTCAATCCGCAGGGACAGGAAGCCCCTAGCAACTCTACGCCCACGGCCACCCGTGTTCCCGGCCAGCCGCTGGTGCAAAGCCTCGATTCCAGCGGCAATGTGAAGACCGCGTTCGCGCTCACCGAGCGCGCGGACGCCACGGGCGACACAACGCATGCCGACACTGTCTCAGGCCGGATCACCTTCGTCGACCAAAACCTTGGCGACCGGCCGTCGGTGTCGGTGAGCCTCGCCGAGGCGCCGAACTACGTCTACAAGAACGCCGGCCAGCAGGACGTCACCGGCTCGCTCACCGCGCTCCAGAAGCAGGACATCGCGGCGACGCAGATCCAGATCAGTGTCGTCGCCGATGGCGGCAACACCAACAACGGCTCGGCGGTCTGGACCTACACGATCCCCGACAACGTCTTCGACTTCCTCGCGGCCGGTGAAACGCTGACGCTGACCTACATGGTTCGCGTCGATACCAATTTCGCAGTGAGCCCGGAGTCCAAGTTCATCCCGATCACCATCACGATCACGGGAACGAACGACAAGCCCACCGTGGCGACATCGGGTGGCACCGTCATCGAGAAGGTCGGGACCGGCAACCAGGCTCTGGACACCATCACGGGCACGGTCAGCTTCACCGACGTCGATCTGACGGACCGGCCGATCGTGAGCGCGGCGCTCTCGTCGACCCAGCCGTTCAAATATCTCGATGCCGAAGGCAACGATATCAGCGCGACGCTGACGGCGGAGCAGCGCGCCGCGATCGCCGCCGTCGAGGTGCCGCTGACCGTGGTGCAGGGCGCGGGAAACAGTAACAACGGTTCGGCCACCTGGACCTACAGCGCTCCCGACCATCTCTTCGATTTCCTCGCCGAAGGCGAAAAGCTGATCCTCAACTACATGGTGCAGGTCGATGACGGGCACGGCGGTGTGGTCAGCACGCCGATCACCGTGTCCATCAACGGTGCGGACGTCAATGTCGAGGGCACAAACGACCTGCCGACGATCGTCGAAGACTCCACGATCCCAACCGGCGCGGTGATCGAGGACACGGCGGGGACGCTCGCGGCGAGCGGCACGATTACCTTCAACGACCCCGATCTCACGGACACGCACACCGCGAGTTTCGCGCTGAAGTCGACGACGTCGAGCTCGCATTTACCCGGCTTCAGCGACGGCACCTCGCATATCGGCACTTTCGCGCTTGCGGCGGTGAGCGAAAGTCCCGGCGTCAGCACGCGAGGGTCCGTGGGCTGGACCTTTACGCTCCACGATAACGATCCGGTGCTCCAGTCGCTGGCCGAAGGCCAGACCATCAAGCAGGTCTACACCGTTACGGTCGACGATCATCACGGCGGGACGGTCACCCAGGACGTCACGGTGACCATTACCGGGACCAACGATGCGCCGACCGTTACGAGCGATGCCGACGCGGCAAGGGGGAGCGTCACCGAGGATGCCAGCACGACGCTGTCAACCTGCGGCACGCTGGCGATCAAAGATCTCGATCTGATCGACACTCACACCGCGACGGCGGTGTTCAGGTCGTCGACGTCGAGCGCGCAATTGCCAGGCTTCGACGACAACACGCCTCTCGGGACCTTCACGATCGATCCGTCGGTGGCCGAATCCAGCAGCGACACCGATAACGGTGCCACGCTGGGCTGGCATTTCGTGCTCAACGACAACGACCCGGTGCTCCAGTCGCTGGCCAAAGGGCAGACCATCACTCAAGTCTATACCGTCACTTTCACCGACGATCACGGTGCACAGGTTTCTCAGGACGTTACGGTCACCATCACCGGCACCAATGACGCGCCGACGATGACCAGCAGTGCCGCGGACGCCGCCGGAGCTGTGACCGAGGATACTTGCGCGACGCTGTCGATCGACGGCACGCTCGCGATCCAGGATCTCGACCTGATCGACGTTCACACCGCGCAGACCGTGTTGAAGTCGTCGACGTCGAGCGTTCATCTGCCGGGCTTCGACGACGGTACGCCACTCGGGACCTTCACGATCGATTCCGCGCTCGCGGAGTTCAACACCGACACCGATAATGGCGCGACGCTGGGCTGGCACTTCAGCCTCGACAACAACGATGCGGTGCTCCAGTCGCTGGCGCAGGGCCAGACCATCACCCAGGTCTACACCGTCACCTTCACCGACGATCACGGCGCGCAAGTCTCGCAGGACGTGACCGTCACGATCAACGGCGGCAATGACGCACCGACAATCACCAGCGATGCCGCCGCGGCAACGGGCGCGGTCACCGAGGATGAGGGCTCGTCGCTGTCGGCATGCGGCACGCTGGCAATCCAGGACGTCGACCTGATCGACACCCATACGGCACAGTGGTCGTTCAAATCGTCGTCCGTCAGCTCGGCTCTGGCGGGCTTCGGGACCGGTTCGCATATCGGCACTTTCTCGATCGATTCGTCGGTGGCTGAATCCGGTAGCGACGCCAGCAACGCTGCGACGCTGGGCTGGCACTTCACCTTGGACAACAGCGATCCCGTGCTGCAGTCGCTGGCGGAGGGACAGACCGTCACCCAGGTCTACACCGTCACGTTCGACGATCATCACGGCGGCACCGTCAGCCAGGACGTCACCGTCACGATTACCGGCACCAACGATGCGCCGGCCGTTTCCTATGTGACGTCGGACTACATGAATTTCGACGGCGAGACGATCGCGGTTGGCGACGTGCCGACGGTCGCCACTGATGACGTCACGCTGGACGGTTGGGTGAATTGGAGCGGGGCCGCCGATCCCGGCGACGGCCAGATCCTGTTCTACAACGGTAACACCTCGACCACCGGTTTCGGTCTCCTCGGTACGGTCAACGACGATGGTACCCTGGAGCTGCAGATTCTCGCAGGCGGCGTCGATATCGAAGATACCGGCGTGGCGCTCACGGCGTCGCAGTGGCACAACATCGCGCTGACCCGCGACAACGGCACCTTCACGCTCTATCTGGACGGAAAGCTCGAATATTCGCAGTCATGGGCGTTCAATCCGATCGACGGCAGCCCGTCGAATCCGTCGGCGTCCTACATGATGATCGGTGCGGCTAGTCATGAATGCGGGCCCGGCTATAAGGGGGAGGGCTTCACCGGCTCGATCGCCGATGTCAGCGTCTGGACCACCGCGCTCACGCAGACGCAGATCCAGTCGATCGATTTCACCGGCCTCACCGGCAACGAGGCGAATCTTGCCGCGTATTATCAGCTCGGCGACGGCAACGGGACCACGGCCGCCAATACGGTCAACTCCGCCCACAGCCTCGCGATCGAGGGTACTGCGGACTGGGCCAGCGGGACCTCCGGGCCGGGCGGCGCCGTTGCCGGTCTGATGGAAACCAATGCCGGCCAGCTCTCGCATGGCGTGCTGACGGTCTCCGAGGTCGACGCGAGCGACCACGTCACGGTGTCGGTCAGCCAGGTGCAGGTCTCTCTCGATGGCGTGCCGCAAACCGGCTGCGTCGGCGGGCTGTCGCATGCAGATCTTTTGAACTATCTCACCGTGCCGTCCGGCGACATCCTCGATGGCACGGCCACCTATGCCCAGTTCTCCTGGTGTTTTAATTCGGGCAGCCAGGCCTTCAACTTTCTCGCCGCCGGCCAGACGCTGTCGCTGCAATACACGATCGTTCCGTCGGATGCCGAGGGCGCTGGCACAGGCGCAATCGTCACAGTCAACATTGCCGGCAGCAACGATGCGCCGACGCTGTCCGATCTTCACATCGGCCCGCTCACGGACACCGCCGAGGACGACACCTTCTCCAACCTCACCGGGCAACTGGCCGGCACCGACTCCGATAGCGGCGAGACGGCGACGCTGACCTTTGCCGTCCTGAACGCGGATCACCATGCCACGACGACAGTTGCGGGACTGTACGGTTCGCTCACGGTCAACCCAGACGGCAGCTACAGCTACGTTCCCAATGCAGGGGCCATCAACGCGCTGTCGGACGGGTCCTATGCGGATATTTTCACGGTCCAGACCACGGACGCGCATGGTGCCACCGGCACGGCAACGCTCAGGGTAGACGTGACCGGCGCCGACGACGCCAGCGGCCCGATCATCGACACCACGAGCTTCTACGTCTGGCACGACAACGAGAGCAACACCGACTTCATCACCGGTCTCTCGATCATCGACACCGATGCCGACGCTGCGACGGATGAGTTCCAGATCACGACCGTAACTGCACATGATCCGGACAGCAGTGTCGCCCCGGGGGCGGCGTGCGGCTCTCTCGATGACATCAACTTGGCCCTCGCGGATGGGGTCATTTATGATCCGGGCCAAACGCCGCCGGACAACGATCAGATCACGCTGACGGTGAAGGACAGAACCACCGGCCTGTTCGATACCGTCCACTTCCTCTTCAACGAGGCGGGGGACACCGGCCAGGGCATCACCCTGGAGGGCACCGGCGGCAAGGACGTCATCTTCGCGACCGACACCGGCGACACGCTGATCGGAGGCGCCGGGAAGGATCAGTTCGTGTTCTCGCCGGGTTCGATTGGTTATGGCCCCGAAAACTCCAATACGGATTTCACGCACACCATCATCGATTTCACGACCGGGCTGGACAAGATCGACCTGCGGCAGTTCTCGGACGTCAACTCCGTCGGCAATCTCACCATCGTCCAGCAGCAGGGCTCCGGCGACACGCTGGTCAATTGGCATCAGCAGGTCACGCAGCCCGAGGGCGCGCCGGTCACGGAGAACGAGTCGCTGCTGCTGAAAAACGTGATCGCGGCAAATCTCAAGGCCAGCGATTTCATCTTCCACATGACCTGATCGCCGCCCGGGAGCTCCCGCCAGCCGGCTCGCGGCCTGGCCGCGTCAAAAAATCCATAATCCTCGGCCGCCAGGGCATAGTAAATCGCGCGCGGACGCTTCATGATCAGTGCGCACGGCAGGAGGCGGGACAGGAAGCCCGACCGGCATGAAACGTCTAAAAATCCTGCGGCGGTGGTTTGCGCGCAAGTTCGGCTTTGCGCGGCTGATGTGCCTCGCGCTGCTGGTCCTGTTTGCCGGCGCTCGTCTCTGGGATCCGCCGCCGATGGAAGAATTGCGGCTGCGCACCTTCGATATGTTCCAGCTGATCGATCCGCGTCACAAGACGGCGCGGCCTGTTACCATCGTCGACATCGACGACAAGAGCCTCGCCAAGCTCGGGCAATGGCCGTGGCCGCGCACGCGAATTGCCGATTTGATCCAGAACCTCACCAGTAA
Organism: Bradyrhizobium sp. 154; assembly: GCF_023073875.1. NCBI lineage: Bacteria > Pseudomonadati > Pseudomonadota > Alphaproteobacteria > Hyphomicrobiales > Nitrobacteraceae > Bradyrhizobium > Bradyrhizobium sp. 154. Next base: position 414,650 of record NZ_JADPKG010000030.1, read on the forward strand.
TGGCGCGGTGGCGATCGGCTTCGACGTGGTGTTCTCGGAGGCCGATCGGCTCAATCCGGATCTGGTCGCGAACCAGATGCGCTATCTCGACGACGCCACCCGTGCCAAGCTGCGCGAGCTGCCGACCAACGACCAGATCCTCGCTGAGGCGATCAAGGGCTCCCGCGTGGTGCTGGGCGAGACCGGGCAGCCGGCGATCTCCTCCGAACTTGACAAGTCCCTGCCCTTCACCGGCGTCGCCACGGTCGGCGAAGAGGGCGCCGAGCGCTTCCTGTTCGAATTCCCCGGCCTCTTGCGCAACGTGCCCGTCATCGAAAAGATCGCCGCCGGCCGCGGCCTGTTCACGATCAAGACCGAGCGCGACGGCCTGATCCGCCGCGTGCCGATGGTGATGCGCGCCCAGGGCAACATCATGCCTTCGCTCAGCCTTGAGATTTTGCGCGTCGCCACCGGCACGCCGACGCTCCTGATCCGGACCGACAAGACCGGCATCAGGGCCGTGCGCCTCAAGGGCCTCGAGATCCCGACCGACAGGAACGGTCAGCTCTGGGTACATTATGCGCGGCAGGATCCCTCGATCTACGTCTCGGCGGCCGACGTGCTCGACAACACCGCGCCGCCCGCCAAGCTCACCGGCAAGCTGGTGCTGGTCGGCACTTCCGCGGTCGGGCTCAACGACATCAAGACCACGCCGGTGTCCTCGACCATGCCGGGGGTCGAGATCCATGCCCAGGTGCTCGAGAGCGTGCTGAGCGGCGCCGTGGTCTCCCAGCCGAACTATGCGCTCGGGGTTGAGCTGATAGCGGCGCTAATCATCGGCCTCCTGGTCATCATCTTCGCGCCGAATCTCGGACCGGTGCGCCTGGTGCTCGTGGGCGCGACCTTCGCCGCCATTCTGGTCGGCGTGTCCTGGTTCTTCTACGCGCAGTACCGCTACCTCATCGATTTTACCTATCCCCTGCTGTCGACCACGGCGATCTATCTGACGCTGATCTTTGCCAGTTTCGTGCGCGAGCAGCGGCAGCGCGTGCAGATCCGCGGACAATTCGCGCAATACATGTCGCCGGTTCTGGTCGAGCAACTCGTACAGTCGCCGGAGAAGCTCGTGCTCGGCGGCGAGGAGCGCGAGATGACGATCATGTTCTCCGACGTGCGCGGCTTCACCTCGATCTCGGAGAGCTACAAGCACGACCCGCAGGGGCTGATCGCGCTGATGAACCGTTTTCTGACGCCGCTGACCGACGTCATCATCGAGCGCAAGGGCTACATCGACAAATACATGGGCGACGCCATCATGGCGTTCTGGAACGCGCCGCTCGACGATGCCGAGCACGAGGTCAACGCCTGCGAGGCCGCGATCCAGATGCTGGAGCAGATCGACGCGGTCAATAAGGAGCGCGAGCAGGAAGCCGCCGACGGCGGCCACGTCTACATTCCGCTCAATGTCGGAATCGGCCTCAACACCGGCATCGGCGTGGTCGGCAACATGGGCTCCGATCTGAAGAAGAACTACTCCGTGCTCGGCGACAGCGTGAACCTCGCCTCGCGCCTTGAGGGGCAGACCAAGGCATACGGCTTCCCGATCATCGTCGGCTCAAGGACGGCGCTCGCGGCCAAGGACAAGTTCGCGATCCTCGAGCTCGACTTCATCATGGTCAAGGGCAAGACCGAGCCGGAGGTGATCTATGCCATCGCCGGCCGTGAGGACGTGATGCATTCGGGCGCTTTCCAGCGCCTGCGCAACATCACCATCGAAATGCTCGGCTGCTATCGCAATCGCGACTGGCAGGGCGCACTGGACGCGATCGAGCGCGGGCGCAAGAGCGAAGACGCCGACACGCTGGAGAAGCTGTTCAGGCTCTATGAAGCGCGGATCAGAGATTTCCAGCTGACGCCGCCACCGGAAGGGTGGACCGGGGCTTATGCGCTGCTGACGAAGTAGTAGCTCGCGTCACCGCTCCCGTAGGGTGGGCGAAGGCGCGAAGCGCCGTGCCCACCACCTCTCCTTGGGTCCGCTTGAAGAGGCGGGCACGCTCGCTTTGCCCACCCTACGACCGCGGGGCTTGTCGCGCCTCACTCCACCCCGATCGTCGTCAAATCCTGGAACCAGTGCTGCGCCTGCACGAACTGCTTGATCTTCGGCGAGAGCGCGTGCGGATTGGTGTCGTGGACCACCCAGACCAGCGTGGCATCGTTCACGATCAGCGCATGCGCCTGCGCCAGCAGAGCGTCCTGTTTGGCGGAATCGAACGTCTGCTTGGCCTTGTCGATCAGTGCATCGACCTCAGGGTTCTTGTAGCCACCCCAGTTGACGCCGACCGGCGCGATCTGCCCGGAATGGAAGAAGCGGACGATGGCGTAGAGCGGGTCGGAGGTGACATAGGCGATGTTGTTGGCGGTGATGCCGGCGTTCATCTCGTCGGCCGCGCCTTTGCGCCAGTGTGTATATAACGTCTCGAGCTCGACCACCTTGAAGTCGATCTCGATGCCGATCTCCTTGAAGCTCTGCTGCAGGAATTCATTCATCGGCAGGGACAGCATCTGGCCGGTGCCGCCCTGCGCAATGATGAAGGTGGTCTTCAGTGGCTTCGCCTTGGAGTAGCCGGCCTCTTCGACCAGCTTCTTGGCCGCGGCGAGATCATATCTCAGCTCGAAGCTCGGCTTACCGAACCACGGGCTGGAGGGATCAACCTGACCCTTGGCAGGTTTTGCCAAGCCGTTCATCAGGGCGACCACCCCCTCGCGATCGATCGCGAGGTTCAGTGCTTTGCGCAGGCGGATGTCGGTCCAGGGCGAGCCCGGCAGCACGCTCAGATGATAGTTCCAGACATGCGGCGTGACGTTGTCGACGAGCTTCATGCCGGCCGCTTTCAGCTGCGGCACGGCGTCTGGCGCCGGCGTCTCGATCAAATCTACTTGGCCCGCAAGCAGAGCGTTTGTGCGCGTCAGCGCCTCCGGCATCGGCACCAGCACGATCTTATCGGCCTTCGGAATGCGCTTCTTGTTCCAGTAGTCCGGGTTCTTGGTGAGCTCGGCGAGCTCGCGCGGCACCAGCTTTGTCAGTTTGAATGGACCGGTCCCGGAGGGTTGGCTTGCGAACCTGTCCCAATCCTTTCCGAGCTTTTCGTATTGCGCCGGGCTCGATACCAGGAACCACAGCATCTGGTAGGGAAAGAAGGAGTCGATCGTCTTGGTGGTGATCTCCACCGCGAAGTCGTCGATTTTGGCGTAGCTCGCGACCGAGGGAAGGCGGGTCTTCACCTGCGCGCTCTGCCGCTTGTCGAATTGCGGCGCCTTGTCGTTGAGCACTTTGTCCAGATTCCAGATTACTGCATCGGCATTGAACTCGCTGCCGTCGTGAAACGTCACGCCTTTGCGCAAAGTAAAGCGCCATTTGGTCTTGTCGGTATCATCGACCTTCCATTCGGTGGCGAGCCCCGGCACCAGCCTGCCGGGGCGGTCGGCGACGTCCATCTCCCAGGCCACCAAGGGATCGTAGATCGTGTAGGCGGTGAACTGATAAGCACCGGCGCCGCGATCGGGCTGACCCGTCGTCAGCGGAATGTCCGCCATCGAGATGCCGTAGCGCACCACCGTTTCGGCGCGCGCCGCCATCGCGGACAACGCTAGCGCAAGCACGGCGAGACAGGTCGACAATCGAATACGCATTGGCCCCAAGCTCCCAGGAGACGTCGGGGCCGAACTTGCAATCTTGATGCCAGAATAGGCAATGCCACGCGTTTACCCTCGCGCGACCCACAAGGACTTGTCGTCGCAGTGACAAATGGCAGAATAAGTTTCTCTTTGGCATAGCCATTGCATACGATTGCATCAAAAATAGTCATCCAAGCCGGAAAAGGATTGAGGCGATGCTTATCAAGAAGACCACACGCGCGGCATTGATCGCGGTGCTCGCTCTAACGACCGCCGCCGCATGGCCGCGCATGGCCAGTGCCGAAACTGTGCTGCGCATTGGCATGACCGCCGTCGATATTCCGCGCACCCTGGGCCAGCCTGACCAGGGTTTTGAAGGCAATCGCTTCACCGGCCTTACCATGTATGACGGGCTCACCGGCTGGGACCTGTCCTCGGCCGACAAGGCGAGCGTGGTAATCCCCGGCCTTGCCATCGAGTGGAAAGTCGACGATGCCGACAAGACCAAGTGGGTGTTCAAGCTGCGCCCCGGCGTCACCTTCCATGACGGCTCGCCGTTCAATGCGGACGCCGTGGTGTGGAACGTCGAGAAGGTCTTGAAGCAGGACGCGCCGCAATTCGACGCCAGCCAGGTCGGCGTTACGGCTTCGCGCATGCCGACGCTGGCGTCGGCGAAGAAGATCGACGACATGACGGTCGAACTCACCACCAAGGAACCCGACAGCTTCCTGCCGATCAACCTCACCAACCTGTTCATGGCGAGTCCGACGAAGTGGCAGGCCTTCTACGACAAGGCGGAAGGCCCTGACGCCAAGGCGAAGTCGCAAGCCGCCTGGACGGCGTTTGCCAGGGACGCCTCGGGCACCGGCCCGTGGAAGATGGCGAGCTTCACGCCGCGCGAGCGGCTCGAGCTGGTCAAGAACGCGAACTATTGGGACAAGGCGCGCGTGCCGAAGATCGACAAGATGGTGCTGTTGCCGATGCCCGAAGCCAATGCGCGCACCGCCGCGCTGCTCTCCGGCCAGGTCGATTGGGTCGAGGCTCCGGCGCCGGATGCGCTGCCCGAGCTCAAGCAGCGCGGCTTCAAGCTCTACGCCAACGAGCAGCCGCATGTCTGGCCCTGGCAGTTCTCGCGTGTCGAGGGCTCGCCTTGGAACGACATCCGCGTGCGCAAGGCCGCGAACCTCTGCGTCGATCGCGATGGCCTCAGGGACGGCCTACTCGCCGGCCTGATGGTGCCGGCGACTGGCACCTTCGAGCCCGGCCATCCCTGGCGCGGCAAACCGAGCTTCGAGATCAAGTATGACAAGGCGGCTGCGCAAAAGCTGATGCAGGAGGCCGGCTTCGGCCCGAACAAGAAGCTGACGGTGAAGACCCAGACATCAGCCTCCGGCTCGGGCCAGATGCAGCCGCTGCCGATGAACGAATATCTCCAGCAGGCGCTGGCCGAATGCTATTTCGACGTGCAGCTCGACGTCATCGAATGGAACACGCTATTCACCAACTGGCGCCGCGGCGCCAAGGACGCTAGCGCCAACGGTGCGAACGCGACCAACGTCACCTATGCGGCGATGGACCCGTTCTTCGCGCTGGTGCGCTTCCTGCAATCGGGCATGGCGCCGCCGGTGTCGAACAATTGGGGCTTCATCAACAACCCGAAATTCGACGAGCTGGTGAAGAAGGCACGCCAGACCTTCGATCCTGCCGCGCGTGACGCCGCGCTCGCCGAACTGCACGCAGCCTCCGTCGACGACGCCGCCTTCCTCTACGTCGCCCACGACGTCGGCCCGCGCGCCATGAGCCCGAAGGTGACAGGCGTCGTGCAGCCGAAGAGCTGGTTCATCGACTTCTCGCCGGTGTCGATCGCGCAGTAGTTCTGGCGACCTGCTCAGTGCACCCTCTCCCTTTGCGGGAGAGGGTGTCTCGCCGCGCAGCGGCGAGACGGGTGAGGGGTTCTCTCCGCGGGAGCCTCTCTTGCATTCGGAATGATTGTACTCGCGGATAAAACCCCTCATCCGGCGCGCTGCGCGCGCCACCTTCTCCCACAAGGGGAGAAGAAAGAAAGAACTCAACGTGCTCGCCTACATCGCCAGACGCATCGTCTATGTCGTCCCGATCGTCATCAGCGTGGCGCTGGTGTGCTTTCTGCTCGTGCACATCACACCTGGCGATCCCCTGGTCGCCGTACTGCCAGCCGATGCCTCGCAGGAGCTCGCAGCGCAGCTGCGCGCCGCCTATGGCTTCGACCGGCCGCTACCGGTGCAGTTCGGGCTCTGGCTGCTGCGTGCGCTCCACGGCGATCTCGGCAATTCCATCGCTACGGGTCGTCCCGTGCTGGCCGAGGTCATGCGCGCGGTCGGCAACACCGTCACGCTGGCGATTGCCGCAGCCATCATCGGCTTCACCATGGGCATCCTGCTCGGCTTGATCGCCGGTTATTTTCGCGAGACCTGGATCGACAAGGTCGCGACCTCCTTTGCGATCGCCGGCGTCTCGGTGCCGCATTACTGGCTCGGCATGCTGCTCGTCATCATCTTCTCGGTGCAGCTGAACTGGCTGCCCGCGATCGGCGCCGGGCCCAACGGCTCCAACTCGTGGGCCTGGGATTGGGCGCACCTGAAATATCTCGTGCTGCCTGCGATCACGACCTCGGTGATCCCGATGGGCATCGTCACCCGCACCGTGCGTGCGCTCACCGGCGACATTCTCAGCCAGGATTTTGTCGAAGCATTGCGCGCCAAAGGTCTGCGTGAAACCGGCGTATTCCGCCACGTCATCAAGAATGCAGCGCCGACCGCGCTCGCGGTGATGGGGCTTCAGCTCGGCTACATGCTGGGCGGCTCGATCCTGATCGAGACCGTGTTCTCCTGGCCGGGCTCCGGTTTCCTGCTCAACTCCGCGATCTTCCAGCGCGATCTGCCGCTGCTGCAAGGCACGATCCTGATCCTGGCGCTGTTTTTCGTGTTCCTCAATCTGCTGGTCGACATCGCGCAAGCCGCGATCGACCCACGCATCAAGCGGGGCTAGCGGGATGAGCGAGCTTCCGTTGTCCGCCACCAGTGACGCCGCACTTCAGGCCGCACCCGTGACCAAGGCGCGCGGCTATTGGGCGACTGTCGGACGCCGCATCATGCGCGACAAGGTCAGCATGGCCTGCGCGCTGGTGCTGCTGCTGATCTTCCTGTCGGCGATCCTCGCGCCATGGCTGGGTCTCGCAGATCCCTACAAGGGCTCGATGATCCGCCGCCTCCGCCACATCGGAACGACAGGCTATCCGCTCGGCACCGACGAGCTCGGGCGCGACATGCTGGCGCGGTTGATTTATGGCGGGCGGCTGTCGTTGGTCATCGGCATTTTGCCCGTGATCCTCGCCTTCTGCATCGGCACCTCGCTCGGCCTCGTCGCCGGCTATGTCGGCGGCAGGCTCAACACCGCGATCATGCGCACGGTCGACGTGTTCTATGCCTTCCCCTCCGTGCTGCTCGCCATCGCCATCTCCGGCGCGCTGGGGGCGGGCATCCTCAATTCCATCGTGTCGTTGACCGTCGTGTTCGTGCCGCAGATCACCCGCGTCGCCGAAAGCGTCACCACCGGCGTGCGCAACATGGATTTCGTCGAGGCCGCACGCGCGTCCGGCGCCGGCGCCTTCACCATCATGCGCGTGCACATCCTTGGCAATGTGCTCGGCGCGATCTTCGTCTATGCCACCAGCCTGATCTCGGTCTCGATGATCTTGGCGGCAGGTCTGTCCTTCCTCGGCCTCGGCACCAAGCCGCCGGAGCCGGAATGGGGCCTGATGTTGAACACCTTGCGCACGGCGATCTACGTCAATCCCTGGGTCGCAGCGCTCCCGGGCGCGATGATCTTCGCGGTCTCGATTTGCTTCAATCTGCTCTCGGACGGCCTGCGCAGCGCCATGGACATCAGGAACTAACGATGATGAGAGAGACGCAGACTTTCGCGGCGTTGATGGTGCCACACCTCTCCCGTAGGGAGAGACATAGGCCGCCTTCTGGGGCCGTTCTTAAGAACCCCGAAGCGAAGGTTCAGCTATGTTGTATCGTCAGACACAATCCGGGTGAGGGGCTCCGCTCTATCGAGTTTGCCGCGCGGCAATGACGACGGATCAGCCAATCGAAATGCTTGAACCGGTCGAGGACCGCGGCGGCGTCGCGCAGCCGCTGCTTCAGGTCAATGGCCTGACAAAACACTTCCCCGTGCGCGGCGGCCTGTTCGCCACCAAGCGCACCGTGCGTGCCGTCGACAACGTCTCCTTCGCCGTCGCTAAGGGCGAGACCGTCGGCATCGTCGGGGAGTCCGGCTGCGGCAAATCGACCACCGCGCGCCTCTTGATGCATCTGATGCCGCGCGACACCGGCGACATCATCTATGATGGCATGATCGTCGGTCAGTCGCTGAGCTTGCGCGAGCTTCGCCGCGGCATGCAGATGGTTTTCCAGGATTCCTACGCCTCACTTAATCCGCGGCTGACGATCGAGGAATCCATTGCCTTCGGCCCCAAGGTCCACGGCATGGCCGATAACGCAGCGCGCACGCTGGCGCGCGAGTTGCTCGGTAAGGTTGGCCTGCGCCCCGAAAACTTCGCCAGCCGTTATCCGCACGAAATCTCCGGCGGCCAACGCCAGCGCGTCAACATCGCGCGCGCCCTGGCGCTGTCGCCGCGACTGGTGATCCTGGACGAAGCCGTCTCCGCGCTCGACAAGTCCGTCGAGGCGCAGGTGCTCAATCTGCTGGCCGATCTCAAGCGCGAGTTCGGCCTGACCTATCTGTTCATCAGCCACGACCTCAATGTCGTTCGCTACATCAGCGACCGTGTGCTGGTGATGTATCTCGGGGAAGTCGTCGAGCTCGGCCCGGTCGACCAGGTCTGGGACCAGCCGGCGCATCCCTATACGCGCGCGCTGCTGGCGGCGATGCCGTCTTCCGACCCTGATAGCCGCACCGAGACGCCGCCAATCACGGGCGATCCGCCCAATCCGATCGACCCGCCCTCGGGCTGCCGCTTCCACACCCGATGTCCGTTTGCGGAGCCGCTCTGCGCAAATGCGACGCCAAAGCTCACTGCGCTCGATAATATGGGCCACGAGGCTGCGTGCTACATGGCGATCCCAGATTCAGGCCATAGCAGCGCGCCGAGGGAGAAGACCGCATGACGAGACCGACACCGAAAGAGATCAAGCCGATCGCACGGATCGCCGGCGTTCCCGTGGATGACGAGATCGCAACCCGCATCTCCAACTCCATCGGGCCTGCCTTCGAGGGCTTTGCGGCCATTGCCGGCACACTGCCGTTCGATCTCGAGCCCGCCGGGCATGTGCTCGCGCAGACGCAGAAGGTGTCGAAATGAGCACCGATCCTGCCTTGATGACGCTCACCGAGGTCGCGCGTGCGATCGCGATGAAGCAGGTCTCCTCGCATGAGGTCACACGCGCGTTGCTGCAACGCATCGCGCAGTGGCAGCCGCATCTCAATGCCTTCATGTCCATCGAGGCGGAAGCCGCGCTGAAGGCGGCCGAGGCCGCCGACGCCGAGCTCGCCAAGAATAACGTTCGTGGTCCGCTGCACGGCGTGCCGCTCGCGCACAAGGACATGTATTACGACGCCGGCAAGGTTTCGACCTGCGGCTCGCTGATCCGCCGCGACTTCGTTCCGACCGTGACCTCCACCGCCTTGCAGCGGCTGAAGGATGCGGGCCAGGTCCGGCTGGGCACGCTGCACCTCGCCGAATTCGCCTACGGCCCGACCGGGCACAACGCCCATTACGGCCCGGTGCGCAATCCCTGGAACGTGGCCCACATCACCGGCGGGTCCTCATCCGGTTCCGGTTCGGCGGTTGCTGCGCGTTTGACTTATGCGGCGCTCGGCTCGGACACCGGCGGCTCGATCCGCATGCCCGCGCATTTCTGCGGCGTCACAGGCCTCAAGACCACCGTCGGGCGCGTCAGCCGTGCCGGTGCGATGCCGCTGTCGCAATCGCTCGACACGGTCGGTCCGCTCGCCCGCACCGCCGAGGATTGCGCGCTGCTGCTGGCCCTGCTCGCCGGTGCGGACCCCTTGGATTCGACCTGTAGCCACGAGCCGTTGTCGGATTACGTGGCTGCGACCAAGGGCTCTCTGAAGGGTTTGAAATTAGGGGTACCCGCGTCCTTCTATGTCGACGATCTCGACAGCGAGGTCGCGCGCGTGCTGGACGAGACTATTGCCGTGCTCAAACGCGAGGGCGCCGACATCGTCACGGTCGAGCTGCCGGACCAGCGGCAACTGTCCTCGGCGAGCCAGCTCGTGCTTGCGGCCGAAGCCGCCGCGTTCCACAAGCGCTGGATGATCGAGCGTCCGCAAGATTACGGCGCGCAGGTCCTGATGCGGCTTCAGAACGGGCTCGCGGTTCCCGCCATCACTTATCTCGAGGCGATGCGCTGGCGCGGCCCAGCACTTGCTGCCCACAACGCGGCCACCGCGGCCGTCGACGCGGTGATCGCGCCGGCATCCCCTGTGCCGGCGCCGACAATCGAGGAGAGCGACGTCGGCGGCGGCCCGAACGCGCCGGCGCTGTTGCAGCGGCTGACGTTGTTCACCCGCCCGGTGAACTTCCTCGGCCTGCCGTCGCTCACGGTGCCGTCCGGCTTCAGCAAAAGCGGCCTGCCGATCGGCATGCAGCTGATCGGCCGCTCGTTCGATGAGGCCACCTTGCTCACCATCGGCGCCGCGTTCCAGCGCGTCACCGACTATCACGATCGATTGCCGAAACTTCCGTCATGACAAAACTCGTCGAGATCTCACGCCTCAACATCCGCTTCACCGGGGAGCGCACGGTCTATGCCGTGAACGATCTCAGCCTCTCGCTCGGAAACAGTGAGGTGCTGGGCCTGCTCGGCGAATCCGGCTCGGGCAAGAGCGTGACATTGCGTGCGCTGATGCGGCTGTTGCCGAAGAAGCGCACGCAGATTGCGGGCACGGTCAACGTGATGGGCCGCGACGTGCTCGCCATGAACGACGAAGAGCTTTCGTCCTTCCGCGGCCAGACCGTCTCGATGATCTTCCAGGAGCCCGCGCTCGCGCTCGATCCGGTCTACACCATTGGCGCGCAGATCGCCGAAAGCGTCGTGCGCCATGAAGGCAAGAGCTTTGCGGAAGGGCGGGCGCGAGCGCTCGAAATGCTCGAGGTCGTGCGCATCCCCTCGGCCAAGCGGCGGCTGGATGCCTATCCGCATGAGATGTCCGGCGGCATGCGCCAGCGCGCGATGATCGCGCTGGCGCTCGCCTGCCGGCCGAAGATTCTGCTCGCGGACGAGCCGACCACTGCGCTCGATGCCACCGTGCAGATCCAGATACTCTTGCTGCTGCGCGAGCTGCAGCGCGAGTTCGGCATGTCCGTCATCTTCGTCACCCACGACATCGGCGTGGCCATCGAGATCTGCGATCGCGTCGCGGTGATGTATGCCGGCCAGATCGTGGAGCAGGGGAGCCTGCGTGACATCGTCCGCTCGCCGGTGCATCCCTACGCCAAGGGCCTGCTCGCCTCCACCATCCACGGCGCCAAGCGCGGGCAGCGGCTCGAAACCATCCCCGGCACGCCGCCGTCGCTGGCGGAAAAACCCCACAATTGCTCCTTCGCCTCGCGCTGCAAGCTAGCCGAGCCGCGCTGCCTGGAGCAGTTGCCTGCGAATGTGGAGGTCGCGCCGGGCCGGGCGGCCAGATGCGTGCTGGCGGAGCCGGTGGTCGCGTCGTAGGCGGTAGCATTCATCTCGCAGCGTCTACCGTCGGGCGCGGCGAACACCCATTCAGACGCCATTCATCCGGCTTCGGTTCCATAGGCCATTCACGGAGAGGGACGTAACCGATGCACATTTCCAACGAAGGGCTGCTCGTCATCCTGTTCGTCGGCCTGGTTGCTGGCTGGCTTGCCGGCAAGGTGGTGCGCGGGACCGGATTCGGCATTATCGGCGACATCGTGGTCGGCATCGCCGGCGCCCTGATCGCAAGCTTCCTGTTTCCAAAGCTCGGTATTCGTCTCGGCACCGGGCTCGTGTCCGAGATCGTCTATTCCGCCATCGGCGCGGTCATTCTGCTTCTCGTGGTGCGACTGGTGCGCGGCGGGGGCCGGTTTTAGCCCGGCGTTCGCCGATTGGAACTTTCAGCCTTTTCCGGGAAGAGCCTGAAAGCCTGCAAGAAAAAGCCGCAAGCCTGTGAAATTCCGGACTTGCGCGGAAGGCTGCCAGGGGTAGATGTGGCTCATCGGGCCCGGATTAGGTCGACTGCGTTGGACGCGCGGAAAACGCGTTGTTAATCCGGGTCAAGTACCCTCAATTCGCCTTTGAAATCAGGGGGCTTTGCCCCTCACCCGAAAGAGATCAGACTGATGGCAGCCATCCCTGGCGTCCGCCGTTCAGAGCTCGGTGACGCCTTGCGAGCTTGTCGCTCGGCGTTCGTCGGCGTCGGCTTGATGAGCTGCATGATCAACCTGCTCTATCTGACCGGATCGATCTTCATGCTGGAGGTCTACGACCGGGTGCTGCCGAGCCGCAGCATTCCGACCCTGGTCGGCCTCATCATCCTCGCCAGCTTCCTCTACATGGCGCAGGGCGTGCTCGACATGATCCGCAACCGGATCTTGGGGCGGATCGGAACCGCGCTGGACGAGGCCCTCAACAAGCGCGTGTTCGACACCATCGTGCGCCTGCCGCTCATCGTCGGCAGCCGCAACGAGGGCCTGCAGCCGCTGCGCGACCTCGATAACGTCCGCTCCTTCCTCGGCGGCATGGGGCCAAGCGCATTTTTCGACCTGCCCTGGCTGCCGCTCTATCTCGCCATCTGCTTCGCCTTCCACGTCCTGATCGGCGTCACCGCGCTTGCCGGTGCCATCATCTTGGTGGGACTGACGCTCGTCACCGAGTTCATGTCCCGCCAGCCGGCGCGCGAAGCGATGGGGCTTGCCGCCCAGCGCAACGATCTCGCCCAGGCCAGCCGCCGCAATGCCGAAGTCATGGTGTCGATGGGCATGGCCGGCCGGATGAACCAGCGCTGGAGCGAGGCCAACGAAAAATATCTCGCCGGCAATCAGCGGGCGAGCGACGTCGCCGGCGGCCTCGGCGCGGTCGCAAAGGTGCTGCGCATGATGCTGCAATCGGCCGTGCTCGCGGTCGGCGCCTATCTCGTGATCCATCAGGAGGCGACGGCCGGCATCATCATCGCCGGCTCGATCCTCTCCGCCCGCGCGCTGGCGCCGGTCGATCTTGCGATTGCGCACTGGAAATCCTTCGTCGCGGCCCGCCAGAGCTGGCAGCGTCTCACGCGGCTCCTCGAACAGATGCCGGCGCAGGCGATGCCGACCCAATTGCAGGCGCCCACCAGCCGGCTCTCGGTCGAAGGCGTCGCCATGGTGGCTCCCGGCGACCAGCGCCTCATCGTGCAGGACGTCACCTTCGCGCTCGCCGCCGGCAACGGCCTCGGCGTGATCGGGCCAAGCGGCTCCGGCAAGTCGTCGCTGATCCGCGCGCTGGTCGGCGTCTGGCAGCCGGTGCGCGGCAAGGTGCGTCTCGACGGCGCCGCGCTCGACCAATGGTCCTCCGACACGCTCGGTCGCCACATCGGCTATTTGCCGCAGGACGTCGAATTGTTCGGCGGCACCATCGCGCAGAACATCAGCCGGTTCGATCCCGAGGCCACCTCCGACGCGATCATCGCCGCGGCCAAGGAGGCCGGCGTGCACGAGATGATCATCAAGATGCGCGAGGGCTACAACACGCAGGTCGGCGAGCAGGGCGCCGCGCTGTCCGCAGGTCAGGCGCAGCGTGTGGCGCTGGCGCGCGCGCTCTACGGCAATCCGTTCCTGGTCGTGCTCGACGAGCCCAACTCAAACTTGGACACCGAAGGCGACGAGGCGCTGACCCGCGCCATCCGCTCGGCGCGCGAGCGCGGCGCCATTGTCGTCGTGGTGGCGCACCGCCCGATCGGCGTCGAGGCGGTCGACCAGATCCTGGTGCTGCGCGACGGCCGCATGCAGGCCTTCGGCCCGAAGGAGCAGGTCCTGGCCCAGGTGCTGCAGCCGCGCGTATCGCCGCCGGCGCCGATCAAGATCGTCAGCGAAGGTGGAGTGCCAAAGTCATGAGCACGTTGGCGATCGGCGGCACGAAGCCTGCCGCGAAAAAGACCGTGCGCGATTCGATCAAGTTCCACCTGATGCTCGGCCTCGCCATCGTGATGGTCCTCGTCGTCGGCCTCGGCGGTTGGGCTTCAACAGTGCTGATCTCGGGCGCGCTGATCGCGCCAGGGCAGATCGTAGTCGAGTCCAATGTCAAAAAGGTGCAGCATCCGACCGGCGGCGTGGTCGGCGAGGTGCGCGCCCGCGATGGCGACGTGGTCAAGGCCGGCGATATCGTGGTGCGGCTCGACGACACCGTCACCAAGGCCAACCTCGCCATCGTCACCAAAAATCTCGATGCGGCGCAAGCGCGCGCGGCGCGACTGCAGGCCGAGCAGCGCGGTCTCGACAAGATCGAATTCCCGCAAGCCCTCCTCGAGCGCGCCAACGATCCCGACGTCAGGGTGCTGCTCTCCGCCGAAACCAAGCTGTTCGACGTCCGTGTCAACGGCCGCACCGGGCAGAAGGCCCAGCTGCGCGAACGCATCACGCAGCTCAACGAGGAAATTTCCGGCCTCAGTGCGCAGGAGAAGGCCAAGGACCAGGAGATCGCGCTGGTGCAGAACGAACTCACCGGCGTGCGCGAGCTCTATGACAAGCGCCTGGTGCAGATCTCGCGCCTGACCCAGCTCGAACGCGACTCGGCGCGCCTCAACGGCGAGCGCGCGCAGTACATCGCTTCGCGCGCCCAGGCCAAGGGCAAGATCACGGAGACCGAGCTCCAGATCATCCAGATCGACAAGGACGTGGTCAGCGAGGTCTCCAAGGACCTGCGCGAGACCAACGACAAGATCGGCGAGCTGATCGAGCGCAAGGTCGCCGCCGAAGACCAGCTCCGCCGCATCGACATCCGCGCGCCGCAGGACGGCATGGTGCTGCAATCGACGGTGCACACCGTCGGCGGCGTCGTCACCGCCGGCGATGCCCTGATGCTGATCGTGCCGCAAGCCGACGACCTCCAGGTCGAGGCCAAGGTCAACCCGGTCGACATCGACAAGCTCCAGATCGGCCAGAAGACGCTGTTGCGCCTGTCCGCCTTCAACCAGCGCACCACGCCTGAGCTCAATGGCGTCGTTAGCCGCGTATCACCCGACGTCACCAGCGACCAGCGCACCGGCCAGAGCTATTACACCATCCGCGTCTCGATGCCGGCGCAAGAGATCGCCCGTCTCGGCGACGTCAAGATGATCCCGGGCATGCCCGTGGAAGCCTTCGTCCAGACCGGCGACCGCACCATGCTGTCATATCTGATGAAGCCGCTGCACGACCAGCTGATGCGGGCGTTCCGGGAGAAGTGACGCCCGAAAGCGCGTCATCTCCACGACTTGGCTGTCACTTTGTTATACTGCGATTGCAAACAGCAACCCAGCGGTCGACCATGCAATCTCCACCCCCCATCGCCACCGAATCCTTCTCTGACGCTGACCTTGCCGTCGCCCGTCTCGAAGAGATCTACGAGCGCAACACGAAATTCCTGCGCGACCGGTTCGAGGCCTATGTTGGCGGCGAAGCGGTCACGACGCGGGTCCGGGCCTATTATCCCTTCGTCCGCGTCACCACCGCGACGCATGCGCGGCTGGATTCGCGCCTGTCCTACGGTTTCGTCGCCGGCCCCGGCGTGCACGAGACCAGCGTGACGCGGCCGGATCTGTTCCGTGCCTATCTCACCGAGCAGATCGGACTGCTGGTCCAGAACCACGGTGTTCCCGTCGAGATCGGGGAATCCGCCGAGCCGATCCCGATCCACTTCGCCTATCGCCGCGACATCAACATCGAAGCCGCCATCACCACCGGCGAGAACTCGGCCATCACGCGATCGCTGCGCGATGCGTTCGACGTGCCTGATCTTGCCACGATGGACGATTCGATCGCCGACGGTACCTTCGAGCTCCAGCCCGGCGCGCCCGAGCCGCTATCCCTGTTCCGCGCTGCGCGCGTCGATTACTCGCTGCGACGGCTCTATCACTACACCGGCACGGATCCCGAATACTTCCAGAACTTCGTCATCTTCACCAATTACCAATTCTATGTCGATGCCTTCGCGCAGCTCTGCCAGCAGCGGCTTCAGTCCGGCGAGGCCGGCCTCGAAGCCTTTGTCGCGCCGGGCAACGTCATCACGCGCAATGCTGGCTCGATCAGCGGCACGCCGCCATTGCGCGTGCCGCAGATGCCGGCCTTCCATCTGGTCGCGCCCGGCTATCGCGGCATCAGCCTGATCAATATCGGCACGGGACCATCCAATGCGCGCAATGTCACCGATCATGTCGCCGTGTTGCGCCCGCATGCCTGGCTAATGCTCGGCCATTGCGCAGGCCTGCGCAACACGCAGCGGCTTGGCGACTACGTGCTCGCGCATGGTTATGTGCGCGAGGATCATGTGCTCGATCGTGAGCTACCGCTGTGGGTGCCGATCCCGGCGCTGGCCGAGATGCAGGTTGCGCTCGAGGAGGCGGTCGAGGACGTCACCGGGCTGGAAGGCTTCGAGCTCAAGCGGCTGATGCGCACCGGCACCGTCGCGAGCGTCGACAACCGCAACTGGGAGATTTCCGGGCCGGCGGTGATCCGCCGCCTGTCGCAATCACGTGCGGTCGCGCTCGACATGGAATCGGCCGCGATCGCCGCCAACGGCTACCGCTTCCGCGTCCCCTACGGCACACTGCTCTGCGTCTCCGACAAGCCGCTGCACGGCGAGATCAAGCTAGCGGGCATGGCCAGCGAGTTCTATCGCCGTCGCGTCGGCCAGCATCTCGAGATCGGCCTGAAGGCCCTGGAGCGGCTCAAGCAGCAGGAATCGGAGCGGCTGCATTCGCGAAAGCTGAGGAGTTTCGCCGAGGTCGCGTTTCAGTAGCGCGTCCCTCCCGCTTGCCGGCAGGATCTGGCAGCAAGACTGTCGCACGCCCGACGCTGGCGTCTCAGTGAGAGCGCAATCATCCCGGAATATCGCCGCCATGACAGGGTTATCACGTCATCCGGGGCCGCAGAAGCAGGAGACAGGAATGATCACAGCGATGATCAGAATCGTCGTGCTGGGAACGGTCGCAGCGGCGCTGTTCGCTTCGCCGGTATTGGCCGCGGGCGGCGGAGGAGGCGGTGGAGGTGGTGGCATCAGCTCCATGGACCCCTATGCGGGCGCCTATTCGGATCAGAAAGCGCAGCCCACCTACCCGAAACGCTCCAAGCCAAGGGCAACCCAGAAAGGCAAGAAGCCGAACAACCAGTCCAGCATCGGGGATCCCGCATTCGCGGCCAGCTACCGCGCGGCCTATGACACGATCTACGAGCGCAACGATTATGCGGTCGCGATCGAGCAATTGAAGGCGCTCGGCCACGACGATCATCCGACCGTCGCCAATCTCATCGGTTACTCATATCGCAAGCTCGGCGACTACAAGCAGTCGGAGATTTGGTACGAGCGCGCGCTGAAGGCCGATCCGAATCACGTGCTGACCTGGCAGTATTATGGGCTTTGGCAGCTCGAGCAGGGCAACCGCGAGCAGGCAATGTTTCACCTGGACCGCATCGCTGCGATCTGCGGGCGTGATTGCGAGGAGTACAAGTCCCTGGCGACTGCGCTGGAGAAACCCACAGGCGCGGCCCTCGTTTACTGAGAACGCAGGCGGGTCAGGCCCGCCGCTGTACGAAGCGCAGTCCGCTCGGCGTAATCCACTATCGCGACAATAGGTGGGTTACGCCTTGGGCTAACCCACCCCTAGACATGGTGACAAGCAAAGAAATTTTCAGCATTGTCCGGCGCGGGGGTTCGACCGGGACGACTTGATGCCACTCATGCGCGACAAGATCATTGGCCATGATCTCGAACGGCTGGCCTTTCGCTTCACCATGCTGAACGATGGCGATGTGGTGCAGTGCCAGATCAGCGACGCCGCGATGGACGAGCTCGCGGGCATGCAGGGCACCGAAAGCAGCGCGCGCCAGGCGCAATTCCTGTCGCTGCGCGAGACCATCGAGCGGATCGCGTCAGACCTCTACGACGAAGCGCCACGGGTGAAGGGGCACGTGGTGCGGATCTTCACGCGGCATTTGGCGAGGTGAGATCCATTGAACCACGAGCGCTAGCCCCTCGCCGTCGTTTTTCGAGGCTCTGTTTGCGATGGCAGGGCGATCGCAACACTCCTCCCCTGCGGCCATCCTTCGAGACGCCCGCCTTCGGCGGGCCCTCAGGATGAGGGCGGAGTGTGCGGCAAAAGTTTCAACGAGCGCCAACGTGGCCTCATCCTGAGAGCCTGACCGAAAAAGGGTGAGCGGTTTTGGCCGGCTTGTGATTCCTTCGGATTTGCAAAGATTCGAGGGAGGACACCATGCCGTGGACCAAAACCG